>JAXIPB010000108.1:0-5841 GCA_045403155.1 Micromonosporaceae bacterium
CGCAGGGGCCCTGGTCGGTTTGCAGTTGGAACAGCTCCAGCAGCCGGGTCCGTTCGGAGGAGGCGGCCACCACCTGCAGGGTGTCCTGCTGGTCGGTCAGCAGCAGCCCGGCCGCCGAGACGCCCAGCAGATGGACACACCGCTCGGTCAACACGTGCAGGAAGTCGATCACATCGAAATCGTCGACGAGCGTGTCGGCCATCTCCACCAACACGTCGGCTAGCTGGGTCTCGGCCATCTCACTCACCCTCGCCACACGGTAGTCCCGACGATCTGGCGGCCGGTACTAGCGGACCGCACCAACCCGCTGCGAACAGGTCGGATCCTAGCTGCAACGCGGCCCTAGTAGCCATCGGCCTCGGGGGCGAATCGCAGGCGTCGGGCGACCACGTCACCGGCGACGTCACGCAGCCGCCGGTCGTGGGCATACGCGTAGGCGCGCAACCGGACGAGGGCCACTGCCGCGGTCACTCCCAGTTGAACGATGATCATTCCGGTCGCCTGGTGTACCTCGCGGTGGTTGGGGCTGGCCTGGTCGGGCCAACGTCCGTCTCGGCGTGACGCGTCGGGCTGCGCCTCGTCAAGCACTAGTGCGCATGCCGTGTCCGCCAACACCAGCGCGTCGGACAATTGCTCGCGATCAAGGTCGCCGGGCTGGACGCGGTAGAGGCCCATGACACCGAGACGGATCGCACCGACCTGCATTGGTAGCGCGAACATCGCGCGAACACCGGCCTGTGCCGCCGCCGGCGCGAACACCGGCCAGCGGGCAAGGCAGTCCGAGGCCGTCAGATCGGCGACCAGCGCCGGGCTGCCGGTGAAAGCATCTACACACGGACCCTCGCCGAGCGTCAGGGTCAGCTCCTCCAGCTCCGAGGCGATCTGATCGCTGGCGTAAATCGTCTCGCGTGGGGTTGCGCTGAGCATCACAGTGACGGCGGCGCTATCTACGCCGGTAGCCGAAATCACCGCGGCGCAGACGTGCTCGATGGTGACCGGCCCACCGTGAGCGTGGTTGACGGCCAGGCCCCACAGCCGCATCCTGCGATCAGCGTTCATCGCAGTGCCCATCCGAACACCGCGCTACCAAACGATGGGAACACGACGGCAACCTCCGATACCTCAAACGGTTCGCGAGGCCGCGACGGGCGGGTGACGTAGGACAAGGACCGGGTCGAACGCGACTGGCTCCTCAAACGGCTTGTCACCCGCCAGCCTACGCCCGCCAATCCGATCCCGCACCCGCGCCGTTGCAGAGCCGTCATGTCGCACCATGAGCCACGCCGCGCGCCGCATCGACTGGAAGGCCCGGCTGGGCGTACACTTCTTGCGTTGCCCGGGACCCGGCCGCGCAGGTCCGTCCGTCCGGTGGACCAACCACTAGGCCGGGGTCGCGATGAGCGTGCAAAACCTCCCCGAAGCCGGCACAGATCCGCCCTCAATGGTGGACCGGACGCGCCATGTACGGCGGCGGCCAATCTCCTCTCGCGATCTCCACTGTGGAACCCAGCACGAATGTACGTTGCTGTCATCGGTGGAATTGCCTTTGGGAAGCCGGCGGCCGTCGACTCTGATCAGACGCCTCCGGTTTCGCCAGCACGACCGCCGGCGGTGCCGGCTCGGTGCGGCACAGCGCCGGCCGCCATGCAGCATGGGGGCTCCCCGAGCCGCCGTTGAGTGATTACCGCACTATCGCGGCCCTGCCGTGCAGAGGGCCGACGCGACACCTCCATCCCAACCAAACCCCAGAAAGCCAAACCCATGGAACTTGAGACCCGCACCCGCCGCGGCTCACTGATTTCACGCGTTGTCTCCGCAATTTTCGGCGTTATCGCCCTCATTCTGATACTCCACATCGTCTTCGTGATGGTCGGTGCCAACGCCGACAACGGCCTCGTAGGCGCCCTTGCGGACCTCGCCGGCACCCTCGCGTGGGGATTCAAGAACCTCTTCTCCAACGCCAACATCAAACTAGAGACCTTCCTCAACTACGGACTGGCAGCGCTCGTCTACCTGGCCGTCGGCGCCGTGCTCCACCGACTGTTCCGCAACCTTGGATAGGGAAGCACCGGCGGCGCTCGACCCATTAAAGACGCCCCGCGGTGGAGCCCACCGCGGGGTGCGGAAGCCTGGACGGCGGGGGCGCCGGCAGGTGAGGGACGAGAGTTCAGTTCGAAATTCCGGCCCGTAGCCGGGCAAGGGACTGCCTCAGGAGTCGAGATACGTGCATCTGGGACAGACCGATCTCGGCGGCGATCTGGGTCTGGGTCATGTAGCCGTCGAACCGCATGGTGAGTATGCGCCGTTCTCGAAGGGGGAGTGCCGCGAGGAGCGGCCGGAGTGACATCTGGTCGTCGACACGGGCGTAGCGCGGATCGATGCCGCCGGTGGGGTCGATGAGGCTAGCGATGTCGGTGCCTGGTTGGTTCGTGTCAAGAGACGCCAAGCGGTAGACCTGCCAGGCGCCGATGGCGGTGCGGAGTTCATCGATCGTCACGTGCATATGGTCGGCGAGTTCGGCGTGGGTCGGTGGGCGGCTCCGCTGCCGAGTGAGCTCGCCGGTGGCGGTTGTGACCTGCCGGGCCAGTTCCTGGGTGGCGCGAGGTACCCGCATTGCCCAGGCGCTGTCGCGGAAATGTCGCTTGAGGGCGCCGAGGATGCTCGGGATGGCGTACCCGACGAATGGGATCTGGCGGCTGGGGTCGTAGCCGTCGATGGCCTTGATCAGGGCGAGGGCGGCGACCTGTGCCAGGTCGTCGAGGAGTTCGCCGCGTCCGGCGTAGCGGCGTGCCAGTTGTTTGGCCATCGGCAGGTTCTTTTCGATGGCCCGGGTGCGGAGTTTGGCGCGGCCAGGATGCTCAGCCGGCAGGTCATTGCGTTGGCGCAGCAGCTGTTCGGTGCTCGCTAGCACGTCGACCGGGTGGCTTGGGCGCGATGCGCCATTGGTGCGAACGGTTGTGGAGCGCTGCCGGGGGTGGCTGACGGCCCGCGTCGTCGGTTCGGCGGGTGAGGTTGCCATCGCGATGGTCATAATTGGCTCGGCGAACATGGCCATGGTGATCAAGACCCTTAGGGGGAAACGCCGCGGTGTGCGGCAGGGAGAGGGCGCCTCTGCTGAAGCGCCGCAAGTCACTAGTCGTGACCGCGGGGGCCGGGCGGCGAAGGAATGCCAGCGCGCACGCTGACTTGCGTGGTCGGCGCGAGAACGCCGGTGATGCGTTTGACACTACGCCCACTGCTGTCCAGGAGCCAGAGTCTGGCGCGGCCGCGAATGTTGTGGCGTCACCACTCGTGTGTCCGGCGAGCAAGGGCGAGCCGAACGGCGACGGCTGACGGCTCGGCCTTGGTGTGGGTCACCTGCCGGGCGCAGACGTACGAGCGCGTTCGGTTGAGCGTGTGATCTCCGCCTCGGCTTCGGTTCGGCCAGCCCATATTCCGCCTTCGACATCGACGCTCTTACCTGGCTCAAGGTCCTTGTAAACGTCGAAGAAGTGCCTGGATCTCCAGCTTGTGGAAGCGCTCCAGATCCGTGATGTCGCGCAGGTACGCAAGGCGAGGATCAGACGTTGGCACGCACAGCACCTTCGGGTCAGGCCCCTTCTCGTCCCGCATGCGGAACATGCCGATCGCGCGGCACCGGATGAGGCAGCCGGGAAAGGTGGGTTCCTGTACCAGCACCAGCGCATCGAGTGGATCTGTGTCTTCGCCGAGGGTGTGTTCGATGAAGCCGTAGTCGGCCGGTACTGGGTAGCGGTGAAGAGGGTGCGGTCCAACCGGATCCGGCCGGTCTGGCGGTCGATCTCGTATTTGTTGCGCGTTCCTATGGGGATCTCGATGGTGACGTCGAACTCCATACGGATGCTCTGCCCTCCGGACTTCTCTGGATGAGTCGACCCTGTTGGCGCGTTAGAGCCAGTCTTTTCGTTTGAACATGACGTAGAGCAGCGCGGACAGGCCGGCGATCAGCGCGACCGAAGTCAGCACTCCCCATTGGGCGCCCGAGCCCGGATAGGGCAGGTTCTGGCCGTAGAACCCGGTGATCGCCGTGGGTACGGCGATGATCGCGGCCCAGCTGGTCACCTTTTTCACGATGAGGTTCATCCGGTTGGCGCGGACGGTCAGGTTGGTCTCAACGGTCGTGGCGACCAGATCACGGAGGGACTCGGTCCGCTCGCTGGCGTGCAGGACGTGGTCATAGACATCCTGGTAGTACGGCAGCATCGCCTCGCCGACGGTCTGCAGATCACGGCGTAAGAGGGTGTTGAGGACCTCACGCATGGGCAGCACCACCCGACGAAGAACGACGACGTTCTTGCGGAGCTGGAAAGAGCGCCTCTGGACTGTCTCGATACTTGACCGGCGCTCGTCGAAGAGCAGGTCCTCGAGTTGTTCGATGCCCTCATCGAGCTGCTGCACGGCGGCGAAGTGGCCGTCGACGAGGTCGTCGAGCAGGCCGTACAGCAGGAAGGCGACGCCGTGTTTGGCGAGGTCGGGTGAGGCGTCCCAGCGCGCGAGCACCGATGCGATGTCGAACTGGTCGTCTTTGCGTACGGTGATCAACGCCTGATCGGTGATGAACACCGCGACCTCGCGGGCGTCCAACTTCGCACCACCGATGTCGACGGTGACGGAGTAGGCGCTGAGGAATAGGTGCGTGGGGTAGCGGTCCAGCTTCGAGCGTTGGGATTCGTGTTGGGCGTCCTCGATGGCCAACTCGTGCAGCCCAAACTCAGCGTCAACCATCTCGAAGTCGGCCGGCGTCGGTCGGCACAGGTCCAGCCACACCACCGATGCCGGGTCCGCCAGGTGGTCGGAGATATCGGTGACTGGAAAGTCCTGCAACACGCAGGTCCCCTCCCGGTACAGCCGCGTGCGGGCCCGGGGGTTGGACCCGGGCTCGTTCGCGTGTGCGTCCCGGTTGACGACAGGTGTGGTGGTCATCCGAGTGCAGATTCGTGTTCAGGCAGAACGGCAGTTGCCGCACGGCGAGGCTTGCCGGAAGGGGAGGCTGGCTCGCGCCAGGTCTCGCATGCATGCGCCGGGGGATAATGTCTCGCGCTGAGATCGCCTGTCATGTTGACCTCGACCAGTGGATGCGTCCGCCACCGGCGGACTGTCAGCCACCGGGGTCCCGAGCGACACCCCCACCCTACGCTTGTCCGCCACGGGTGGCGATTGCTGCGCGGGGTTGCGCCTCGCGTCGGCGGCGATGGTGGCCTCGTCGCGCACGCGGGCCAGAGATTCCTTGGACCCGGCGTAGGTGTGGTTCGCGACCCGCCGGAAGTCGCATTCGATGCCCTCGGCGGCCACGACCTGTCCGACGTGGTCGATTGCGGCCTGGTTGGCCTGCCCGTACACGCGAGCGGTGAGCTCGTTGTGCCGGCGGCATAGCTCCCGATACACGAGCTGGTGCAGGGAGGTGACCTTGCCAGTAGTGTCGCCGGTGACGCCGGTGCCGACCCGGGCGGCCTCGATGACCGCACGCAGCGCCCGGCCCGTTTCAGCGCCAGTGCCGCAGTCAATCCGAGTATCACGCTGTCGGGCACCGTCAGCCGGCAGTGCGGTCGGCTCGGCTTCTCGGCCGATGGCGTTGACAGCTCTGTTGGCCAAGTACAGGCTGAGTTTAGTCAGGCGAGTGGAGACGCCGATGGAGCACCCCAATGCCGCGTTGTATCGGCGCGTGACTGCGGCGTTCCAGCAGGGCGACATCGACGCCGTGAAGGACGCCCTCGCTCCGGGTCTGCGGTGGCACGAAGCCGGCAACCCCGAGGTCATGGGGCGTGAGGCGGTTCTCCAACAGATGAGCGGTGACGTCAAGCGGATCGACGGAAACGTCGCCGT
>JAXIPB010000102.1:0-13930 GCA_045403155.1 Micromonosporaceae bacterium
CGGCCGGGCGGTCAGCATGAATCGGTGGCAGCTGACGTTCAGCGGCCGGCCCGACGAGAGGCGATCGTGAAGGCTGTGCAGGCGCCCGTCGTAGGTGGCCGGGTCGAAGTCTGGGATGTGCCATGGCGTGATCCTCAGGAACAGCACGACCGCGCCGATGTCGTGGAACGCGCCAGGCACCAGTTCCTCCCGGCTGTCTATGATGGCGAACCCGGCTTGGGCCAGCTCGTCGGTGGCAGCCCCAAGGTCCCAGGACCGGTACTGGTGGGCGGGTGCGCCCAGGATCACGTTGAGTTCCTCAACGTCGCGTCCGCCGACCTGTTGGGTGATGAAGAGTCCCGAGGGTTTCAGGATTCGTCGCAGCTCACCGGGCGCGTATGCCTCGTGCCGGCTGACGACAAGGTCGAACGTGGCGTCGGCGAACGGGAGGTGCTCTGCGTTGGCGGTGGTGTCGGCGACGTGGACACCGAGCGGTTCCAGGCGTCGACGCGCGATCGGAACGTTGGGCGGGTAGCTCTCCGTGGCCATCGTTGTCGGTGGCAGCGGTGCCAGCGAGGACAGGAACTCTCCGCCGCCCGTGCCGAGGTCGAGCATCGAGGACGCCGAGCGCATCTCGGCGCGGACCATCTCACGAAAGTCCCACGACGGCGTTCCCTCAACGAACCTGCCACTGAGGACACCGAAGTCCCAGCCCTCAAGCGGACTGTGGATCGCGTCGTCGATCAGTTGCTCATACGTCACGGTGTCTAGGCTATGTCCTCATGATCTGGTGAGATTTTCCGTGCCCCGACACGGAGGATCCCACCGGATATCGCGATCGTGTGCGCGAGTTGGCACGTCTACTTCAGCGGTGGCCGCGGTTTCCGTTTCGCGTGTGTCGTGCTCAAGAATACGGGTTGGTACGGGCACGCAGCGCCCGCGCGCGAAGGGCGCCACGGGCGGCCGCGCGGCCCGCTTCGTTCAGCTCTACCGGCGAGTCCCAACGGAGAGGCGCGGCGAGGGTAAAGAGCTCGAGCATGCGCCTTACGTGACCCAGCAGATAGGACGCACCGTCGGGATCGATCGGCACATTGGTTGCTGCGTCGCGCCAGCCGCCCTCGGCGAGAACCTCGGCAACCGCGGTCCTCAGGCCCTGGTGCGTATGCTCGTCGTTGGACAAGAGCAGCATCAGTGCAATTTCGCCGGCCGATGCCTCCTGGTCGGACTCTCCCAGGAGACCGGTCATCGTGGCCTCCCACAGTCCGCGTGTGCCGGCGGCATGGACAGACCTGCCAAACGTTGACAGCAGGAGCTTCTGCCTGGAGCGTCGGACCAGACGGAGCTGCTTCGCGAGATCACGTACCATCAGCAATTCCACGACGTGTGCCTCGGTGCGCGGCTCGGTTGGTCCGGTGGGCCAGCTGAACCGCCGACTTGCCTCCACCACGAGGGGACGGGCCAGGTAGTTGCTCTGCGTCAAGGGCGCGCCGGCGGCCGCGTGATCAAGCAGCCACTGCAGCGGTCCTATGTGGTCTTCGGCGTCAGTCGGCATGGGTACGGGATGGACGAGACCGTCGGCGATCTCACCCGCGAGACGGCGCCGCGTCGCACCTCCCAACTCGGCCCAATGCTGCAGGCGTTCGGTGTGCATCCATTGCAGCCACGTCGTGCCGGTCACCTCGTCGCGGCGGCTGTTGAGCGACCGTTCGGTGACATGCTGCGCCGCCGAGCGCCAGCCCGAGGCCCCCGGCTTGAGCTCGCCATCCTCGATGGCGCGCTCGAGGGCAACCGTCACCTCTCGGTACGCCTCATACTCGGCGCCACCCATCACCGCGCCCCACTCGACCAAACCTGGGACGTCCGGCGGTTTAACGCCCGTCGCCTCCAGCGCCGCCCGGTAGGCCCGCTTGCCAGCGACTAGATCCTGCTCGTACGAGGCGAGGATCTCACTCGTGACGGGTGCCGCGCACAAGGCGGCGTACCGTGGCAGCTCGAGTCGGTCGAACAACACCGCGAGCGCGTCGGCCGCGGCCTGCTTCGCCTCGAGCTCGACCAGCCACTTCACCGGAAGTTGGTACCAGAGGAAGTCGGCCAGGCCGTACAACGTGAGCACGCGAAGTCCCTCCCCCCAGGTCAGGCCCTCGAAGCCGGCACGCGCCGCGTCGGCGATCGTCGGAGCGGCTCTGGCGATCTCGGCCAGTTCGGCATCAACACGTGGATCGCCGGTCGTATCGGGCACGGCCCATAGCGTACGGCCAAGACGAGCGCGCTCTCACGGACCTGTGCCGACCTCATGTTGCGTGCCGCTTGTCCGGTCGCGACCTGGAGGCCGGAGCTATTCGTCTCCGGGGCTCTGCTGAAGGATCCAGCCGTTGCCATCCGGGTCGCTGAAGAAGGCATACGCGTTCCAGCCCCTAGGTTCGCCCGTGACAGCGCGGTAGACGGACGTTCCCCGTTCGTGGACGACCTCCATCACTTCGCTGACTGTTACGCCGTTTCCGATGAGGTTCGCTCGCGCGGAGTTGATATCTAAGACAACGAGCTGCAGACCATTAAGCGATCCCGGTTCCATGGATTTGAGGCCCGGACCCGGCGTCAACCCCGTCAGCAGCGCGATCGAGCACCCAGAGCCAGGAGGTGTCAGCTGGACCATACGTACCTCGTCGCTGAACTGAGTGTCGAGGTCCTCGATGAATCCGACCTGATCACGATAGAAGGTCTTCGCTCGGTCCAAGTCGGAGACGGGCACAACCACGAGCTCCAGTCGCCACTCCACGAGCCGATACTACGGCCCTTCCTTGCGGCCGTAGTCGCGGCGAGGGCATCGAGGTCGACCGAGGCGTCGGCCGTCGCGCGACGACCGTCAGTCAGTAGTGGCGGGGCCGTCGGGGCGGTTCGGTACCGCCTGGACGGCGGCCAGAACGACAGGGTCCTCACAGCCCTCGGCGTAGCCGATGATGCGGCGGCGGATTTCGCGGCCAAGCAGCCAGACTCCGATACGGTCAGCGATTGGCCGGATCAGCGCCGGTCGGGTCCTGAAGTGGTAACGCCAGGTCGCCACGGTGTGCCCGGATTCGCGGGCGGACGCGAAATGCCATCCGCCGGCCATCATCTGGAAGAACCACGGACCGCGGACCATCTTCATTCCGACGTTCGTCGGCGGAGCGAACGACACGTACTCGCTGATCATTGTGAATCCGTGTCGGGAACGCGTGAACGTGCGGACACCTTTCGCCGGGCGGGTAGCCCCGTCGAGCAGGTGCTGCCTGCGCACGAACGAGTCCCAGCGGTACCGCGCCTCGCCGGTGGTTTGCGACACGGCGAACGCGACCTCTGGTGGAACAGCCACAACCGCCACGGCCTGGACCACGGGCACATGACCATCGTGCACGAGACGATCGCCGCGAGCCAGCCGCGGTGCGGGTCAGAGACCTAAGCGCGGGCGGCCACGATCCGCAGCGCATCCACCGTCGGGATCGCGTCCCGGGTTCGTACCCCGAGCCGCGAGCCGCCTAGAGCGAGACGTTGGGACAACACGGCATACTTGGGCCGTGGTGCGGGATCGACGTGCGCAGCGCGATTGGAACGCTCAGGGTGAGCGATCGTGACCTCGCTGAATGAGTACCGGGCCTAGATGCGCCGGTATCGACACCAAACAGCTCCTGATCACGGAAGCACTGCGCGCGGTGTCGGTCCAGCCCGGGCTGATCAGACTACCGAGCGGATGACTCGCCGGACGCGAGCGAGCGCCTTCTTCGTACCCGGGTCCTTTGGCTCGGTCAAGTTCGCGACGACGGCGGTGATCGGCACCTTGCTGCCCCGCCAGCCTATGACATCGTCGAAGACCGCCTGATCCTTCCGCACGCGAGCCACCTCGGCCAGCAGCATCTCGCCCTGCTGCCGTTCGGCCTCGCCGCGGATGTTGACGACGACGAGCTGTGCCTGTTCGATGCCAAGGTATCCATCGGCGATGGCCCAGCGCGTCTTGGAGCGTGTCTTCTGCGTCCTCCGAAGCCGATCGAGCTCCGTGAGCGCCTCAAGGCGCTCGAGCACTGGATCTCGCAGCCCAGCCTCGGCCATTCGGCCGCCGATAAGCCTACCCAGCAATAGGTCGAGGCCACCGGGCTGGCGAAGAATGGCCTCCAAGTCGTCTACCCCGGGCCGCTCGCTCCCGATCGGGTCGCTCTTCCTCCGTACCAGCAGGCGGCCGCCAGACGCCGGCGCTATGTAGACCGCGAGATCTGCGTGACTGATCGGGTTGTCGCCCTCCAACACGACGGCGTTGGAGTAGTTGTTCATAAAGCTGGTCATGAAGAACGCGTCGTGGGCGTCATCCCCAGGTGGGAATGTGTACCGCGCGGCATCGCACGCGCCGGCCGCCAGGTGGCGGCTCAGCTCTGGATCGGTCTCGCCGAGACTCTCGCGCGGCTGACTCAGCGAATCGTCGCGCCGGCAGCGCACGGCGATAATCATGTGTTCATGCTCGTTAGCCAGCGCCGCCTCGATGAAGGTTGTCTTGCCAGCACCCTCGCGGCCGCCGACATGGATCAATGCGCGTTGCCTCACAACTCCAACTCTCTCATGTGGATCGCGCGAGTCGAGCCGCTGGACGGCATAGCCCCCAGGCCACCGCCAACCCGTAGCGCTCGGCCGCCGCTCCTGCGGTTCCGCGATAGCAGTGTTCTGGCTACACAGCAGGTTACACGCACGCCGAAGCAAGACGGCCGACGAACACTCACGAGCAGCCCGCAGATCGGGTGCGTGGCCTGGGCCGGTCCGTCGACCTGGGTGAACGCGGCTAGCGGGCGGCGGGCGGCTGGCAGTTCCCGCTCGGAGGCGGCACGATGACGTAGTGCTGATCGTGCGAGCGACGGCGAAGCTGCGGCAACGAGTCGGCCCACCGACACAATCCGCCCACGCGGTTGGCCGACTCACAGAGCAGACCTGCTCCGGCCTCGGCGGCGTGCCGGAGACCCTGCTCAGGTCGGCCGACTCCACATCGGAGGCGACCCTGGCCTCGCCGAGTCCAGCGTCCAGATCGTGCAGGAACCGCTCGTGGTCCAAGCCGAGCGCCTCGGCATAGCCGATCAGGTTAGCGTGGGTGAGCGCGTCCTGATGACGGAACAACACGTCGTGCATCTCCCAGAACGCGTCCTGGTCTCAGCGCCAAGTCGCGCAGCGATCGGATACGCCTCGCTCATCCCCGGGCGGCGGCACACCGTCGACCGCCAACGCGGAGGATTGCCTCGGCCTGCCGCCAGCGCGAGTAGCCCACGACGTACGGTCCATCAAGCCGTCCCCAGTGGACCGCCGAGCGCCCCCATGCCTCCGGTTCGGTGTCGTCGCCGCGCGAGCGGGCCAGCTCAGCTTCGGCCACGGCGAGATGGGCTGCCGCGTACGGCATGGCGGCCGCCCGATCGCCGATCTCCGTCACGATGGCGGCTAGCCCCGAGTCGACGGGAGGTCCGCCTGACGCCGGGCCGGCTCGCCGGTTCAGGTCCGCTTGCGCCCGGGCCCCGGCGGACAGTAGCCGCGGCTTCCGGTTTCCGGCACCCCAGGTATAGCTCGGCTACGATGACGTGGGCGTATCCGCGCAGCTCCGAATGCCCCCCGGCGGCGATAGCCCGGTGTACGCATCCACATACAGCTGCGCCTCGTCAAACCGCCCCTGCACGGTCCGGAGCGATGCGATGGCGCACTACGGATTGGTCTTCTGCACGGCGTTGTCGGCGTCGATGGGCCCATCTCCGAGACGGCTATCGATCTCGTCCCACCGTCCGAGCCAGAAGAGGGCCTCCAGGGCGTTGCCGAGTACGAATTTGCCGAACGTGTCGCCGGTGCCATACCGCTCGGCGAGTTCGACGCCGCGCATCGCGACCTCGGCCGCCTCAGCGAAACTGTCCAGCAGCAGGCGACGCCCGGCGGGAGGGTGCTCGAGCCTAGCCAGACGTTGGGTACTGGTGAGCAGCCCTCGTCGCTGCGTTTCAGCATTGGACGCCTAGCCGCGCCTAGCGGACGCCTAGCCGCAATACCGTTTACTAAGGCTCGAGGATGGCTACAGCTTCGGCGGGCTTCTTGGTGGGCTATGGTCAGGCGTGATGCTCGGCTCGTTTGACACCGAAGTTCGACATTTTGCGTTTGACGACCTGCGCGTTGGCCCGTAGCCGGCGTTCGGGCAGCGTTTCGATGAGGATCTCGCCGTGGGCCTTGGCGTGCGCGGCGTCAAGGATGCTGGGGGCGAAATCCCGGGTGGGAACCCGTGCTGCGGCGTGCCGCGCGCAGCGTGCGGGTGAAGCTGAGCCGGTCGGGGTCGGTGTCGGCCTCGACGGCAACACGGAGCTCAGTGCGTCCCGCCTCGGCCACCACCCGATCCACCAGCTCGGGCGGAAACACCCTGGTCAACACACCAAGCGAGATGTGATCAGACAGCCGCTGATCCGTCTCCGGCTTCACCCACCCGGCTCGTGCGGCGCGCCTTTAAGTGCCGGAGCACTGGTTGTGGCAGACTCTCGCTGTCGCGGATGTGGGAGGGGCGCGGGTGAAGACGGTCTCGGCGGCGCCGAAGCGCCTCACCGAACTCACTGCAGCTCGCGAGCCGAACGGCACGCATGTGCCGCCGGAGCTTCGGGACCGGTACGGCGTGCTCCTGGTCGGCCTGCACGATCGGCAACGACTCGACGCCCGCCATTCCGATCTGGTCAACGAGGCGGCACGGGTGTGGAGTCGACCCGGCTTCGATGTGCTGCTATCCCGGCCCTCGCTGCGGTTCGAGCCGTTCGACTTCCAGGTGCAGGCTGCTCAGGCGGCGCTGCGGCGGATGCGCGGGCGGGCGATCCTCGCTGACGAGGTGGGTCTCGGAAAGACGATCGAGGCCGGACTCGTGCTCGCCGAGCTTCGCATGCGTGGGCTGGCCGACCGTACGTTGGTCGTGACCCCGGCCGGCCTTGTGACTCAATGGCAGGAGGAGCTCGAGCGAAAGTTCGGTCTCCCCACCGTGGTTGCGAGCCGGGATGGGTGGCCCAATCTGCCGGAGCGGGCGGTCGTGCTAGCGTCACTGGCCGCTGCGCGGCGCAACCCGCTCAAGGCCGCCGTGGTCAACGGCGAGTGGGACGCGGTCGTCATCGACGAGGCGCACCGGGTTCGCGCCCCGCGTAGCGCGTCCGGCTTGCTCGCCCGCGAGTTGCGTGCCCGCTACCTGCTTCTGCTCACCGCGACGCCGGTGGAGAACCGACTTCAGGATCTGTACGAGATGGTGAGCCTGGTCGCGCCCGGACTGCTCGGCACGGCCTCCCAGTTCCGTGAGCAGCACGGCTCAGGCTCGACGGCGAACACCCCACGCAACGTGGCCGCACTGCGCGCCCGTACGCGTGAGGTCATGATCCGGCATCGACGAAGCGAGGTCGCGGTGATGCTGCCGCAGCGGCTCGCCGAAACACTGCTGGTCACGCCGACATCAGCCGAGGCTGAGTTCTATGCCGACATGACCGCCCGGATCCGCGCCGAGGGCCGGACCGCGACGCCGTCGCGCCGGCTGACCCTGCGCAGTCTGGCCCGGCTTGCCGGGTCCGGACCGATCGCGGTAGCGCCGACGCTGGCCAAGGCGGGCTGGCCCGACCTCGCCGGACGGGCAGCGGCGATCACCAGGTCGGAGAAGACGGTGGTGCTGCTGGACCGGCTGCTGCCGTACGCCGAGAAGGGCGAGAAGGTCATTGTCTTCACCGGATTCCGGCAGACGCTTGACCACCTGACCGAGCAGGTTGCCGCCGCTGGTGTTCCGGCCGCCGTCTATCACGGCAGCCTCCCCCGGGCCGCAAAGGAGCAGGCCATCGCGGCATTTCGCGATGAGGTACCGGTGCTGCTCTCCACCGAGTCCGCCGGCGAGGGGCGGAATCTGCAATTCTGCCACGTGATGATCAACGTCGATCTGCCGTGGAACCCAATGCAGATCGAGCAACGGCTCGGCCGGCTGCACCGGGTCGGGCAGGAGCACGACGTCGTCGTGACGAACCTCGTCGCCAAGGCGACGATCGAGGAGCAGGTGGTACGCGTGCTCGAGGCGAAGATCAACCTGTTCGAGCTCGTCGTCGGCGAGCTGGACATGATTCTCGGTCGCGTCAACGACGACTTCGACCTCGAATCGACAATCTTCGACGCATTCGTTCAGGCCGAGGACAATGACGAGTTCGCCCAGCGGCTCGAGTGGCTCGGCGACCAGCTCGCCCTCGCCCGCCACGAGTACCTGCGCAGCCGGGGGGCGCTGGACGCGCTGGTCGGTGATATCGGCGACGAGGAGGCGGTCACGTGAAGGATCCGGGCCTGCGATTCTGGCTGAACCACGTCGACGCTTCCGGCGGGCTTTGGGAGGCGGCCGGAGACTGTACGTTGGTGATGCTGCCCGACACGCTGGCCGGACGGTACCGCCTGCCGCCGGAGCTGCTCGTCACCGATGACCCTGACGTCGCCCGCGATGGCGGCGCAACCTTCCTCGGTACCGGGCACCCCGTACTCGCGGAGGCGGCGACGGCCGCGTTAACAGCGGGCGATGTCGGCGCTGGGGTGCTACAACGGCCAAGCGCACGGGCACCGGCGTCTGAGGTCCTGGAGGACCGTGCCCGGGCGCAGCTGCCGGTAAGCCATGGCCGCATCGACGCGGTCGAGCCGGCGCGACCCGTGTTGCACTGGGTGCTGCGGCTGGGGACGCTCGCCACGTACACGGTCTCCTCCGAGGACCAGTTCCAGGAGGAGATCGAGCGATGGGTGCATGTGGACAGTCGCCGCGAGGTGCCAGCCGCGATTCTGGATCGGCTCTTGCGGGCGGAGTTCGCGGAGGCTGACGTCGATCCCGTACCCCTCAACGTGTTGGTTCCCGCGCTGGCCGAGGCGGACCGGGTCATCGAGGTCGCCGCGCTTCGCCGCCGCGCCGACCTGGCTCGCGAGAATCAGGGCCACGACGCCGAGCGGCTGCGCGCGATGACGTACTACGCCGACGCGATCTCCGGGATCGAACGCCGAATGGCCACGGCGACCGCCGACCGCCGCGTGTTGCTCGAGGCCCGGCTGGCCAGCACCCGGGAGGAGCGGGCTCGACGGCTCGCCGAGATCGCCGAGAAGCACGAGCCGCGGCACGAGATCCGGCCGTTCCGGCTGCACGCGATCGGGGTGCCCGCGTTACGGCTGCCGGTCGACGTGCGTCGCGGCGAGCGCCGGTACCCGATGGAACTGGACTGGCTGCTGCCCGCCGGAGCCTTCGCGGTGCCGCGCTGCCCTTCGTGCGGCAGCAGCGCCTCGCTCGTCGCCGGAAAGAACGCATTGGGCTGCATCTCGTGCCAGACCCCGGCGGTGCCGGCGGCGCCGATGCCGACGGCGCCGGTGCCACGGCAGAAGCCCACCGACGGCACAGCGGACTCCCCCGCCCCGTCATCCAGCGCGCCGGTGCCGACGACCGCCACGCCGACCGCCAAGCCCGCCAAACCGAGCATGCCCGAGCCACGGCCTGCGCCGAGACAGAGGCAGCAGCACCGACCCGCGCGTGTTGGGAGCACACGGAAACGGGCATCGACCGGCGCACCGCCCGGTCGCGCCGAGAACCTCGCTACGACATTGTGGACGGCCGTCGCCGACGGTCGCACCCGGGACATTCGCGGCGTGCTCGCGCCCGGCTCACCGGCGGCCGTCCTGCACAAGCTCTACGGGCTGCGAGGTCTGAGGTGCGCGATCGGCATGCCGGACAACGCCGAGCCAGACGGATACACCACCGGCAGCGCGAGGCTGCCCGAGGGCGGCGGCATCACACGTGGCACGGTGACGACCAACCGTGGCAGCTACGACTACGTGCTGCGCTGGCATGAGCTTCCCAGCGGCCCATCGGTCGTCGAGGTGCTGCCGTACGGGCCGTTCCCCGACGACCGCTTCTCGATGTACTACTGGTTCTTCGGTCCGCCCGGGCAGCCCGACATCGTCGCCTCCGACCTCGCCAGGTCCACTCTGGACGATGTGGCCGAACGGGTTGTCGACATCGGCGTACCGTGGCACGGCCTTCCATTCGGCGGCCGCGCCCTGGCTGCATGGTGGCGGATTGCCGACCAGCACGACGAGATGCTTGGCGCGCAACGGCCCGACGTGCTCGCCGCGGCGCTGCATCGCCTCGTCGCCCATCGCGCCGGGGACCGCGGCCTTTACCGGGACGCCGCCACGGCATACTGCGTCGACGAGGCTGCCCTACGCCGAGCAGACCCGCTGCTGCGTCGCCGCCTGGCTCTCGGCCCCGGCCGCGCGTGGTGAACGCTGCTGTCGGTGTTAGGTCGGCGTGTCCCGCCGTTGGACCTCGCCCAGCACCTCGTGCTCGGCGCCGTCGAGTACGCACGGCAACTCGGCTTCCAACCGCACCGCGACTTCACGGCGGCGGCAGGCCATCTCGGAGACTGGATCGGACCCAGCGCCATCACCTTCGGGCGCGACGGCATGCCGTTCTACATGCAGGGGCCATATGACAGCCCGTACCACGTAATCCAGACCCTCAACCGCACGGTCGGTCGCGACAACTATCACTACGTGGTGAGCGCCGCATAACCTGGCCACGCCTGATCCTCACGGCACGAATTCGCCAACGTTCCAGATGATGCCTCGCTATTGGGGCTAACGAATGCTGGGACATTAAGCGATCCCGAGGCCCCGGACAACCCCGGGGCAATCGCCACCTGCCGCGAGTATTTCCAAGCCGCGCCCGTGTTCCCCCGACTGGAGATACGTGGCTGCATCCGGCGGAATTCTCTTGGTCCGAGCACGGAGGATCCCACCAGGTATCGCGATCACGGAGGGTACTGCGAGCTAATGATCACACCTGACTTGCACGGCTGATGATGGCGGCCAGCCACCGTCGGCGAATCGGCCCGCTGAAGGGGCGATGAGCAACCAGTAGCGCCGGGAACGCACGCCGGGACCGCTCGTCGGTTAGCATTGCCCGGGTCTCGGTGGTTAGTTCGCCACGGCGTACCTGGAAGTTGGCGATGATCAGACGGGCGGTGCCCGTCCCGCCAGGGATGGTCACGGTCGAGCCACCAGTGCGTCGAGAACGTCACGAAGTGGGCCGGTGTTGCCCCGCAGCGACGCGATCGAAGCCTGCTCATTGTCGTCTGGGTCTAAGTTGGACCAATCTATAGGCCAGCCGGCTTGGTGGCTGAGCTGCCGAAAGAAGGCGCGCTGCGTCCGGCCATTACCCTCGCGGAAGGGATGAACGGCGTTGACCTCAGCAAAGTAATGGGTCAATCGATCCAGAAAGCTGTCGCGGTTCAGCCCGCGCAGATAGCGCTCCTTGGCCAGCTCATTGAACACCTCCGCCGAGTACGCCTCGATGTGCTGCGGCAGGCAGAACGTATCCGACCTGGCGATCCCGACCACCCTGATTTCGCCAGCCCATGGGTAGAGGTCACCGAAGATCTCGCGATGGAATGCCCGCAGATGGTCAAGGTCGTAGCTACCTGGAAGCATTCGTACGGCCAAGTCTGCGAGCGCAGCGAGAGTCAAGCCGGCCTCGACCTCCCGCAGTCGCTGCGCGTCGACAATGCCCAGCGTGTTACGCAGGACACCGCTGCCTGGATCGACGTAAGGATCGACAGTCACGACACGCCATACAGCCGACGAACCATGGCGCGCATCTGAGACGTGCTGATTTCGCCCCGGGCCCATTGCTCGACGATTGTCTCAGCGCTGGCACTCGGTACGAGCCCTTCGGCCCGGACCGATGCCGTGGCCTCGACCAGCGCGCGCGCACGTTCGGCCGTCAACTCGTCGAAGACCTCGACCGGCACCATCACTGCTTCAGTCCTACGGTGAGAACCCACGCCTACCGGCGTCCGGTCACCGTTGCGGAATCGCTCAAGGACACTCGACAGCCGCTCGCGAGCCTCCCTCACCGACATCGTCTCGATCAACATACAGATAAGTGTACCCGATTGTGTACACATTTGCTGCGGCGGCCGATGCCGGTCGGATTCGCCCGGAGCATGCGCGCGCTCGCCTATTCACGTTACGACTCTGACTTCGGCTCAGTAGGGGCCCCTGGGGCTAGCGATTTCGAGACCTGCAGTCAGGCTGCGCTGCTCACCATCAAGGACTTGCCGACTTGGGTGGCGACGTCGGGGCGTGTCGTTCCTACGCTCGTGGTCGATAGTCACCGCGATCGGCGTCGAGGAGGGAACTCTTTCCGGGATGAGGTCGCCGCTCGGTGCGAGGACGACCAGCGAGACCTCATTCCCGTCGACGCCGGCAGCGGTTCGCCCACGAACGAGATGCAGCGCATCCTCTCGGCGTGTCGTGCCTGCTCGGACCCGGAACGCCGGGTCGCGGTGCGCACGCTTGCACGTTACGCGTCACGCCGGCTATCGCCCGATGCGCAACAGCGCCGCCCGTAGCTCGGGGTTGACGTCATTCTCGGGCAGTACGCGGACAACCTCTTCGAGCGCGTCCGCGGGGTCCATCCGATTCCGAAGTACGGCGTAGCGCGCCGCGACGATCGCGGTACGGGATCTGCCGCCGACGCAGTGGAGAAGCACGGTCTTCCCGTCGGCGCGGAACGCGGCGACCGCCCGGGCCGCGTCGTCGATGACGTACGACAGGTGCGGGTTCTCCGCGGTGCCGGCGTCCACGAGCCACATCTCCACGTGGTCGCGCGGCTGCACCCCGTCCGGTCTCTCGCCCGCACCGAGTCGGCACAGGCTGACCACCGCGTCCACACCGTCGGGCGGATTGCGCAGGGCGCGTACGGAGCCGAGCAGCACCCCGGAATCGTGCGGGTGCCGGACCACGGGTTTGTACGGGTGCCAGCGTTCGTAGTCGATCCGGCCGACCGAAGGCCAACCCTCGTTGTCGTCGGCGGGTTTCCCAACGGAACGACGCGCCGCGTGCGCGGCCAGCCGAACCAGATCACGGCCGCGGTAGCCGGGCCACCCGTGCACCTCCCGCCGCCACATCGCGGGTACGGCCGACGCGCCCCAACGAGCGCCGAGCAGCCCACCCGCGATCGCGGCCACGGTGTCGGTGTCCCGCCCGCCGCGCACCGCCGCCTCCAGCGCCAGCCGCAGATGCTGGGCCGGAAACGAACCCGACCCCGGGTCGTCCGCCGGCACCGGGGTACGGACGATCGCCGACCACGCGCCCTGCAGCGCCTGCACCACCCACCCGTTGTTGGCGAACGCCGACGGCGGCTCGGCCTCGGCTTCGTCCAGCAGCCGGCGCCAGTAGTCGGATCGGTCCTCCGGCAGGTAGGCCAACCCATCCCGTACGCCATTGAAGGTGGCATGCAGTACGGCGTGGCGGATGCCCAGACTCCACAGTGCACATGCCTCGCCGCTGACCGGATCGCCGTGGGTCAGGTCGCTGATCGCCTTCGCCGCGGCCACCAGACCCGACGGGTCGTCGAGGTACGCCAGTGCCAGCGCCGCCGTACGCATCAGCGCACCATTGCCCGCGCTCTCGTGCGGGAGGCGCGCGGCGTACTCCGCGGCCGTCGCGGTCATTGCCGCCGACCCGCCGGCCATTGATGCACGCAGGACAGCGCGGGTCTGCCGGCCGATCCCCTTGCGGCCGCCGGCGTACCAGCGCAGGAAGCCGCCGGCGACGTGATCGAGGCCGTCCCCCGTACGAAGGTCAAGGCCCTTCGCGGCGGCCTCGGCCACGGCGACTGCCATGGACGTGTCGTCGGTCCACTCCCCCGGCGCGAAGAATCCGCGCCCGATCATCGCGATGTTTGCATCGTAGGGAAGTGGTGGGCCGCCTTCGTATCCGGCGCCGAGCGCGTCACCGCACGCGGTGCCGAGTAGGACGCCGGCGGCCCGGTCGTTGAACTGCGTGCTCATGCGGCGAGGACGAGCTGGTGTCGAGTGTTGACCACGGCGGCGTGGATCAGCCGATCCTCGATCGAGATGCCTCGAGCTGAGATGAGGTTGCCGTCGCT
>JAXIPB010000123.1:0-8095 GCA_045403155.1 Micromonosporaceae bacterium
TTTGTGTGCCAATTCAAAACCCATTATCTGTTTTATAATGCTACCCGGGTGGCCGGGGGGGGGCTTTCTGCACCCCCCGGTAATCATCGGCCGGAGGTGGGGGGGTGGCGGACGGCGGCCTCGACGAGATCGAGCACGCGATCGAGGTCCACGCTTGGCCGGCCCGTTGCCAGGTGCAGTACCAGGCCGTCGTAGGCGAGCTCCAGGAACTGAGCCAGCACGTCGACGTCGATGTCGGACCGGAGCACCCCCGCGTCCCGCTGCCGCTCCAGCCGGTCACGGGTCGCCGCGTTGATCGCGTCGGTGCGAGCGGCCCACCGCTTGGCGAAGTCCGGGTCGGTGCGCAGCCGCCGCGACACCTCGAGCTGAGTGCCGAGCCAGCCGGCCACCTCGGACTCGGCGGCCGCTCCGGCCGGTCCCGCCCGCTGAAGGAGGTCGCGCATTACCTGGACGAGACCGTTGCGGGAGACGGTTTCCACCATCGCGGCGGCATCGTCCTCCGCCACGGCAAGGAACAGGGACTCCTTGTCCCGGAAGTGGTGGAAGATCGCGCCGCGGGACAGACCGGTCTCCTCCTCGAGCCTGCGCACCGTGGCGCCTTCGTACCCGTATCGGGCGAAGCAGGTGCGGGCGCCGGCGAGGATCTCGTGGCGCCGCGCGTCAAGCTGATCCTGGCTCACTCGAGGCACAAGTCGATCGTGACAGGCACGGGGCGCGGGTGCAATCCGTACGTACGGCTTGCTATGTCATATCTCGTGCTATCTGGGCCCGACCATGAGCGACTGGGCGCCTCGCCCGACCCGGCCTCTCGCGTCGTACAGGTCGGTCTCGGCGATGCCGACTCCGCTGGAATCGATGGTCGAGCGTGCGTCCACGAAGATCCACTCGCCGTTCGGGAGGCGATGCAGGTGAATGGTCAGGTCGGTGTTGATGTACCACCAACGATCGAAGGAGAGGACGCTGCTCATCCCGTTGCCCGAGTCGGCGACCGCCACGAGCCGCTGGATCGGTGACGGATCCTCGCCGGCCACGAGCGGGATCCGCAGCCGGGTCCACGCGCTCGCCGGGCCCGGGATCTCGACGTGTCCGGAGACGAAGCGCCACTCGACCGCGCCGAGGTACGCCTCGGACCAGGTCTCGTCGCTGAAGCCACCGACAGTCTCGGGAACCGGCGGCGGCGGCGACAGGTGTCCATTGAGGCCGGTCGGTAGCGCGATCGATGTGGTACGGATCCGCCATGCGCGGACCCGCATGGCCGTTCGGCCGTTGGCCGCGAGTTCGCCCTCGATGAGCTCCACTGCGCGGCCCGGCCGCGTTACCTCGACGCCGACAGTGACGTCGCCCGTCGGAACCGGACCGAGGATCTCGACGGCGAGCCGGGTGAGCTGGCTCGGGCCGTCGATCGATGAGGGGAGCCGCTCGATCGCCCGAGCGAGGAGCGCCGACGGCGGGCCGGCGTGCTGGGTGCCGGGCACCCAGGGTCCCTCCGTACGGCGGGTTGCGAAGAACCTCGTCGGGTCGGCGGTCGGAAGGTAGAAGGCGTGGTCTGGCACGATCGCCATTGTGCAGGACTCTCAGCGTCACGCTCAGCCGGACGTTGGCCCACGAATCGGGCAGATCGCCGACGAGCTGCGTGCCCACGCCGCCAACGGCCTCCGTTTCAGCGCGGATCCGTATGACATCGACCGGTTCCACCGCACCCGGGAGCTCGCCGCGGAGTTGCTGTCCCTCGTCGACGGTAGGTCCACTGTGGAGATTAGCCGGATCTTCCAGGAGGACCTCATCGGCACCCCTGCGGTGGCGGTGGACGCGGCCATCTTCGACGCCAAGGGAAGGATTTTGCTGGCGCAGCGCGCCGATTCGGGCGAGTGGTGCATGCCGGGTGGCGCCTCGGATGTGGGGGAGTCGCCGTCGGCCGGGGCGGTTCGTGAGGCGTTGGAGGAGACCGGCCTTGAAGTCCGGGCGACGCGGGTGATCGGCGTGTTCGACAACCGAACGTGGCACGTGCGGTCGGTCGCCCGACATGCGTACTACCTCGTGTTCGAGTGCGAGGTACTGGGCGGCGAACTGACCCCGAGCATCGAAACCACCGACTTTCGCTGGGTCACCGAGGAGGAGGCGACCGCGCTGCCCCTATTTCGGTCGCACGTATGGAAGGTGCCCGAGGCGTTTCGGCTGCATCGGATGCCCAGCGCCCCACCCGCATTCCATTAATGGGCGCGTGGCTGCGGCATGATGGGTCGCATGAGCCAGCCGACGACACCGCTGACCGTGGCGGCAATCCAGGCGACGCCGGTGCCGGGCGACATGAGCGCGAACGTCGCGCTCGGAGCGCGCCTCATGGCCGAGGCTGCGCGGCGCGGGGCTCGTCTTGCGGTACTGCCCGAACTGTTCCTGTGTGCGTACCACCCGCCAACGCTGTACTCGGCCGGCGCGCAAACGACGCATGTGGCTGCGGACGATGCTGACCGGGTCGACGACCCGCGACTGGAGCCGCTCGCCGCCGTGGCCCGGGATCACGGCCTCGTGACCGTCGTCGGCGCCGCGGTGGAGCACGCCGACGGGAGACGCACCTGCTCCGCCGTCGTCGTCTCTAAGGACGGCTCGATCGTCGCCGCCTACGACAAACAGAACCTGTGGGGACCGCACGAGCGCGCGCTGTTCGTGCCCGGCGAGCGCGGCGCGACGATCGAGGTCGACGGGTGGCGCCTAGCGCTGGGCATCTGCTACGACGGCTGCTTCCCCGAGCACGGTCGGCGGGCGGCGGCGTTCGATGGCGCGCACGGCTACCTCTGTCCATCGGGCTATCTCGAGGGCTCGCAGCATCGGCGCGACCTGTATTACGCGGCGAGGGCGCTGGACAACACCATGTACGTCGTCTTCGCCAACTCGGTGGACGGCGACCAGCCGTGGCGCTTCAACGGCGGAGCGGCGATCTACGAACCCGAGGGTCGGCCACTCGCGAAGGCCCCCGATGAGGGCGAGGCCGTCGTCACGGCGACCTTCGACCCGGTCGAACTCGACCGCGTGCGGCGGACCCACACCATGCTGGCCGAGTACGTCGCTGCCTGAGCATCGAGAGATCTTGGAGAGTTGTTGTTGCTATAGCGCAGTAGCTCTCCAAGATCTAACTCCCGATTGGCGGCATCGCTGGAAATGCGGTTGCGCGTCCACGGCCGAGCCTGCCATCATGGCCGCGTCGTCGATCGGGCCGGCGGATCGTCGCCGCGCCGAGAGGGGAGGGGTGAAGTGATGTACGCGCCTGTCGCGCGGCCGCTGCCGCCTGCCCTCACCCCGACCCGGGTCCTGTAACCGCGAGCGTCGTTCGACGCGCCGCGAGCCGGCGGGGTACTCGATCCGACCAAGGAGACCCCACCGTGCGTTCGCACGAAGACTCTTACAGATCCGTAAGTGCCAAACGCCGTCACCTCCGCGAAGCTAGCGAGCGGAGCGGCAAGTTCAGTGACGACGACGAGACATTCGACAAACGTGGCCACCGGCGGCAGCTGGAGGTCATCGACGAGACTCCGGACGAGGGAGCACGCTGGTCCACGTGGGACCAGTCGTCGCCCACCGAACGGGGCCCCCGACCGTACCCTGATTGGCTCGTGACCGAACTGGCCGCGGTCGACACCGAACTCGGCGTGCTCAAGACCGGCAAGGAGGCCGACGTCTTCCTCGTCGAGCGGGCGGTGCCCAACACCGAACGGACCTGCCTGCTCGCGGCGAAGCGCTACCGGGCGGCCGAGCACCGGATGTTCCACCGCGACGCCGGTTACCTGGAGGGACGCCGGGTCAGGCAAACCCGGCTCAACCGGGCGATGGCCACCCGGACGGCGTTCGGCAAGGAGGTCATCGCGGGCCAGTGGGCGACGGCCGAGTTTACCGCGCTGTGCCGCATGTGGGAGCTGGGCGTTCCGGTCCCGTACCCGGTGCAGATCCTCGGCACCGAGCTGCTCCTGCAGTTCATCGGGTCCGAGGACGGCAGCGAAGCGGCCCCACGCCTGGCGCAGCTGCGGCACGACACCGCGGACCTGCCCGACCTGTGGTCTCAGTTGGTGGAGGCACTGTCAACGATGGCCCGGGCCGGCTTCGCCCACGGAGATCTCTCGGCCTACAACCTGCTCGTGCAAGATGGACGGTTGGTCGTCATCGACCTGCCACAGATCGTGGACGTCGTGTCCAACCCGCAGGGACGCGAATTCCTGGTGCGCGACGCCCAGAACGTGGCGAGGTGGTTCACCATGCACGGGGTCGTTGCCGACGGCGACGAGCTGGCCGAGCTACTCGTCGACGACGCCGGCATCCGCTAGCCCGCTGGCCTCACCCGACTAGACGACGCGTTCGGCGGCGTGTGCGTTGTCGAACGCCGTCTGGTCACGCACGGACGGTGTTACGCATACCTTGTCGACCGGGCGGGCGCCCCGCCAGACGTAACCCGCGACACAGGTCTCGATCCCGTACGGGCCGGTGGGGTCGCGCCGAGCGGTCGCTTGGCCGTTGTCCGCTGCCGCCTGCGTTCGGGTCGCCGGGGTTACGCAGACATAGTCGGTCGGATAAGCCTCCCGCCAGACGTAGCCAGGCTTGCAGTTCTTCGGAGCGACCTGTCGCCGCGCGGTCGCCTGGCCGTTGTCGGTCGCCGTCTGGGTACGGACGGTCGGCAGCACACAGACGTGGTCGGTGGGCGACGCCTCCCGCCACACATACCCCGCCACGCAGGTGTCGGGCCCGGACCCGCCGCTCGTCCATCGCGCCAAGCGTGCCGCGTTGTCGGTCGCGGCCTGTGACCGGGTGGCCGGTGTTACGCATACAACGTCGGACGCGAAGGCCTCCCGCCACACGAAGCCCGACTTGCACGTGTCCGGGCCGTACGCCGGCGGCGGCGCGGCGCTGGAGGCCTTCGACTTCGGCGGCGCCGTGGTCGGTTTCAGTGTCGGCGTTGTGGCACCGGGCGCCGGCGTGGTCACACCCGACCCGAACGCGTCCGTTCCGCCCGGGCCACCCGCGCCATCACCCGGTTGCTGCTTCCTGGCACACGCCGGCAGCGACAATACGAGCACGCCGGCGCCCACGAACACAGCGGTCGACAACCATCGCGACATCGGTCACTCCTATCTAGACTGTCGACAGCGTGATCGATGACCCAATGGTCGTCACCCGCGAGTCCGATACCGGACTCAAAGGCCAGATTTACTCGGTGAGCATTTTGCGCAGGACGTACTGCAGGATGCCGCCATGTCGGTAATAGTCGGCCTCGCCAGGCGTATCGATGCGCACGGTGGCATCGAACGCCACGCCGGTGTCCGTGGTGACCCGCACGGTTGCTGGCGTCGCACCGCCGTTCATCGCCGAGACCCCCGCGATCGCGTACGTCTCCGTGCCGCTGAGGCCAAGCGTCGCGGCGTTCTGGCCCTCTGGGTACTGCAGCGGCAGCACCCCCATGCCAATGAGGTTGGAGCGGTGGATGCGTTCGTACGAATCGGCTATGACGGCCCGGACGCCGAGCAACATCGTGCCCTTCGCCGCCCAGTCGCGAGAGGATCCCGAGCCGTACTCCTTGCCCGCCAGGACCACGAGCGGCACGCCCGCGGCGGCGTACGCCATCGCGGCGTCGTAGATCGTCGTTTGCGAGCCGTCGAGGTGGTTGACGGTGAAGCCGCCCTCGACCCCGGGTACGAGTTGGTTGCGCAGACGGATGTTGGCGAAGGTGCCCCGGATCATGACCTCGTGATTGCCGCGGCGCGAACCGTACGAGTTGAAGTCCTTCTTATCGACGCCGTGCTCGGTCAGATAGCTGCCGGCAGGCGAGTCCGCCTTGATGGAGCCGGCCGGCGAGATGTGGTCGGTGGTCACCGAGTCGCCGAGCTTGGCCAGCACCCGGGCACCGGCGATCTCGGTGACCGGCGCGGGGGAGGCGGTCATGCCCTCGAAGTACGGGGGCTTTCGCACATACGTGGACGCGGCGTCCCAGGTGAACGTCTCCCCGGTCGGTGTCGGCAGGGACTGCCAGCGCTCGTCGCCGGCGAAGACGTCGGCGTAGTCCTTTGTGAACATCTCCGACGAGATCGCCGAATCGATGACCGCCTGCACCTCCTGCGGAGACGGCCAGATGTCGCTCAGGCGCACCGGCGTGCCATCGGGGTCGACGCCGAGCGGTTCGCGAGTCAGGTCGAGATCCATGGTGCCGGCGATCGCGTACGCGACGACGAGCGGCGGCGAGGCGAGGTAGTTCATCTTCACGTCGGGGTTGATGCGTCCCTCGAAGTTGCGGTTGCCCGAGAGCACCGAGACGACGGCCAGGTCCTCTCGCTGCACCGCCGCCGAGATCTCCTCGGGCAGCGGTCCGGAGTTGCCGATGCAGGTGGTGCACCCGTAGCCCACGAGGTGGAAGCCGAGTTTCTCCAGGTACGGGATGAGCCCGGCCTTCTCGTAGTAGTCCATGACCACCTTGGACCCCGGGGCCAGCGTGGTCTTCACCCACGGCTTCGAGGAGAGACCACGTTCCACGGCCTTTCGTGCGAGCAACGCGGCGCCGATCATCACCTGTGGGTTCGACGTGTTCGTGCACGAGGTGATGGAGGCGATGACCACGGCGCCGTGGTCGAGGTCGAACGATGCACCGTCGCCGAGCGTGACCGGCGTCGGCTTGTGCGGTCGGGAGTTCGCGCGGGAGTTGGACGCCGGTGGGTCTGATGCGGGGAAACTCTCCTCGACCTCCTCATCCACCCCGTCGTCCGGCACGTAGTCCGACAGGACCGAGCGGAACGCGGACTTGGCGTCGGTGAGCGAGACCCGGTCTTGCGGTCGCTTCGGGCCCGCGATCGACGGCACCACAGTGGACAGATCCAGCTCGAGGTATTCGGAGTATGAGGGCTCCGGGCCGGCGGCGTCGTGCCAGAGCCCTTGCTCCTTCGCGTACGCCTCGACGAGCGCGACCTGCTCCGGTGGCCGACCGGTGAATCTCAGATAGCGGATGGTCTCGTCATCGATCGGGAAGATGGCGCAGGTCGAGCCGAACTCCGGGCTCATGTTACCGATGGTGGCCCGGTTCGCTAGCGGCACGGCGGCGACACCGGTGCCATAGAACTCGACGAACTTGCCGACGACGCCATGCTTTCGCAGCATGTACGTGATCGTGAGCACGAGGTCGGTCGCGGTCGCGCCGTCGGGCAGCGACCCGTTGAGCTTGAATCCGACCACGCGGGGTATGAGCATCGAGACCGGCTGGCCGAGCATGGCCGCCTCGGCCTCGATGCCACCGACCCCCCACCCGAGCACGCCAAGGCCATTGACCATCGTGGTGTGCGAGTCGGTGCCGACCAAGGTGTCCGGATATGCGACGCCGTCCCGGTTCACCACGACGCGCGCGAGGTGCTCGATGTTGACCTGGTGCACGATGCCCGTGCCCGGCGGCACCACCTTGAACTCGTTGAAGGCCGTCTGTCCCCATCGGAGGAACTGGTAGCGCTCCTTGTTGCGGCCGTACTCGAACTCGACGTTGCGCTCGAACGCGTCCGGGCGCCCGAACACGTCGGCGATGACGGAATGGTCGATGACCAACTCGGCCGGGGCCAGCGGGTTGACCTTCGACGCGTCGCCGCCCAGGTCGCGGACGGCCTCGCGCATCGTGGCGAGGTCGACGACGCACGGCACGCCGGTGAAGTCCTGCATGAGCACGCGGGCCGGCGTGAACTGGATCTCTACGCTCGGATCGGCGCCCGGGTCCCAGGAGCCGAGTGCCCGGATGTGGTCGGCCGTGATGTTGGCGCCGTCCTCCGTGCGCAGCAGATTCTCGAGCAGGATCTTCAGGCTGTACGGGAGGCGCCTATGCCCCTCCACCTTGTCGACCTTGTACATCTCGTAACTCGCGTCATCGACGCTGAGCTGGCTCTTCGCACCAAAGGTGTCGAGGCTCGCCACGTCGCACTCCTTCATCCAGGGTGTCTATGAGGAAGTCTCCCGCAGTCATCTCGGCCTGCCGCGCCCGACTGCCTGCTCTTTAGCAAACCGTACGTCCGTCTTGTTAAATCGTCAACCCGAACCGCTCCAAGATCGCGGTGATCATGAGGTCAGCGTCGCGAAACGGCGCCGATCA
>JAXIPB010000322.1:0-7581 GCA_045403155.1 Micromonosporaceae bacterium
ATAAGCCCCACCGAGGTCGCGTTGGAGATGGATCAAATGGACCATGCCTTCCACCTGTTCACCGAGGACGAGACGGGCGGGGACGCCGTGGTCTACCGGGGCGGTCCTACCGGCTACCGCTTGGCCAGGTTGGCCGCTGGGCCAAGGTGGCTTGGGCTGTCGGATGTGCCGCTGACGATCAGCCCGCATCCCGCCCCTCGGCTCACGGTGTCCGAGGCGAGGGACCGACTGGATGTCGCCGGCCTACCATTCGTGTACTTCGCCGACGTCAGCACCGGCCGGGGCTCTGTGCTCTATCACCGCTACGACGGCCACTACGGGCTGATCACACCGGCGCAGTAGCCGGTGGAGGTCGGGATGAGTAACGCGGCCGAAGGTCCTACACGAGGTGGGGGATTCCGGTTACTGCCGCATACTGCGGATGTGATTGTCTCGGCGTGGGCCGCTACGGTCGAAGGTTGTCTTGCCGAGGCGGTGCGCGCGCTGGTCTCCAGTTTCGCCGACGTAAGCGCGGCCCGCCCACAGCGCCTGTTCGGGTTCGTGTGTGATCCCGGGCCGGACGTGGAACTGTTGGTGGAGGTGCTTGAGGAGGCGATCTATCTGATCGACGCGGAGGACGTGGTGCCGGTGCAGGTTGCGCTTGCCCGTACGGGAGATGGAGGGCTGGTCGGGGAGTTCGGTGTGGTTGCGTGTTCCGATGTGGCGCTTGTGGGCCCTGTGCCGAAGGCGGTCACGCAGCATGGACTCTCATTGGACACGAGCACGTCGGGGTGCCGGTGTCAGGTGCTCGTCGACGTGTGATGGGCACGCGGGCTACGACGGCGCCAGCTCTCGAGTGATGGCGACGGGACAGGCCGCGTGGTGCAGCAGGTAGTGGCTGACCGAGCCAAGCAGCAGGCCTTCGAATCCGCCGTGTCCGCGGGACCCGACGACGAGCAGCTGGGCGTCGCGGGACACCGCGGCCAAGGCGTGCCGGGCGTCGCTTGAGATGAGCCGGGTGCTCACCGCCACACCGGGGTACTTGTCCCGCCAACCGTTCAACGCCTCGGTGAGCACGTGCCGCTCCGCCGTCTCCAGCTCAGCGACGTCAAACAGCAGCGGCCGCACGTCCATTCGCCAGGGAAGATGCGCCGGGGTCCAGGCACGGACCGCGACTAGGCCGACGCCTCGGGTCGCCGCCTCGTCGATGGCGAAGCCGATCGCATACTGAGCCTGAGCCGATTCGTCGACACCGACGGCGACCGGTCGCCCGTTCGTCTGTGTGGGTGCGCCGTGGCGGACCACGACGACCGGGCACCGCGCGTGAGTGGCCACCGCCTGGCTCACCGAGCCGATGAACAGGCCGGATAGCCCACCCTTGGCACGGTGGCCAAGCACGAGCATCCGTGACCCCTCTGACTGTTCACACAGGACGGTCGCGGGTGGGCCGTCCAGCACGGCGCTGGTGATCTCGACATTCACCCGAGTGGCGGAGGTCGCTTCGGTGACCGCACGGTCGAGCGTTGACAGCGCGTGCTCACATTGGCCGGCTGCGTGCACCTCACCGAGCATCGGGGGGACAGGCACCGACCGCAGCGGCCGCTCGAGAACGTATACGAGGTGCACCGCGAACCGGTGGGTCGCCCCTTCGTCCAGAGCCCAACGCAGCGCGGCCTTCGCACCTTGCGAACCGTCGTATCCGACGATAATGCGATCGTTGGACATACCAACCCCTCCTGTCTCAGACCACCTTTCTCGTGGCCGTTTTGTGCGGTCAGGGCCGCATGTCCCCACCCCTCCGGGCCTGCCGGCCCGTTCACTGCGGCGGCCGAGCCCTGACGATGTCGGTTGAGTCAACGTCAGATCTCAGTGATGTACCCATGCCTGACGCCGTCTCAGTTCGAACGGCGCGGTCCGGTTGGGTCTCCAACGCGGAGAACTCCATCGCTCGGGCGAGGTCACCGGGGCTGAGGACACCTGATACGTGGCCGTCGACGGCGACCACTGCCAGCCGGAACCCACCGGCAGACAACGCCGGTGCGGCGTCGGCAAGCGGGCTCGCGGGATCCAGCACGAGCATTCGATCTCGCGGTGTCAGCACGTCGCCCAGGCACACCGCGCCACGGTCCGCCTTGGGCACCCGAGTCAATCGAGCCACGCTGACCATTCCGACGAGACGTCCGCCGAGATCAAGTACTGGAAACGTACGGTATCTGCGCGTTCGGGCCACGGCGGTGATGAAGTTCGCGACCGACTGGTTCACGTACCCGCATGCGGGGGAGGGCGTCATCACGTCACCGACTCGCAGCCGGGCCAGGCGGGTGCGTAGCAGCGCTTCGGTGTACTCCGCGCGCGCCGCGCCGACCAGGAACCAGCCGAGCACAATCAGCCACAACCCATCGAGGCTCGCCACCAGCAGCAGCTGCGCCAGCCCTGCGGTGATCATCAGCCAGCCGAGTCCGATACCGATCCGGCACGCGGTGCGGTGAGCCGCCGCGCGATCGCCGCGCACCCACCACAGCGTCGCGGCAAGCACCCGCCCGCCGTCGAGCGGGATTCCGGGTAGCAGGTTGAACACGGCGAGAATGGCATTGACCACGGCCAGCCACACCAACGCGGCGGTGGTGAGAGAACCGGCGCCCAGCGCCTGGGCGCCGACCGCGGCGACGGCGAAGGCAAACCCCGTCAGCAGGCTCACCAGCGGACCCGCCGCGGCGATGAGGAGGTCGCCGCGCGGGTGCGGCGCCTGCCCATCCAGCTCAGCAACCCCGCCCAGGAGCCAGAGCGTGATCCGCCGAACCCGCACCCCGTAGTGCCGAGCGAGCAACGCGTGCGCCAACTCGTGCGCCAGCAGCGAGGCCATGAACACGACCGCCACCACCACAGCCGTCGCCCAGTAGATCAGCGGAGCATGGCCGGCGGCGTTAGCGGGCAGGACCACGACCGCGAGGCCCTGCGCCAGTAAGAGCGTGATGACCAGGACCGACCAGTGCACACCGATCGGGATGCCCGCTACGGTGCCAATCCGGATCGTCGGACGCATCGTCCCCACCGCCTTCCGGCCGCCGTCCTCACCATCGCGCGCCGGTTGGACGGTGGCCAGGGCAATTGGTCCCCCCACGCCGGGTCATCCGCCGCCACGCCGACGCCGCGGCCGGCATGCTGCCACATGTTCGGTTGTGGCCGAGCGCGGTGCCGCTTGGGCGTACATTGAGGTCATGGCGGCTCACGGCGCGCCAGACTCGCAGCAGGGGACACATGCGGCACTGCGCGACGCCGCCGCCGCCGCGCTGTACGCGCCATCGGTTCTCAATACACAACCCTGGCGCTGGCGCTTGCGTGAATCGACGCTTGATCTCCACCGCGACGTAAGCCGGCAGCTGCGGTCCATCGACGCGATCGGCCGGCTCGCGACTGTCAGCTGCGGCGGGGCGCTGCATCATGCACACGTTCTCCTGTCAGGCCGCGGATACGAGGTCAAGATCCGTCGCTTTCCCGACGGCACCAATCCGAACCTCCTCGCCCGGGTGGCGATCGCCGCCGCAGACGAGGTCGACCGGCGCGACTTCGAGATGGCACGCGCGATCAGGGATCGCCGCAGTGACAGGCGTCCGATAGCAGCGGACAGTCGCATCGACGACGCTCAGCTGCACGTCCTCGAGTCTGCCGCGACCAGGCAGGGAGCGTCGCTTTACCGCGTCACGGAGACGCAGCGACCGTTCCTGAGAAGCGCGGTCGACCGGGCGCAGAGCATCGAGGGCAGGAACGAGGCGTACCGCCGGGATCTGTATGCATGGACTCTCGAGCGACCGCGGGGCGCGGGTGTGTCCTTCGTCAGCGTGGTCGCTCCCGTCGCCCGACCTGTCGCCCTGCGCGATTTCGCCGATGGTGGCGAAGCGGGCCTGGATCCTGGATTCGGGGACGACCGTTCCGCCGACTATCTGATCGTGGTCACCGCAGGCGACGAGCCGATCGACTGGCTGCGGGCGGGGGAGGCGACCAGCGCAGTGTGGTTGACCGCGACGGCGAACAGGTTGGCGATGTCAGCGATCAGCGATGTGGTGGAGGTCGCCGGCGCCCGGGCACTCCTGGCGAGTTTGATTGAGGGGCCGGGCCATCCGCAGCTGGTTCTGCGAACCGGGTTTCAGCGGCAACCCACGCCTCCACCGCCAAGTTCCCGCCGCGAACTGCGCGATGTTCTCGACGAGGATCCGCCGGTGGCCGGATGACCTCTCGCCGCACCGCCGGCGCCTGAGCTGCGGACTTGGGGGTGAGGCGTGCCTGGCCCGTGGTTACACATATTCGATGGGGAGGACCCGGCTGATGAGGGTCGCCGCGAGGCGCTGTGCACGCTGGGCAACGGCTACATGGGCGTGCGAGGTGCGGCGCCGGAGCACAACGCCGACGGCGTCAATTACCCGGGCACCTATGTGGCGGGCTGCTTCAACCGGCTTCGCGACCGCGTCCAAGGTCATGAACTCGAGATGGAGAGCATCGTCAACCTGCCGAACTGGCTTGCGCTCACGGTCCGGGCCGAGGACGGGGACTGGCTCGGGACTGACGGAGTGGAGGTGCTCGAGTCCCGACGAGAGCTGGATCTGCGACGCGCCGTGCTCACCAGGCGTATTCGAGTTCGTGATCGCGCTGGGCGGGTCAGCGCGATCACCCAACGCCGATTCGTCCACTTGCGGCACCGCAACGTCTGCGGCCTGCAGACCACCGTCGTGCCGGAGAACTGGTCGGGCACGGTCACCGTTCGGTCCGAGGTGGACGCCGACACCACCAACGATGGCGTGACCCGCTATCGGCAACTCTCTGGCCACCACAATAGCCGCGAACGTCTGTCTGCTATGGACGACGAGTCGGTGCTCTGTGTGGTCGTGACAAGCCAGTCCCGGCTGAGGGTTGCCGTCGCCGCACGCATCCGGTTATCTGACCGCGATCTGTCGCGGGAGGCGGTCCGCGTCGTGGTGGAGCGCCCGGGACGCATCGGCCATGAGCTGCGGGTACCGGCTCGGCAGGGGCAAGTCGTGACCCTTGACAAGATCGTCACGATCTACACCTCGCGCGATCACGCGGTCTCCGATCCCGCTCAGGCGGCGGCGGAGCGGCTGCGCGAACTGCCCGACTTCGATGAGCTATTCGACACGCACGCGCTCGCCTGGCGCCAGGTCTGGCGCCGGTTCCACGTCCGCATATCTCGCGCCCCGGGTCGTGTGCTGCACAATCTTCGGTTGGACATGTTCCACGTGCTGCAGACCCTGACTCCGCACAGCACCGACATCGACGTGGGCATCCCAGCGCGCGGACTTCACGGTGAGGCCTACCGTGGCCACGTCTTCTGGGATGAGCTGTTCGTCATGCGAACGCTTAGCGTTCGGGCACCGGAGGTATGCCGCGCGCTGCTGCTCTACCGGTTCCGTCGCCTCGGCGCCGCGAGACGAGCGGCCCATGACCTTGGCAAGGCCGGCGCCATGTTCCCTTGGCAGTCCGGAAGTGACGGAAGGGAGGAGAGCCAACGCATCCACCTCAACCCGGAATCGGGACGATGGGTCCCCGACGACACCGCCCGGCAGCGCCACGTCGGTCTCGCGATCGCCTTCAACACCTGGCAGTACTGGCAGGCCACCGCCGATCTGCAGTTTCTGGAGCAATATGGCGCCGAGATGATCGTGGAAATCGCCCGCTTCTTCGCCGACCTGGCCGAGTACGACCGCCGTCGCGACCGCTACGTTATCCGTGGCGTCGTGGGCCCGGATGAGTTCCATACGGCTTATCCGGAGGCGCCTTCACCGGGCATCGACAACAACGCGTATACCAACGTCATGGCCGTCTGGGTGCTGTTGCGTGCGCTTGACGCTCTCAAGGCAGTCTCCTCAGACCGCCGGCTGGAGCTGCAGGAGACATTGGGACTGCGGGCCACCGAAGCGCACCGGTGGGAGGACATCTCACGGCGGATGTTCGTACCTTTCCACGCCGACGGTGTCATCAGTCAGTTCGAGGGCTACGAGGATCTAGCCGAGCTCGACTGGAATGCGATGCGGGCTAAATATCGCGAGATCCGTCGGCTGGACCGAATCCTCGAGGCCGAGGGTGAGGACCCGAACCGCTTCAGACTATCCAAGCAAGCAGACGTATTGATGCTGTTGTATCTACTGTCTGCCGACGAGCTCGGGGAGCTGTTCGACCGACTCGGGTATAGCCTCGGGCCGGAGGTCATCCCGCGAACGATCGACTTCTATCTCGCGCGAACCTCGCACGGCTCTACGCTCAGCGCGGTCGTCCATGCCTGGGTCCTGGCGCGAAGCCGCCGCGAACGCGCGCTGGATTTCTTCCTCCAGGCGGTGGAGTCCGACGTGTCCGATGTGCACGGCGGCACCACCGCGGAGGGTGTTCATCTTGGTGCCATGGCCGGCTCGATCGACGTCTTGGAGCGCTGCTTCGGAGGTGTGGAGACGCGACACGACGCGCTCTGGCTCAATCCATACTGGCCACTCGAGCTCGGCGAACTCGAGTTTGATATCAGCTACCGTCAGCATCTGCTTCGCCTGCATGTCACCGGGTCCTCGATCTCCGTCGCGTCGATCGGTGGCCGCAGCCCAGTGCGGCTTCGGTCCCGGGGCGTTTCCGTCACCCTCCAACCTGGGGAGGTCATCGAATTGCCAGGCCCCGACCCAAGTCTCTCGACAGCGCCGGCTCATCACTGACTGGGCACGCCACGCGATCCGGTGAGGACCCGCGGGGCTGGTTCGTCGGGAAGCAGGCTGAACGCGCCCTCCTCCTCCTGTGCGTTGTGCAGGCGCAGAATCGCGTACAGACCGTAGAGCAGGCGCCGCAACTCCACCACGTCCTCCGGCTCGGCGTTGGCGTTCACATCGGTGAGGATGCGCCGGAGCCGGGCAACCTGGTGTTCGATCTCGGCGTGCGTGCGGCTGAGTGCACCGGTCGGATCGGCCCCGCCCAGCGCCCTCGCCATGATCGGCAGGAGGTCGGCCTCCTCGGCCCTCTCGTGCGGCAGCAGTTGCGTGTCCAGCAACTCAAGGAGGTGGCGCGCCGGCTTCAGATCACTGTGGACGGTCGTGAGCGAATCGGCGACGGTGCGGACCTGCTCGACGACGGCTCGGACCAAGCGGTGCTGGGCGTAGAGCCGGCGGGCGGTGGCGACGTCGGCCGGGGCCATGGCCACTGTGTGCGCACGAGCGGGGAGCAACGCCGTCAGCGCGATGGCGATCGATGTCACATCGATGAGCTCCTGCAGCAGGGCGCCGGCCGCGGGTGGCAGCTGCCCGGCCGCGGCCGCGAGCATTGCCACAATGGATAGACCCATACCTACGAGCACGGCCGACCAGGCGATCCGTCGGGCCCGGTGGGCGATGAGGATGGCGTCGGCGAGGGCGTCGATACGGTCGATCGTGAGCACGACGTCGGCCGCCTCGGCCGACGCTGTGGCACCCCGTGCGGCCAGTGCCACGCCCACACCGGCAGCGGCGAGCGCCGGCGCGTCGTTGATCCCGTCGCCGGTCATGATCGTGGGCGCGGCGGCCTGCTCGCCAGTGACGATGCTGAGCTTGTCGGCGGGGTCGCGATCGGCGTAGACCGAGT
>JAXIPB010000081.1:0-23045 GCA_045403155.1 Micromonosporaceae bacterium
CACGCGTCCTCCCGGCTTCGTCACGCGGACCATCTCGCGCAGCGCCTGGGCCTGATCCGGGACCAGCATCACGCCGAACAGCGAGCCCGCGATGTCGTAGCTGTCATCTGCGAGGTCGAGTGCGTGACAGTCCATCACCCGACCGCCGGCGTCGAGACCCTCGGCGGCCGCCCGGTCGTTGAAGCGCTCGATCATTCTTGGGGCCCAGTCCGTCGCGAGGACCTTCGCGCCAAGACGCGCGGCCGGGAGGCTCATCCCGCCGGGGCCTGCCGCGACGTCGAGGAACGTCTGGCCCGCACGAAGGCCAGCCAGCCGAAGCCCGGCCGTGGCCAGGTCGGACTCGCCGGGTGCGACGTGTTCGTCGTAGTGAGCCGCGATCGCGTCCCACGCCTCGACGGACGCGGTGTGGAGGGCTTCCGGTGTCGCTGTCTGGTTTACCTCAGTCATGTCGTGATCCTTTGCCGTGTGTGCCGCCTGGTCGTCCTGACAGGACGGTAGGCGCGGGGGAGGTCTCACGGCTTCGGTCGTACTGTGTAGCGCGGCCACCGCGCAGTGGGTAGTTCTATCTACGAGCTCTCGATCAGGCCGTTCTCGTAGGCATACGCCGTTGCCGCCGCGCGGGACGTAACCGCGATCTTGGTGAAGATGTTGCTGACGTGCCGTGCAACCGTCTTCTCCGAGAGGCCGAGCTGTCTGGCGACTACGCGGTTGGTCAATCCTGACGCGACAAGGCGCAACACCTCGAGCTCGCGCTGGCTCAGGCCGTCATGGACCCGCGCCCACGTCGAAGCCGCGAGTTTGTCAAGGCGTTCGAGGTCAGGCCTCGCATCCAGACGTTCGAAAATCGCCCGGGCGCCATTGAATTCCATCGCGGACGACTCAAAATCTGCCAGCGTCCGGCATGCCTGTCCAATGAGCACGCGGACGTGGGCGGTCTCGTACGGAGCATCCAGCTCTCGCCACGCAGATCCGGCCAGGCGCAGCTTGCGCAAAGCGGATCGCGGGTCGCCCTCGGCGATCAGGACAGCACCCGTTGCCCACGCGGCCATGGCACGCAGGTATGGCGCGTTGAGAGCGGCGGCGACGACCTCGAGTTCGTCCGCCCCAGCGCGGGCCGACGACACGTCGGCCGCAGCGATCATGATTTCCACGTACGCCGGCAACAACCTCGACCGCGCGGCTGGGCCGTCCGACTCGTCCACGGCGCGGCGGATCATGGCAGCGGCTAGGTCGGCTCGACCCTGGGCGAGTCTGAGCTGGGCGAGGCCCGGCGCGGGCTCGCGCCCAGCTTCGCTGGCCTTGAAATAGCTCTGCTCGGCCTTTGTGAACTCGCCACGCAACCGCTGCAGCTCGCCCAGCTGGTAGTGGGCGGATCCAAGCGTGTCCCATTTGATCGTGCCGGCGAGGATGTCGCAGGCCTGCTCGGCGGCTCGAACGGCGTCGCCCCAGGCGCCCTGCAGCTGCATCAGCTCGCAGCGGTGGATGAGGCAGTTTCCGCGAAACGGCACGAGGTCGGGCTGCGCTTCACACCAGCGGGTGAGAGCAGCGGTCCACTCCCTCGCACGCCGAAGATCGAAGATCTCCGAACAGGCGCCGATCACGGAGCAGTACGCGATCCCCGCGTGAATCGGCGACACCTCACCCGAGGTCACCCCGGCCATCACCTCGTCCAACAGCGCCATACCGCTGGGTCCGAGGCCCTGCATGACACGACACATGCCCTGCCCGAGGCGCGCCATGGTCACCAGGTCCGGGTCACCGAAACGGTGGCCGACCGCGACGCTGTCGGCAAAGGCCGACTCGGCCGCTGCAGGGTCACCGCCCCACATCTGCCCGTAGGAGTTCCACGTGACCAGCCACCCGAGCTCGGCGCATTCGTCGCAGCCTTCGAGCACCCTGCCGCCCCGGGCGAACCATCCCATCGCCGGAGCGAGTTCGCCGCGAAACATGAGATCCGCTCCCACCAGGAACGCGTTCCGGGCAGAGCGCTGCGGATCGTTGTGACGCAACGCTTCATGGTGAGCGCGGGTCCACGCCTCGGTCGAGACGTCGTTATGGCCGGTCAGATACGCGGCGAGCGCCAGCTGTTCGAGGTCGTCATGCTCAAGCGGGATATCTGCATCGGCGGCGGACAAGAGCTGGTACGCCTCTCGCCAGGAGTGGCGCGTCATGGCCGTCCGCCCCAGCCTGAGCGTGTCGCTCGCCGTCACGGTCCCAGTGTCGTGCATATCGCTCAACCCAAGCCAGCGTCTGGTCCGTTTCACGGCGTCGGATGGGGAGAACTCCCAATCGCGGGAGCCGCGAGCCGCTCGTAGCGTCCAAGACGAAGCACCCGGCAGATCGACCAGGTGCCCGTCGAGGAGGCGGAAATGACCGCCGTAACCAGCCAACTAAGGCCTGGCGGCAGTGCGGCCCGCGGCGCCGTACGGCGGCGGCGGTCGCTGGCTCTGTCAGCGTGGGCCGGAATCCTCGGCCCAGGACTGTTCACCGCTGCGTTCCTTATCCAGGAGCCGGACGACGCACCGCTGCATCAGTGGGTCGGCCTCGTCCAGCGAGCGTTGATCCTCGTCGTCGTGTTCCCCTGCCGTGTCGTACTGTCGCTCCGGCTACAGCGCGTGGCCCGGGTCTCCTAGCCAACACCGAGACAGCTGCCAGTTCGGCGTACGGAGGCTTCCATGAGTACGGCATTGCCCGTCCTGGCCGGCGCTATCTCAACCGCGATCTTCACGCTCGGTGCGCTGCCCATGCTCGTGAAGGCCGCTCGGACCAAGGACCTGTCGTCATACAGTCTGACCAACATCCTGCTCTTAAACGTCGGCAACATCATTCACTCGATCTATGTCTTCCACCTGCCGGCCGGCCCGATCTGGATTCTGCACAGCTCCTATCTGCTCAGCACAGGTCTGATGCTGTTCTGGTACCTGCGCTACGCGCCCCGTCGAACCGCTGGAGGCTCGCACGTACGCGGCGATCAACAGGGGATGCCGTAGGCGGGGGCGGCGTCCTAGGTTCCGCAGGTACGCGCAGGCGTGAGTGCCTTCGCAAGAGCACCAGCGAGCCGCTCGGGCATGGACAGAAACGGCGAATGGCTCGCCCGCAGACCGATGACGCGGTCGGCGCGCTCTGCCATCGTGCGCTGCAGCCATACAGGGATGGTTCGGTCTTGGGTGCAGACCACGTAGGTGGCCGGGCGCGACCTCCACGCCACACGCCTTGGGGCCTGGTTGAACGAGGCGGTCGACTGCGCGTCCAGCCGCGCAATCGCCCATTGCTGGGTCGCCGGATCGCAGTCGCGGTAAAGCGCGTCGGCGACAGCATCGCCTTCGAGGCGCATCGCGGCACGGTCGTCGCTGAAGCGGACGGCGGAGACCAGCTCGCTGGGCCGCTTGCCTCTTGGGTGCGCTCGTCCAGTGAACAGGCCAAGTAGCGTCTGGCCGCCGTCGGGCATGAAGGCGGACACATAGGCGAGTCCAGCCACCGCGTCGTGGACGCCCGCGTCGGTGATCACCATGCCTCCGTAGCTGTGACCGACCAGCAACGTGGGCTCGCCGATTGCATCGAGGTGAGCCTGCACCGCGTCGGCGTCGCCGTGGAGGTCTGTGAGCGATGCCGCCGACATACCGTGACCAGGGAGGTCTATTGCCGCGGGCGCATACCCCAGCGCTCGCAACGGGGCAACCACTGGCTCCCAGCACCAGGCGCCGTGCCATGCGCCGTGGACCAAGAGAACTCGCCGTGGGTGAGAAGCTCCTGCCATGCGGACTGAACCCTCCTGCCTAGCGTCTCGTTTGCCTCTGCACGGCGGCTCCAGCCCGGATGGCGCGAGGGATCTCGGCTATCTCGTCAACGAGGTCCAACAGCCGGGCAAGATCATGGGTGGCGGCGGACGAGTCCAGCTCGACCGAGTAGGTGATGCCGGTCGATGTCCAAGTTTCGCTGTCGAAGCCGCCGGCAGCCGATACCCGCACTCCGTCGATCTGGATGCCGAGCGTGGCGGCCTCCCGGTAGAGGTCGTTGAGCACGCACCCAGCCGCAGCGAGGTGCAGTAGGTGGGCTCCGCTGAACGTCGCCTCGACCATCACACCCTCGGACGTCCAGCGATGACGGAACTGGATTGCATGGGCGTCATCCGATCTGAACGAGCCAGCGCTCACCACAACATCGAACTGGTCCATCGGCTGCCCCTTTGACCCCGGATCATGGATCAGCCCGACACGGCGGGCGCGTCCCTGCCGCGCAGCGCGAGGACGACATCGGCGATGTCACGCACCGACTCCTCAACGCGGTAGACGTCGCAGATCGAACGGGCGAGCTCGCTGGCCATGAACCGCTCCATCGACGCGGCGGAGTCCCAGACGTAGACGCCACCGTATTCTCCGCTGCCGAAGCGGAGATAGTACGTCTGCAGTAGCCCGGGGATGGCGAGGTACTCGGCAGGAGGGGCTCGCCTCGGCCGGCACGTTGGCGGCTCAACTCGCCGTTCTGGCCGGCGATCACGAAAGGGCATCGACGCTGCTTCATGAGGCTCTCGACGTGTCCCGGCGCCTGCGCCACCTCGGCAGTACGGCATCCGTCCTGGAGGCGATGGCCGTGCTCGACCACGACCGGGGCGATTACCACCGGGCCGGCCTACACCTTGACGACGCCCGCGCCCTCAGGCGTCAGACCGGAACCGTGCCCTCGCCAGCTCTGCACGATCAGCTCAGTCGAGTCGAGCGGTCGCTCACCGTTGCGGATCAGTGAGCATGAGTAAGCTGCTGCTCCATCTGTGTGCCGCGCCGCGTCAATCTAGGGTCGGCCGGCGGGCCGCTGCAGCCCGGGGGACCGGCTTGATGTGGGCGAAGGCGCTGCGGGCGTTCCAGGTGGGAAAGGCTCGCACGAGCCACGACGGACCGTGGAGTTGGATACGGCGGTCGCGGGTGGCTACGGCCCAGGGGAGCTGTCCGGCGTGCCACTTGACGAAGGCCTCGGCTTCCGCCGTGATGTAGAGGTCCTCGTCGAGGCCGTGGTACTCCTTGCAGATCTCTGTGTCAGCGTGCTCGATCAGTAGCCAGTACCGCTCCGGACGGCGGCGGCCGGTGAATTCGAAGCGGATGACGACGCGGCCGTCCGGAAGCCGGTCTCGGCGAAGCATGTTGCACATCGACCACAGCGCCACAAAGGGATCGAGGTGCTCGGGGGCGATCTCGAGCCAGGCGGCACCCCATTCGCCGAGCGACACGCAGACCTTGAAGAGCTCGTGACCCGCGGAGGTGAGTTCGTAGTGGCGTCCCCGCCCTTCGGGTTTGGGTGCCGACTCGACGATGCCGAGCCGTTCGAGCTGTTTGAGCCGCTGCGAGAGCAGGGTGCGGGAGAGCCCGGGCGCGCCCGCCAGGATCTCACCGAAACTCCCGCAGCCCAGCCACAGGTTGCGGATGATCACTGGCGTCCAGCGCTCGGCGAAGATCTCGGCGCCACGGGCAATGGGACAGTACTGGCCGTAGGTCCGCACGACCCCAGTGTCGCGCCCCTGCCTTCGGCCGTGAAGTCCAGATTCTTGACTTCACAGTCGCGGCCCACGGTGGTGCTATGGGGCTGTCGATGAGCACCGATGACGACACCGACCACCGAGCGCGTCGGCCATCACAGCAAGGAGGTACCGCGATGGAGATCGACGGGTTCCGGGGCCAGCTGATCACCGCTGACCACGCCGACTACGACACCGCACGAGCCGTGTGGAACGGCGCTGTCGACCGGCGCCCCCGGCTGATCGCCCGATGCAGCGGGACCGCCGACGTGGTCGCGGCCGTGCGCTTCGCCCGCGACCACGATCTGGAGATCGCCGTCCGGGGCGGGGGCCACAACGTGGCCGGCACCGCGATGTGCGACGACGGGGTCATCATCGACCTCTCGGCGATGCGGGCCGTGTGGGTCGACCCCGCCGGCGGCACGGCCCGGGTGCAGGGCGGTGCGCTCTGGGGCGATGTCGACCACGAGACGCAGACCCACGGTCTGGCCACCACCGGCGGCATCGTGAGCCACACCGGCCTCGCCGGGCTCACCCTCGGCGGTGGCATCGGCTTCCTCATGCGCAAACACGGGCTCGTCGTCGACAACCTGCTGGCCGCCGATGTGGTCACCGCCGAGGGCAGCATCATCCGGGCGTCCGCCCATGAACACCCCGATCTGTTCTGGGCGCTGCGCGGTGGCGGCGGCAACTTCGGCGTCGTCACCACGTTCCAGGTCGCTCTGCACCCCCTCGGCCCGACCGTTATGGCCGGGCCCGTCTTCTGGGCGGCCGACGACACGACCGACGTGCTGCGCTTCTACCGGGACTTCGTCGCCGATGCGCCCGACGAGCTCGGCACCGTCGTCAGGCTCGGCACCGTCCCCCCGCTGCCGGACATCCCCGAAGACCTGCACTGGTGGCCGGCTCTCGCCGTGGCCTGCTGCTACGCCGGCGCCGTTGAAGACGGCGAGCGAGCGGTGCGGACGCTCCGGCGGCTCGGGACGCCGCTCGTGGACCTGCTCTCACCGATGCCCTACGTCGACTTCCAGGGAGGCCTCGACGACACCGTCCTCCACGGGTGGCACTACTACTGGAAGGGCACCAACCTCACCGGCCTCTCCGACGACGCCATCGCCGTCATCGCCGATCACGCCTACAGCGCCGGGTCGCCCCGGTCGTACTCGGCGATATTCCACGCGGGCGGCGCCGTCGCCCGAGTCCCCCACGACGCCACCGCCTACGCCGGTCGCGACGTGGCGCACAACATGGTCATCGACGGCGTCTGGCTGCCTGACGAGTCCGACGAGGTCGCCGAGGCCGAGACCGAGTGGGCGCGGCGGTACCTCCGAGCCCTCCAACCGCACTGCGCCGGGAGCGTCTACGTCAACTTCCTCGATGCCGACGACGACACCAGCCGCGTTCGAGAGGCCTACGGCGATCACATCTACCGGCGACTGGCCGAGGTCAAGGCCAAATACGACCCCAATAACGTCTTCCGCCGCAACAAGAACATCCGCCCCAGTTGAGCGGTGCGGGCGACGATCGACCCTCCCGCCTCGTCAACAGCAGGTGCTCGCGGCTGCCGGGCTCGGCCGGCACCCTCTCCGCCATCGCGGTCGGGGCGGGCGGGGCGGGGGCGGTTTCCGTGGGCCGAGGCGGGTGTCACGTCGCGGTGCTAGGCGCCGCCCGCAGCTGGACGCCGATCTCCGGACGCCGATTCCACGTCGGAAGTGCACGAGCGAGCTCGCGGGGTCCCACGACGCTCACCGCTCCCGAGCGGAGGGCCGTGGGACGTCAGCTCTGGCCAGCAGATGCACATTATCGAGCGCGGCGACGGGCCGTAACTGGTCCTGCTCCACGGGAGTGGACCGACGGCCCTGCAGTTCCTGCCCCTGCTGTACCGGCTCCGGGGTGTCCACGCGACGGGTGTTGACTGACCAGGGTTCGGGCGTAGCGACCGGGCGGGGTCGGCTCGGTCAAGTGTGAGCGAGTTTCCGCCCCGCCCGGACCCGGCACCTTGTTTAGGGTGCGAAGTGGCAGCTAGGGCTGGCGTTGTTGTGCTGCGCTATTACCGTGTTCGAGAAGGCGGTGTTTGCCTTGCCCGTCGCCGGATGCCCAACTGCCTCGGAATCTGGATTCGAGCAGACACTCGCGGGGACGTTGGGGTCATGGATGGCGAAGGCCGGAGCCGCCGGCACAAGCAGAGCAGCAGCCACGATCACCACCCCCGTAATGAGCTTCCTCATTGGTTCACCTCCCTCCGGAGGAGGATTCGGTGAGATCTGATAGTGACCCGAAGCGCAATCGATGCGTTGCGGTGCGGATGGGACGCAGGGAAGGCCGATACTCGAGGTCCCCTGGACGAAGTTCACCCGTTCCGGTGCTTCGAGACTTGACCCGGCCGAGAACCTCGTGCGGGAACAAGCCGGCCCAGCCGAGGAGAGCGGCCCCGCACCCGACAAACACCCTGACCCTTGACGCGAAAGGGATGGGGTGGTATCGCTACGGCGCCCGGGGGGTTAGTGGCGCCCTCGCTGCTGCAATCAAGCGCTGACCGCGCTCGGTGGAGCCTCGGGGCAGGTCGCGATTGCCGTGCCGCAGCCGCCGCGCACCGATGTCATTCCAGGCGCCACGGCCGAACTGCGTCAGAGCCCGGTTATGCCTGCCCTGGAACTGGAGCCGAGGTGCGTGGACAGGATGCTCCACCGGCCGCGGTCTGGGGAGAGCAGCGGGGTAGACCGAAACGGACGTTCAGCATCGACAAGCCGAATGTCGGGCGATGTCGACGGCATCGCTGATCCGCGAATAGTTACTGCTATGAAAGCCTTGGCTGGGTTCCCAGACGTAACTCTCTCTCCTAGAGGACCGGAACGACACAGAGGAGCGTCCGAAATGGCGGACGATGTCCGTGATCAGAGAACGGTGAGCGGAGCCGAGTTCGCCGTAGCAACACAGTGGGGCAGCGACACCTGGGGTGAAGTCGTATCGCTATTTGCGGACGGCGATGGTTGGTCTGCTGGTCTGCCTTGGGGTAGCCGTGGGTTACCAGACCTGGCGCCAGGGAGGATTCCTTGGGTCTGTTAGTGCCTACTACTACACCCCTGCGCAGGCGATCTTCGTCGGCTCACTAATCGGGGTCGCCGCGTGCATGATCGCGCTGAAGGGGACGACCGGTGCCGAGGACGTCTTCCTCAAGCTCGGCGGCATGTTTGCGGTCGTGGTCGCGATCGTTCCGACATTGCGCAGCGTGGACCGTGAGTCGGCGGTTGCCGCCTGCGAGCGCGCGGCCAGTCCGTTGCTCACTCAGAGAGCGTCGGCCCGTCTGCGCTGTCCCGCGCCCGACGCGTTGGCCGACGCGACTAGAGCGAACGTCGAGAACAACATGGTCGCCCTGCTGGTCGTGGGCGGTCTGGGTATCCTCGCCACCGTGCTCTTTGCATTGAGAGAGCGGAACGGGTCGAGACAAAAGTTCTGGTGGGGTTTCGTGCCGGCGGTTGCTGTGTATGCGGCGGGTGCGTTTGCTTTCATAACGTCCATCGACTGGTTCGTTGACCATGCGCACTACCTCGCAGCCGCAGGCCTGGTCCTTTGCATCTTCGTCGTCGCCGTGGCAAACGCACGTCGGCACCAGGGGAAGCAAGCCGGCGGTGCTGCGGGGCTGGGGCAGACGGTTGGCGTGCTCCTGTCACCGCGTCGCCAAGATTGGTACGCCTGGATCGCGCGGATCATGTTGGTCGCCACCGTGGTCGGGGCCGTCCTGTGGTACGTCAAGGTCATCACCCTCTTCTGGCTCGAGGTCCCGGTGGCCGCACTCTTCGCCCTGTTCTGGATGGTGCAGACCATCGAGCAGTTGGGCGACGAGCCCAGCCGGGCAGCACCTGAACCCGAAGCGGGCCATCCGGCAGGGTCGTTGCCGACCCCAGTGGGTTGACCTGGCATCACCCTCTGCCGCACATGAGTCGAAAGGGGCAGACACGTCCCTATCGGCGTTGCTTTCCCAGGCAGGGTCGTGAGTTCACCAACGGCACACGTGTTGGGTTGTGCGTCGCGCGCCTCGCTTATTAACTGATCACATGACTGAGCTTCCCATCGTGCCGGCTCCGCGGATCCCGGTGACGAGCACGTATCACGGGGTCGACGTCACTGAGGACTACAGGTGGCTGGAACACGCGTCCTCAGAGGAGACCATCGCCTGGACGACGGCCCAGCAGCACCGGACGCGCGCCTATTTCGACAGGATCCCGTGGCGAGACGCGCTTCGAACGCGTGTCGAGCAGCTGCTGAAGGCCGAGATGACGACGTACAAGGGGCTCCTGTCTGGCGGAAGCACCTTCTTCGCGCTGAAGGTGCAGACGCCGCGGCAGCAGCCGTTCCTGGTGGCGCTGACGGACGTTGATGACCTTGCGACCGAGCGTGTCGTCGTGGATCTGGATGCCATCGACCCGTCGGGGGAGACCGCCATCGATTTCTTCGTCCCGTCTCCAGACGGCAAGCGGGTCGCAGTCTCGCTGTCGGAGCATGGCACCGAGGACGGGTCGCTGCACGTCTATGACGTCGAGAACGGAGAGGTCGTCGACGAGCCGATCCCGCATGTGAATCTGATGGGCGGATCGGTGGCCTGGCGTCACGACAGCTCAGCGTTCTGGTACACCCGTTGCGCCGACTCCGCAGGCTTCCGGCAACAGGTGTGGCTCCGGGAAGTCGGCGGCACACCGGACCGCGTTGACCTGGCCAGCGGCTTCGCGGACGAGAGGATCGCGGAGAACTATCTGTCCACCTCTTCCGACGGCCGTTGGGTGATGGACCGGGTGCAGAAGGGTGATGGTGGTGAGTGGCAGATCTTTCTCCGTAGCCAAAGCGCCGACAGCGCGTGGTGGCAGGTGGCGGACATCCCGGACAAGTGCGTGCACGCCGTGCTCGGCACGGACGCGCTGTTCCTGCTTTCCCGCCGGAACGCTCCGCACGGCAAGGTACTGCGCCTACCGGTGACCGAAGGTGCCACGGTCGCCGACGCCAATGAGATCGTGCCGACGGGTGACATCGTCATCGAAGACCTGGCGGTGACTCGCGACACGGTCTGGGTGGTAGATATTGACGGCGGGCCGCAGCGGGTGCGCGCCTTCGACGGCAAGGGCCGACCGCTGGGCCGGGTGGAGATCCCTGCGGTGAGCTCCGTGTCGTCGTACTTCGCTCGTCTCTCGAGGCTGGGGCAGGACCGGATCGCCTGGTCGTGCGAGTCCTTTACCGAGCCCGCGACCTGGTGGGCCGCAGCCGACGGCGAACCACCGCGACCAACCGCATTGAGTACGACAACCCCCGTCGACCTGTCCAGGTACAAGGTGACCCGCGAGTTCGCGACGTCGAGAGACGGTACACGCATCCCCCTCAACGTGATCGCCTCGCCCGGCACGCCGCGGGACGGAACCGCGCCGGCGCTGCTGACCGCGTACGGCGGTTTCAGCATCTCGCTGGTGCCGCGGTTCGATCCCGAGATGCTGCTGTGGCTGGAGCAGGGCGGGGTCTACGTGGTCGCCAACATCCGCGGCGGCGGTGAGTTCGGCGAGGAGTGGCACCACGCAGGTCGACTCGCCAGCAAGCAGAACTGCTTCGATGACTTCATCGCCTGCGCGGACCATCTTCACAACAGCGGGATCACCAGTCGAGAGAGGCTGGCAATCATGGGCGGTTCCAACGGCGGGTTGTTGATGGGCGCCGTTCTCACCCAGCGGCCCGACATCGCGCGCGCGGTGGTGGCAGCGGTGCCTGTGATGGATTCATTGCGAGCCGAGACCACCACCAACGGGAGGTTCAATACGCCCGAGTTCGGCACCGTGGAAGATCCCGAGCTTTTCGCCGCGCTGCTCGACTACTCGCCCTACCACAACGTTGTGGACGGGACAGACTACCCAGCCGTCTTGCTGACCGCCGGAGAGAACGACACCCGGGTCGACGCATGGCATGCCAAGAAGATGACGGCTCGACTCCAGGAGGCGACCTTTTCGGAGCGACCGGTGCTGCTCCGGTTGGAGTCCACCGGCCACCTTGCCGGAACGCTAGACCAGATCATTGACAAGACAACAGACATCCACGCCTTCCTCTTCGACCAGCTAGGTCTCGACTACCGCTGGGTCGCCCCTGCGTAATCGGCCCAGCACGCACACTGCCATCTCCGGGTCCGGGTTAGCACCACTGGACTGGTCGGCTTGGTGGCGTCGATGAGGACCAGCATCGCCGAAGCCGCGATGCGGGCGATGCTGCGCCCGGTATGGCCGCAACCGATGGTCATGAACCTGATCAAGGCCGCTGGCCTACCGCAGCATCCTCGCACCGTTTCAACGTCTTTGTCGGTGCGCCACACATTCTGCGCCGCGCAACGGCCGGATCGTCGGCGTGGATGCCCCTTGACGGGAACAGCGGATGTCAATGAGATTCATTTAGGCGTCCGCGAAGGGGGCATCTCGTGGTCACGATGAGGGTCAACGGGGACACTCACGAGCTGGCGGTGGGAACCGACGACACCGTGGTTGACGTGCTACGCGATCGGCTGCACCTTACCGGTACCAAACTCGTCTGCGGCGGTGGCGTCTGCGGCGCGTGCACGGTTCTTTTCGACGGCGAGCCGGTGGCCGGCTGCCTGCTGCCCGCGGTGGCCGTGGACGGACGGGTGATCGAGACGATCGAGGGAATCGCGGCCCGCGCGCATCCGGCTATCCGCGCCTTCGCCGCGCACAACGCGCTGCAGTGTGGCTTCTGTACGCCGGGCTTCGTCGTCGAGGCGGCCGCGTTCCACGACCGATGGCGGGCATCGCACGGCAGCGCCGAACCGCCCGACGCCGCCATTGCAGGGGCGTTGGCCGGGCACCTGTGCCGCTGCGGGTCATATCCGGAGATCTACGAGGCGGTACGCGAGGCATGCGCTGGACGATTCGACGTCGCTGGCCCGCCCTCGGGGCCACGGGTCGAGGCGCCGGCCAAGGTGACCGGCGCGGCGCGGTACACAGTGGACATACACGAAGACGGCCAGCTCCAGGCGCTCATCGTCCGTTCCCCACACCCGCACGCCCGGGCGCTAGCAGTGGACCTCACGCCCGCGCTGGCGCTCGACGGGGTCCGCGCCGCCGTCGAACTGCTCGGCCAAGATCGCATGGTGCGCTACATCGGGCAGGAGGTCGCGGCCGTCGCAGCCGTTGACCGGCGCACCGCTGAGGCCGCCGCAGCGCTTGTCAACGTGACGTACGAGCCGCTGCCCGCCGTGATCGGCATGACGGCCGCCCGGGCCCCCGACGCACCCGCGGTGTACGCCAGCGGCAGACGCAGACCACCAGCGGCCGCGGAGGGACCGCCGACGCCGGCGCGTTGGCACGGAAACGTGCGGTCCGGTCGGGATGCTCTCGGTCCGCCGACGCCGCGTTCGGCGGCTGCTAGCCCGGGCCCGTGCCGAACGCGACCCGCTGCTCGTCGAGGGAGTGTTCCGTGCCGAGGCCCAGTTGCACACGGCGTTCGAGCCGCACGCCGCAGTCGCGCGGTGGTCCGGCGACGAGCTCACGGTGGACGTGTCGACGCAGGCCGTCTCGCACCTCGCTGATCAGATCGCCAAACGGTTCAACCTCTCCCCGCAGCGCGTGCGGGTGCGTGCCGAACACGTCGGCGGTGGGTTCGGCGCGAAGCAGCAGCTGGGACCGGAGACAGTCGCCGCCATCTCACTCGCCCGCGCGGCGGGGGCGCCGGTGCGGCTCGCACTGGACCGGCTGGAGGAGCTGACCGCAACCGGCTACCGGCCGGCTGCCGAGATTGCGGTGTCGCTGCTCGCCGCCCGCGATGGAGGGCTGCGCGCGCTACGCCTCGTCGCGCACGCCGACGCCGGGATCGCGGTCGGTTCCGTGATCGCCGGGCTGGCGCGGCCAATATATTCGGCGCCGGCCAAGGAGCTGCTCGACTATGACGTGGTCACCAACGTCGGGCCGGGCGCGCCGTTCCGCGGGCCGGGTGGGCCACTGACGCGCCTCGCCGTCGAGCAGGCGGTCGACGAAGCGGCGCGCCGGCTCGGTCAGGACCCGATCGCGCTGCGTCGCCGCTGGGACCCGACCCCTCCCGGCAACGGCTGTACCGGTGGGCGCAGGCGCTGCCCGCCTGGCAGAACCGGGCGGCGCTGCCGCGAAGCGGGCGGTTCCGCCGGGGTGTCGGCGTCGCGGCCGCCAGCTGGCTGTACTGGTGGCGCTCTGGTTGTCAGGTGGCGTTGTCCGTCGAGGGTGGAAGGTTGGTTGTCAGCACCGCCACCCAGGACATCGGTACCGGAAGCCGCAGCGTGCTTGCCTCGACGGTGGCGGAGGCGTTCGGCGTTTCGCCGTCTAGCGTGGACGTCCGGATCGGCGACTCGCGCCTGCCTCGGGGGCCGGGCTCGGGCGGCAGCACCGTGACCGCGACGATCGCGCCGGCCGCGGTCGACGCCGCCCGCCGGCTCAAGTCCCGCCTCGCCACGCGGCTCGGCGGCAACGCGGAGCCCTCCGGTGTTCGCCGATCCGGCGGCGTGCTGCCCTGGGCGGAGGCTCTCGCCAGTGCCGACGGGCTTCGGGTGGCGTCCAAGAGACCCGCAGACGACCGGCGGCTGGGTCGGAAGACGACTGCCCCGTTCGCGGGAGCGGGGCTCCTACGTGTCCTCCTCCCGTGGGCTACGCGGTTCACGATTCATGCCCACACCGGGCGCGGGTACACCGGGGCGGTGGCCGTCGCCGAGGTGGAGGTCGACACCCGGCTCGGGCGCACTCGTGTCCTCGCCGTCCACAGTGGAATAGCGGCGTGTCGGCTTGCCGTGCCCGAGCTGGCCGCCGCGCAGGTACGCGGCTCGATCATCCAGGGGATCGGGTACGCGCTGTACGAGCAGCGCGAGCTGGATCCGCACACCGGGCTGGTTCTTACCGCCGGTCTAGAGGACTACCGGATCCCAGGGATCGCCGATGTTCCCGAGATTGATCTGCACTTCGACGAGGACGGCTTCGCCCACGTGACCAGCGGAGGAGTCGGGCTCGGCGAGGTGTCCACGATGCCGATCGCGGCGGCGATCGCCAACGGCGTGCGCGATGCGACGGGCGCGCGGCTGTACGAGATACCGATCCGGCCCGACCGGATCCTGGCGGCGCTCGCGACACCGGCCGAGGAGGAAGCGCGATGAACGAGGTACGGGCCGGAGGTACCGACCTTGGCGAGCGGCGGCGCAGCGGCGTCTCCCGCGGCCCTGTACGGGATCTGGGCCGCCGGCCGGAGCTATCCATGGTGGAGTGGAACGTTGGCAACGGCGGGGCGACGATCGGAGCGCTGGTGACCATCGCCGACCTCGCCGCGGACGCCCGTATCGGAGCCGGCTACCCCGGCCTCGCCGTGGCGGCGGACGCATTGGCGACGCCGCAGATCCGTCGGGTCGCCACGGTGGGCGGAAACCTATTGCAGCGCAGCCGGTGCTGGTACTTTCGGCACCCCGCGACGAGCTGCCTGAAGAAGGGCGGCACTGACTGCCCGGCCCGGTCAGGCAACCACCGCTATGGCGTGCTGTTCGACCTCGGGCCGTGCGTGGCACCACACCCGTCAACGCTGGGCGCGGCGCTGCTCGCGTACTCGGCGACCATCGACACCGACCGCCGGGCCGCACTGCCCATCACCGAACTCTTCGGCGACGGCGCGGTCGGCACTCACGACCACTGGCTGGAGGCCGACGAGCTGCTGACCCGAGTGACCTTGCCGTCACCGGTAACGGGCGAGCGGGCCGCGTACTTCCGAGCAGTCAGCCGCACCTACGCCGAGTGGCCGCTCGCCGAAGCGGTGGTACGCCTAGGGATCGACAGCGGCGAGGACGGTGGGAACGGCACCATAGCGTGGGCCGCGATCGCAGTCGGCGGCGTGGCACCGATTCCACTACGCCTTCCCAGGGTCCAGGCCGCGCTCGCGGGGCAGCCGCCCACCATGGCTGCGCTCGCCACCGCAGCCGGGTACGCCGTCGAGGGCGCGAACCCGTTGCCCATGACCGGCTACAAGGCTGCCCTACTCGTCGGCACGGTCACGGAGGCGCTGGAGCGCGCTGCCGGCGTCGCCGAGCGGCATACGTGTGACCTAGAGGGACCGCTGTAGACGAGCGGCCCGTCGCCATCGCGTCGTTTCGCGGAAGAACGATTTCGATGCCGGGAGCATCAGCAAGATCGACGCGATAATCGAGACCACGCTGAACGCGACCAACAAAACGGCGGCAATGACGGCATCGATCTCATTTGCTGCAACAACAAATGTTACGAAGGCAAACAAACCACAAAGGGTCCCTAGGGGCAAGAGAGCCGGCGCCGAGACGCGGGCCCGAACCTGGCCACTCAAGCTGCGAGTAACCCTTTGGGGGGCGGGGCCGCCTCGGTGGTCACCGATGGATGATGCGCGGTGGTTCGGAGATGACGTGGACGCTCAGACGCTTCGGCAGCGGCTATCATCTGGTGTTCTTGTGGATCTGCGTGCGGGTGAGGCAGCGGATTTAGACGATCTGCCTGCCGTCGGCTGCATGCTGACCGAGACGATGGTGTTGCGAGATGCCGACACCCTCGCTGTGGGGTTCCCCGGTTGTTGTGTTCCGGGCCTGGACGTTGCCCCCTGACAGGTGCCTCTCAGCTGATCGCCATGTCCACGAAGCGAGAGAAGTGAAGCTGGGCGGCGACCGTCACGGTGTCCGTGGGGCCATTGCGGTGCTTGGCGACAATGAAGTCGGCCTCGCCGGCCCGGGGCGATTCCTTGTCGTAGTAGTCGTCGCGGTGCAGAAGTATGACGACGTCGGCGTCTTGCTCGATGCTGTTGTGCGCAACAATCCCATTTGCCACGAAATTGTGCAGTCCCACGACGGTTGCATCGAACACGCCATGCTCGCCGATATCTTCGATAGCCGAAACCTCGTCCCAGATGACGTCGTTCGTCGCGTGAAGGTCGAGATCAGCCGCACCGAGCACCGTGGCTACACGCGCGATCGGCTGGCTTGGGGCGCGCTGATACGACGTGCTCCCGCCGAGTCCCATGCCGACCCCCGTCGCGACCTTGTGACGGCCTGCATCCGGGTCGACCAGAGCCTCCCGCATGCGGGCCCATACGTCGGGAGGCACGGTATCCACGTTGGTGCGGGTATACACGGCCGCCAGTGCTCGCCTCAGCGAGTCACACGCATCACCGCGCGCCCCGTGCGCACCGATCTCGCGCAGGAAGCGCAGCTGATCCTCGCGGTCCGAGACGTCAAGTGCATACTGCGGCCGGTGAGGGCCGAGCGTCGCCATCCTCGAGTTCGCGACAATTCCAAACCGCAGCAACAGCATGCGGACGCCGTGGAGCATGGCGCTGCTCGTCGTTCGGTAGTAAATGAATCCGTCGCGGTTGGACTTGCTCACGACAACCGAACCGTCGGTCGCCCACAGATGTCTCAGGAAGAGCGCGACCTGTCGCTTCGGCAGTGAAAACACCTCGCCCGGGATGAACTTTTCGTGCGAGCGCGCCCCGAACAGCCCGAACCCGTCGAGCCACTCGGCGATCGGGTTCCGGCGACCGCGCGCCAGATGAAACGGCGCGTGCAGGCGAAGCGTCGTCGCACGAATAGACCCATTTTCATCCTCGATCGCGCTGATCCCGAACGCTGACAGCGCCGCGGCGCAGACGGCCTCCAGGTTTGCCGCGTCCGCGCTGGTGTACTGGATCGGCTGTCGGCGAACGAACGACCCGTCACCGAGCAAATGGGCGAGCAGGATCACGTGCTCATCCCGCCACCCCCGAATCTCGAGTGGGGGCGGGATGTGCCTCGGCACCGCGATTCGCGACCCCGGGGACAGCTGGTCGAGGGGCGTCCAGCCATCGACGGTGAGGAACCGGTGATTGCCCGTCGCCTCGATCTCGTGGCCAGACGCCAACCGCATGCGGTGCACGATCCTGCGGCCGCTGGGAAACGCATGAGTCAGCGTTCGCGGCACGTACTTGAGTCGCTCATCCAACGCCCAGACAGGAATATCGGTCGCACCGCTGCGGCAGAGTTCGCCTAGCGTCACTTCCTCGTTGGTGTCCGCCCGGACCAGCCTGGTCGATGCGGTCAGGCAACCCGACTCACGGAGATCGGCGAGTTGGGGGCGCTTGTCGGTTCGCTGCTCCGGGCCCCGATTCAACTGGCTCACCGCGACGACCGGGCACTCGATCTCCTTCGCGAGAAGCTTCAACCCGCGCGACAACTCGGCGACCTCCTGCTGGCGACTCTCCACCCGCTTCGGCGAGGTCATGAGCTGTAGGTAGTCGACGATGACGAGCTTCAGGTCGTGGCGCTGTCTCATCCGGCGGGCCTTGGCCCGGATCTCCATCAGGGTCATGTTCGGCGTGTCGTCGACGAAGATCGGTGCCTCGCTGATCTCGCCCATCCGTCGTGCGAGCCGGGTCCAGTCGTCATCGGAGAGCTGGCCAGATCGCAGAACGTGCAGCGGCACCCGCGCTTCGGCCGCGAGCAGGCGCGTGACGATCTCGATCTTGCTCATCTCGAGCGAGAAGATCGCGCTGGCCAGGTTGTGCCGAACGGAGGCGGTTCGCGCGAAGTCCATCGAGACGGTCGAGTTGTGGGTCGGAATCATCGCGCGCCCGGCGAGGTACAAGTGATCGGGGTTGTCCACGCTCACGCACCTGACCGGGACACTCGCTGTCCGGCGGACGTCGACGATGTATCGCTCCCCGATATCAACGCTGTCCCGGGTGCGGCAGATCTCCTTGTGCGCGAGGCGTTTGCGCTCAAGCCGAAACACGTCGTCGGACGTGAAGAAGCCGACCGAGTACACGGTGGACGTGACGGTGCACCCGTAGCCCAGGCTGACGATGAGCTCGCACAAATCCTGTGCCAACCGCCGTGACGGTACCGAGAACTGCACGTTCCCCGTCTGGTCGACGGTCCCGACCGCGTCGAGAAGGCCGGCCAGGAGGGCGCGACGCTGCGCCACGGACGCCCGAAGGTACGGAGCCGGAATGTGCTTCGCCCCCAGCACGCCCAACTCACGGAGCATGCCCGTCACGCTGTTCAGCCCGACGTGGCGGGCGTCCCGCGAGGGGAGCTTGATGGAGTACGTCACGGGCCCGATTGGGTCGACCAAGTATCCGTCGGCCTCTATGTAGACCGCGATCTCCTGATCGGCGGTGGTGAACCGAGCCGCTGCACTCTGCCCGCCGCCGAGCCACACGCCGAGCGTGTACGGCGCGACCGGAAGGTCGCGATCCGGGAGGTCCAGCGGCATTGCCGTGTCCACGGAGTGGTTGATTCGCCGATCGGCGGTGCGGGTCCGCAGCGTCGATCCAATCCGCTCCGTTGTACGCACCGTCGGCCGGCGGCGATGCCGACGCGTGGCCCGGGTGTGGGTCAGCCAGCGGTGCTCAGCGTCGGCGACGATCACCGCTCCGTCGGAGAACTCAACCTCATAGCAGGGCCGGCCGAGCATGATGTCACTGAGCGCCGTCACCACAGTCGGTCGGCCAGCGGCGTCGATGAGTCGATCACCGATTCGAACGTCGACCATCGTGGTCCAGCCGTCGGGCGTCGGCAGCGGGGTGTCCAGGGCCAGGGCCTTGCCCAGACCGGGACGCCCGGCAACCACAATCAGCTGACCCGGGTGCAAGCCGTTGAGCAGGCGGTCGAGGTCGCCGAAACCGGTCGGCACGCCGGACATGACGCCATCTCTTGTGCCGACCGACTCGATCTCGTCGAGGGCTGGTTGCAGGAGGTCGGCGAGGATGACGAAGTCCTCACTGATCCTCCGCTCGGTCACGTCGTAGACGGCCTGCTGGGCCAGGTCGACTATGTCATCGACGTCGCGGCCCTGGCCGGCCGCCGACCCGTACCCCATCTGCACGATCCGCGTGCCCGCTTCGACGAGGCGACGCAGCACGGCCCGCTCGGCGACGATCCTGGCGTAGTAGGCGGAGTTCGCCGCGGTTGGCACCGACGAGATGAGGGTGTGCAGGTACGCCGCACCGCCCACACGGGACAGATCGCCGGAGCTGGTCAGGACGGCGGCGACCGTGATCGCATCGGCCGGCTCGCCCCGTCCGTACATATCGAGAATGACGTCGAACAGGGTGGCGTGCGCAGGTCGGTAGAAGTCGCCGGACCGCAGGATTTCCACGACGTCGGCGATCGCGTCCTTGGAGAGGAGCATGCCGCCGAGGACGCACTGCTCTGCGGCGATATCCTGCGGAGGAGTGCGATCGTAGCCCGAGTCCCCATACCGTTCGGCGGGCGCATCAGCGCCGCCGCCGGTGGACCCGGGTGCCCGTACATCGCCGGTAATCGACACAGTGCGAACCCCCACCGTCGTGCTCGCATACATAGGTAGCCCGGGGGTGTGACAACTTCGCGGCCGACGATCAACGCCACGGCGCGCACCCCCACCTGGTCCCCTCCCGACCAGCGGTCGCACCCCCGGACCGACACACGATAGGTACGGACGCGGGTGCGTTCAAACATCGGCTGTGCATGAGCCTCGGGACAACCTGTGGACAGTCCAGCCGAGCCTGTGCATCACCGTGTGCACAACCTGTGGATCTCTTGGACAGACCACCCGCGGACGCAGCCTGACCTGGGATTGCCTGGTGCCCAGGGTGTGGAGAAAGATTCCCTGGCAAGCGTGTCGCATCGAGGCCGACGGAGGTCGATCGTTGATCGCGAATTCTGGCGGTTCGGTGGATAGCGAACCAACTGGGGAACCAACGAGGCTCGGCCATGTGGAGCCCGGCGAGTGGAGGTACGGCCAGACTGAGCGCACCCCGCCGTGGAAGAGGCATTCCGCGGCCGAGGACGACGGTCAGCCGACCTCCCCGCCCGACTTGTGGGTGGATGACCCGGGCAACGCCTGGGGGGCCGCGTGGCTCCCGCATCAGCGGACGGGCGAGCCGAGCACGGTCGCGAGCGACTCCGTCGTGCTCGAACCGGATGCGTGGTATCGACCGCCGGTGACCACCGAATGGGGACAGCCCCGCCACGCGACGGGTCTGATCGGCGATACGGCCGACACGCCGCCCCCATCGTCGGCGCCTCCGATCCCTCCGATCCCGGCTCCGATTCCCCCCGCTCCGGTCCCTCCGACTCCGATGAGTCCCGCGCCGCCGCCGGCGCGGCATCTCAGTCCGGACGTCCCCAGCGCTCACGCCGGACTCGACCGGTGGCCCGGCCGTGACCAGGTCCGCCGCCGAGGCTCGTTCGACGATGGATTCGAGCCCCGGCGAACCCGGCGCGAGGAGTTGTCGGAGGAGATAACGTACGGCCCGGTGCTCGCCTTCACCGCCGGGTGGTACGGCATTCCCGCGCTCTTCTACCTGGTGTGGCTCGTGACCCTGGACGGAGATCGCCAAGGATTCGTTGGCCGCCAGTTGGGCGCCAGCCTCCCCTGGCTCGTCACCGCCATCGTCCTCTCGCTCGGTGTCGCTGGCGTGCTGCGCTGGGCGACCACCGGGTGGCGCGTGCTGACCGTCAGCTTCGCGGGAGCCGTGATCGGTGCCGCTGTCACAACGATCGCCCACTCACTCACCATCTAACCCGTCGATCATGACCTGGAGGTCATGATCGACGGGTTTCAGCGACGTTCACCTCATGATCGTGGCGATCGTGGCGTCTAGTTAATGATCATTCGAGCGGTGGATGAGTTCCCTCAGCTCGGCGATCTGGGGATCGTCCGTGGCGGCGAACGCGTCCTCAGCCAGCACCTCCAGGTCGCTCAGCCGAACCTCCTCCGCGTACGGGCTCTGCCGCAGCACCTCGGCGAAGTACGCCGCCACGTAACAGACCTTCAAGCGTGGCGAGGCTCCCGCGAAACCACCGGACAGGTCCGAGACGGAGATCCGCGCCGCCGCCTCCGTCGGCTCGCGGCCAACCGGGTCGAGCCATCGCACCCGGGCCTCCGCCACCTGACCGTTCGCGTCGCCTCGGAGCCTCACGACGTACAGTGCGGTCACACTGTGACCCGGGCCGACCTCGCCGCCGTCCACGCGATCGTTACGAAAGTCCTCGGCCGCGACCGTACGGTTCTCGTAACCGACGAGCCGGTACGCGGCCACTGTGGACGGATCGAACGTCACCTGCACCTTCGCGTCCAGTGCGCGCACCGTGAGCGTCGCCGGCAGCCGGTGCACAAAGAGTTGACGAGCCTGCTCCCGCTCGGATACATACGTGACGAAGCCGTCGCCCTCGTCGGCTAGGCGCTCCATGAGCGCGTCACCGTACTCGCTACCAACGCCGACGCCGAGCAACGAGATCTTCTTCGCCGCCTCCTCACGGATCTGCCGCAGAATGGGTTCGGCCTCGGTGTTGCCCACATTGGCTAGGCCGTCCGAGAGCAGTACGACGCGGTTGGTGGCCCCGGCGACGAAGCCTTCCCGGGCAACGCGGTAGCCGGTGACCAGGCCCTCCTCGAGGTTGGTGCTGCCGCCCGCCTCGAGGTCGTCGACCGCGGCGTGTAGCGCCGACCGGCTGCGCATGGCGGTCATCTCACGGACAACGCGGGCACTCGTCTCGTACGCGACGATCGCCACCGAATCCGTGGGCCGCAACTGATCGATGAGCGTGTGGAGCGCGTCCTGCACGAGGTCGAGGCGGCCGGGTTCACTCATCGAGCCCGATACGTCGATGACGAATGTCAGCGCCGCGTCGGGCCGCTCGGTCGGATCATCGGCGCGCGTCTGCAGGCCTATGCGCAGCAGTCGGGTTTCGCCGTCGAGCGCCGTCCGGTGTCCCCGCGGAAGCGCGGCGCCATCGGCGAAGACGGTGAAGCCTTGCCCGGCCGGCTGCGGGTAGTCCTGCCGGAAGGCATTGAGGAATTCCTCCGGTCGCACGGTCGTCGGGTCCGGTCGACGGCCATCGAGAATCTGTCGCCGCGCGAAGTTGTACGACGCCGTGTCGATATCGATGGCGAACGTCGACCGTGGCTCACGTTCCGGATCCACATACGGCCCGATGCCCGGACCCGGTGTGAAGAACTGATCGTGTTGACCCGGCGGGCGGATCGGCGCGCTCTGGCTTCCGCCATCACCGGAGCACCCAGAGGCCGCAAGCATCGCGGCGGCCGCGATCGTGGCGAGGAGGGCGGTCGGAATGGAGGGCGCTCGGCGGGCATGTCGCATGTGGACCATCAGTCGCTCCCTCGTCGTCGGTCTACCACACAGTGAGACGCACGGAAGGCCATCAGGGAAGGGGTCGTGATCTCGTCGCAATGAATGTGTTAGCGGCATGACTGTCGAGTGAGGTCTTTGTGACCGCGCCGTGTCGGCACCGTGATGCCACAGATGGACGACCGTTATCAGCGTCCCCGCCTGCCGCCTCCCCACCCGCACGGAGCGAACGCGGGGCGAGCCGACACTCAGAGGGCCAGCGGCCACGGCGTTGGACGCGAACCCGCGCTGGAGAGCCCTATCCGCGCGGTCAGGCGTCCACGGCCGGCCGTGACCGCAAGAGGGCGCCGCACGGACGTGCGGCGCCCGCGGCGGCGTGGCCCTTGCTGGTGTCCTACTTCGACGCGACGCCGTTCAGCGCGCACCT
>JAXIPB010000008.1:0-5342 GCA_045403155.1 Micromonosporaceae bacterium
ATGCGATTCCCTGGCGGGCGGCCTGACGCATCGGTGCGCGGACGGCCATGTACAGGTCGTGGCGCCAATCTTGCCGCCACGCACCGAGAGGTTCTTCTTTGTCGGTCCCGACCTGCCCCATCACCCTCGTGTCGTACGGACCCCGCCGTCCGCACCCCCCTTCTGCCAGAAATTCTCAACGTGTTGGACGCGTTCGTGGGTCGCCGGCGAGCCGTGTCCTGCCTCTCTTGGTCGGCCCAACTCGTTGCAGGTCGGTAGGTGTCGATCGACTACCGCGTGTCTGACGTTCAGCGGGCGGAACATAACCATCGGAGACCCTCGGCATGGCCGTGACTCACACCATCGCGTCCGCCTACGACGGCGCGGAACTGGGTGGCTGCTTCGGCCAAGCCGTATCGCGAACTAGATGATCAAGCCGATCGGTGTTGTCACGTGGCGCGTCGTGACGAGAAGTCCGAGGGTCAAACGAGGGTCAAACGATCAACGGCCTACTCTCCGTGATCGGCGAGCAGGCCGTTGAACTGGACTTTTCCTGTCGGGGTGGCGGGATTTGAACCCACGACCTCTTCGTCCCGAACGAAGCACGCTACCAAGCTGCGCCACACCCCGAGTTGTGCCGAGCAATAGTAGCCCACGGGTCCGCACAGAACTCCGGGGTATCCAGCCGATCAGCGAGGCACGAGGGTCAGCAGTGACGCCTCGGGTCGACAGGCGAAACGTACCGGCGCAGTCGGATGCGTGCCCAGCCCCGCTGAGACATGCAGCCAGCTGCCACTGCCGAGCCACCTGTGGAGGCCCTTCGCCATCCGCCGATCCAGCCCGCAGTTGGTCACCAGGGCCCCGACGCCCGGGACGCAGACCTGACCTCCGTGGGTGTGGCCGGCGAGCAGCAGGGAGAATCCGTCGGCCGCCATTTCGTCCAGCACACGTGGCTCCGGTGAGTGCAGGACACCGATGTGAACGTCGGCGGCACCGTCAGCCGGACCGGCTACCGAGGCGTAATCGTCCCGCTCGACGTGCGGGTCGTCCACGCCGACGAGTTCGACCTTCTGTCCCCCGGCCTTAAGGGTCACGCGTGCGTTGTTCAGGTCGGCCCATCCCGCGTCAGTGAGCATCCGGCGAAGTTCCTCATACGGAAGCTCCGCTCCCTGCACGTATTCGCGCTCGCGGTCGAAGTAGCCGAACGGGTTCTTGAAGACGGGGCCGCGATAGTCGTTCGAGCCGAAGACGAACGCCCCTGGGTACTGGAACAGCGGCCGGTACGCTCGAACGAGCGCGGGTATGGCATCGGTGTGCGCCATGTTGTCCCCGGTGAACACGATCAGGTCCGGGTCCAGGCTCGCGAGGTCGGCCACCCATCGCTGCTTACGGCGCTGCCAGGGCATCAGATGGAGGTCGGAGACGTGCAGCACGCGCAGTGGTTCGGCGTCAGGGCGCAGTATTGGAACGTCGAAGCGGCGCAGCGTGAACAGGTTGCGCTCGACCATCGAGGCGTACGCCAGCGTGGCGGCCCCGGTGACAGCAATCCCGGCCGCGAGCCGGTACGCGGTGCGCGCTCGCATGGCAGACAGGGTACGGCGCGACATCGAGTACCGCCCAACCACGTGTACCGTCCGAAGGCGTGAGCAATCTCAAGGCCCGACTGGAAGCCGATCTCCGCGAGTCGATGAAGGCGCGCGACGAGACGGTCACCTCGACGCTACGGATGGCTCTGGCCGCGGTGCGGACGGCCGAGGTGGCCGGAAAGGCCGCCAAGGAGCTGACCGACGGCGAAGTGCTCGGCGTCCTCACCAAGGAGGCGAAAAAGCGCAGAGAGGCCGCCGACGCGTTCGCAAACGCCGGCCGAAGCGAATCCGCGGAGAAGGAACTGGCCGAGGAGGGAGTTCTCGAGCGCTATCTGCCGGCCCAACTGTCAGACGCCGAGATCGCCGATCTTGTCGAGAACGCGCTATCGGAGGGCGGCTTCAGCTCGATGGCCCAGATGGGTCCGGCGATGAAGGCCGCGCAGGCCGCCGTGGCCGGCCGCGCCGAGGGCGGTCGCGTCGCGGCCGAGGTCCGCCGCCAGCTCACCTAACCCCGGAGCCGCCGGCGCGCCGCCCCACGCTCTCCACCCCTCAAGATCCCCGTGATCATGACCTCACGGTGCCGAAATGGCGCCGATCATGACCCGCAGGTCATGATCGGCGCGATCTTGAGGGCGCGATCGTTAGCCGCCGGGCGGGGAGGGGCTCGGCGGGGCTGGGCCGCCCTTTCCGTTGCTCACGTAGATCGTGACCGAACCACCCTTGCTCGTTGAGCCGGTCGGGTCAGTCTTCGCGGCCGTGCCGTCGGGGCAGGGCGAGTCGATCTTCTCGGTGTCAACAAAAACGTCGAAGCCGGCGTCACTGATCAGCTCCCGGGCGACGCTGACCTTCTTACAGGTGACCCTGGGAATGCCGACCCTCTTGCCCTGCACAAGGATCTTTGGTGGATTGATGAACTGGATCTTCGGCTTGCCCGCCACGGCTTCGCGCATGGTGTGGGTCGCCGCCCGGTTGGCTCTTCGTGGTGCCTCCGGGTTGTGCTTCGTCTGCGCGAAGTCGGGGTTGGCCAGGGTCGCGGCGATGGCTAGGTGTTTCGTGCTGATGGCGAGGTTCGCGGTCCAGTTGAAGTCGGAGGTGCCGGTCTTGCCGAAGATCGGGTGGCCCACCGACTGCGCGATCCGGCCCGTGCGACCGTTCCCCATGGTGAAATACCCGCCGGTCGTGCCGCCCGAGCAGTGGTGAAGACCGCCTTGGTCGTAGATCGGGCAGCGGGCCGCGTCGATCGCCGCGCGGGCGATCTCCGGCTTGATCACCTGCCTGCAGCGAGGCTTGGTGACGTCTTGAATCTTCTCGCCTTTGATATTGAAGATGTCGATCACCGGCATGGGCTGGCAGTATTTGCCGTCCGCGGCGAGCGTCGCGTACGCGTTGGCCAGCTCCAGTGGAACGGTGTCGGTGACGCCGATGGTGAACGGGCCGAACCCCTTCGCACGGTCGGGATTGGTGAATTTGATGTCCTCCGTGTTGCGGTACTGGATGCCCAACCGCTTGGACATTTCGATGACCCTGTCGGCGCCCACCTTCTCCTGCAGGGGAACGAAGTAGGTGTTTACGGACAACCCGAAGCCGGACCACATGTTTCGAGGACCATTCATGCTCGGGGAAGCGTTCCTCGGGCACCAGTGCACCCGGTCCGGGCAGACCGAGATGTCCTCCGTGCCGACGATGTAGATGGGGGACTTATACGGCGACCTGGCATTGATGGTGAAGTCGAGCGGATAGCCCTTCTCCAGCGCGGCCAGCATCGTGAAGATCTTGAACGCCGACCCGGCCTTGTAGCCGCTGATGTCGCCGCCGCCGCTGATGATCGGGTTTGTCGTCGTAGGGTAGGTCCCCCTGATGCCCTTGCTCCGCTTCGCCGGGTCGGACGAGGTGCCGTTCTTGCTCGTGTCGAGGCCATAGTTGCGGTTCGCCGCCATGGCCCGCACATACCCTGTACCCGGTTCTATTGCCGCGAGCATGAGCGCGTCGGAGTTGCCGGTCTTGAGTTCCTTCTCGACGTTCTTCTTCGCCGAGGCCTGAATCTTCACGTCCAGCGTGGTGACGATGCGGTAGCCGCCGGACTTGAGCCGGTTCTCGCGCTCAGCCTCGTCCTGACCGAACTCCTTCTGGCCGATCCACCAGCGGTAGAAGTAGTCGCAGAAGAAGCCCCAGTGCGCGACCGTGGTGGAGACGCAACCGTTCGGCGTGCGGACGCCGGTGACCTTGAGCTCGGCCTTCTGCGCCGTCTCCGATTCCGCCGCGGAGACCATGCCGAGGTCGACCATCTGCTCCAGAACATACGTCCGGCGCTGCAGCGCCCTCGGGCGCCCCGTCTCCGTCACCGGGTCGAAGTCCGTCGGCGCCTTGGGCAGGCTGGCGAGTAGCGCCGCCTCCTCGAGCTTGAGGTCCTTGGGCTCCTTGTTGAAGTACACCTGGCTGGCCGCGTAGATGCCGTACGCGCCGTGCCCGAAGGCCGCGATGTTGAGGTAGTTCTCGAGAATCTGGTCCTTGGTGAGCACGGTCTCCAAAGCAATTGCGAGCCGGGCCTCACGAAGCTTGCGCGCGTTGGTCTTCTCGGTGGCGGCGATGACCTCGGCCGGGCTGGTCGCCGAATATGTGATCGCCTGCCGGACGTACTGCATGGTGAGTGTGGATGCGCCCTGGCTCGACTCGGTCTGCTGGTTCGCCACGAAGGCACGGATGATGCCCTGCATGTCGACCCCGTTGTGCTCGTAGAACCGCTGGTCCTCGGCCGCGATGATCGCGTCTCGCATGACCTTGGGGACCTGGGAGAGCGGGATGTCGTGGCGGTTCTCGTCATAGAACATCGCGAGCAGGCTCTTGCCGTCGTTCGCATAGACGTACGTGATCTGCGGCGGCGTAGGGACATTCAACTCCGTGGGAAGTTCGCCGAACGTGTCGGCGCCGGCCTTGGCCGCGAGACCACCCATGGCGATCGCGGGAAAGGCAGCCGCCGCAACCACGATGCCGGCGAGAACACCACAAATCAGGAGCGATGCCGCGTTGGCAAACAGGCTTCTGTCACGCTGGCGCATCCAAGTCACCGCCACAGGGTAAAGGACAGGGCAGACATCCGGGGGTGGGGCTCGGCGCCTTTGATCATGGCAACGCAAAGCCACCCCGCCATCAATAAGACGCCCGGGTGCGGTGCGGGGGTTTCTCCAATCCACTGTCGACTTTCGGCACCTGTCGCTCCGTCACATGATCGAACGGGCGTCCCCACGCGCCCAGGGCCTCACCGGACGTACGCAGGAGCATGTCCGGTTTTGCGGATTTCTGGCACAACGTTGCGTAATCGGACCACTACGGAGCATGATGGTCCGGCGAGACTGCGTTTCTCGCACATGGCAGCCCACACGGTCGTCGGGACACGCGCCGACCGCGCCGAGCCAGTCACCACCCACGCCGGTGGCGGGGAGCAGAGGAAAAGGGGGGACGTCGACACATGGGGATGATCGCCGACTGGCCTAGTCAGGCGGCGTGCCGGAACGGAGATCCGGACGCGCTGTTTGTGCAGGGTGCTGAACAGAACGTGGCCAAGAGGATCTGCCGTGGATGTCCAGTGCGCTACGAATGCCTCGCTGATGCGCTGGACAACCGCATCGAATTCGGGGTCTGGGGCGGTATGACGGAGCGCGAGCGCCGCGCTCTGCTTCGCCGGCATCCCAGCGTAGCGAGCTGGCGGCGCATGTTCGAGGCCGCGATCCAGCAGAAAGACCTCGTGCGCGCTGGAGGCTGACCGACATCCGCCGGCGG
>JAXIPB010000005.1:0-7162 GCA_045403155.1 Micromonosporaceae bacterium
GCGGCGGAGTCGCGGCGCAGTCGCGGCATAGTCGCGGCATAGTCGCGGCGATCATGATGTGGGCGTCGCCCAAAGGTGCCGATCATGACCTGCAGGTCATGATCGGCGGTCGGGGGTGGGTAGGCTCGCGGCTGTGCCGACCCGGGTCACGTCGCCCTACGACCTCGTCAAACGTCCGGTCACCCTGGTTCGCGCGCTCTACGAGCGATTCGCGCATCTCGCCCGCGAGCTTGGCAAATTCGGCGTTGTCGGTGCGATGTGCTACGTGATCGACGTGGCCGTGTTCAACGTGTGCCTCGTGGTATTCGGGTGGCCGTGGTTTCCGTCGCTCATCGCATCCACCATGGTGGCCACGACGATCGCCTTTGTGGGCAACCGATTCTGGACCTGGCGCGACCGCGAACGTACGGCGCTGCACCGCGAATACGGGCTCTACTTCGGCTTCAACCTCGTCGGTCTGCTCATCAGCGCGGCTGCCCTCCTGTTGAGCCACGACGCCTTGGGCAGCGTCTGGCCGGCCTTCCAGACCCCGCTCGCCGATAACATCTCGGGCAAAGTCGTGGGCGTCGGCTTTGCGTCGATGTTTCGCTTTTGGGCGTACCGTCGATTCGTGTTTCGGCCAACGACGTCACGCGCATGAAGCACAACCGAATGACAATCCGGGCTCGTCGGACTCCTTCTTTCCCGCACTGGACCCCGGCCGCGTAAGGTGGCTGGGTGCTTCTCGCCCGGATCTTGCCTCAGAAAGTTCGTGGGATCACCCATGAACTCGCGAAGTTCGGCACGATCGGGCTCATCAACCTGGTGGTCAACTTCGCGGTCTTCAACCTGCTGTGGCTGACGTTCCTCCGCAGCGGTGAGCTCAAGGCGAAGGCTGTCGCGACGATCGTCGCCACCACGTGCGCGTACTTCATGAATCGCCACTGGACCTATCGAGACCGGCCGAAGTCGACTCTCCGCAAGGAGTACACACTCTTCTTCTTCTTCAACCTCGTCGGACTCGTCATCGAGGTGACGGTCGTCGGCATCGCCAAGTACGGCCTGCACCAGACCCACATCGTCGTGCTCAACATCTGCACCGCCGTCGGCATCGTGCTCGGCACGATCTTCCGGTTCTGGGCCTACCGGACGCACGTCTTCAAGCTGGCATCGGCCGATGCGGCGGACCCGGCCGATGCGCCGGCGCCGGCCGAGGTCCGTGCCGCCGGGGTCTACGCCGCCGAAGTCACCTTCGTGTCGGCTCGCGTGGGAGACCCGGACCTGGGCGACGAACTCGGCCAAGATCTCAACGACGAGCTCACCGAGATCGAACTCGAGGGCATCGTCGCGTCGGCCGAACCTCCCGCGCGTACCTCTTCCTAACGCGCGTACCTCTTCCCAACCAGAGGCGAGACTGCCTAATCAGAGGCGAAGCGGGGCGGCGTACTCCCTGAGCGGCGGCTACTCCGACTCGTTTCCTGCGTCCTGCAGGGCCGAACGCAAGTCGCGATCGTCGACCGTCCGCCGTGCGTGATCGGCTTCGACGAGCTCGTACACGACCTTCTGAACCTGGACCACCCGGGGGATGTCCCTGAGCACCGACTGCCCGCGCTCTCCGGCCGACTCAACGGTGAGCTTGCCGCAGCCGAGCAGCCGGTCGAGCAGGTTCTGGCTCGACGACACGTCGTTGACCCGCGTCAGCGGGATGTCGCGCTGCTGCCGGTTGAAGACCCCCTCGCGCAGGAGCACGCGCTCGTTGGTGAAGACGAAGTGCGTACTGCGCCAGACCACGAATGGCCAGAACGCTAGCCACAGGAACAGGACCAGACCAACCGCGCCGATGATGACGAGAAAGACATTGGCCCACGCCGCGTTCGGCAAGAAGAGCGTGCCGGCGATCACCGCTGCGGCGGCCACCACGGTCCAGAACGCGGGCGCGATCATCGCCGCCCAGTGTGGATGCAGATGTAGCACCACATTTTCGTCCTCGGTTAGCGAATCATCGGGAAAACCCACTCGAACCTCCTCGCCACGTCCTCGGTATCGGCGCCGACCTTAGTGGGTGCGCGCCACATTCGCGGCCGCCGAACCGGTCGTTTCGCTCCGTCGGTTACAAGGGTATCCATTGACGTCATCTTGGCAAGATCAACGCACGTGTTGGACGTCACCGGCGGCCAATGCCCGGAGCCCGTGGGCCGTGGCAATCACGAGTCGCCCACCCGCGTCCACATCGGATGCCAACCCTCGAAGCTCATCCCCGTCCGGCGCCCGGACGGAGACGTCCCGGCCGAGGGTGTGGCAGAGCGAGCGGTACGCCTGCCGCAGGCCGCACGCTTCCGCGTCGCCTCCGGCTGCGAGCCAACGCCAGTACCAACGTGACAGGCCATCCAGGAATCCGCGCAGCAGCCGGTCGCGGTCTGTGGACCCCGCGCCGGCGAGCAGCAACGAGGTCGCCGGGAACGCGGTCGGGGAGTCGAGCCCCGGCAACTCGTCGGCGCGCTGAGTGACGTTGAGTCCGATCCCGAGCACAACGGCCGGGTGCTCGCCGCCGTTCACCACCTCGGCGAGGATGCCGGCGCACTTGCCGTACACCGGCTCGGCGCCGCCGCGAAGGGGATTGCCGCGGACGAGCAGATCATTCGGCCACTTGAGGGCGGCGTCGACCTCGGCAATTGCGGCGACCGTCTCAACAAGTGCAACCCCCGCGAGGAGCGGCAGCCACCCAAGCCGCGTCACGGAGACGCCCGGCCGAAGGAGGATGCTCGCCGTGATGGCGGCGCGCGAGGGAGCGTGCCAATGTCGCCCGAGGCGCCCGCGACCGGCGGACTGGCGCTCGGCGAGGACCACAAGGCCCTCCGCTGCCCCGCAGCCGGCCGCCGCGACGACATCAGCGTTGGTCGACCCAGTCTCGGTCACCACGCGCACGTCGGTCCAGAGACCTCCGGGCACGATGAGCGCCTCGCTCAGGACACGTTCGCGCAGCGGCGGGCGGCCGCGGTCGATGTCCCGGGAGCGGCGCATGGTGACCATGCTGCACTCCGGGTCGGACGGACGGGCTATCGGGGCGGACGCGTCTCGTACCAGGTGACGCTGATCAGCGGGAGCGTCGGGCCCTCCAACGCGCCAACCTGCGGCGGGAGCTGGCTGGGCAGGACCTGGCTGGGCGAGACCTGGCTCGGCGAGACCTGGCTCGGCGAGACCTGGCTCGGCGGGATCTGGCGGAGTGGCACCGTGTCGGCCAACAGCGCGCTGCGTCGGACACTCCGATCCGGCGGCTGGTACCGGCGATTTGCGGCCGGGGGCAGCGCCCGTGCCCGCGCTGGCTGCCGATCATGGAATGCACGGCCATCGCGGATCGGCCCGCCGCCGCGCCGAGCGCTGCCTGAGCGCTCCTGATCACTACGCCTGCGCGCACGCTTGCGCGCGCGGCGCCCGGCGCCGATCGCGCTGATCAGCAGCGTGACGCCGCCCAGAATCAGGATCACGCCAAGCAGCGCGATCCAGCTCGATGAGCCGCTCACATCCGATGTAACGACCGGCGTCGGCGGGCGATATGGTCGCGTGCGGTACGTACGCCTTGCGTGGACGGGACGGGCTGCGGGTAAGGGTCGCTCGGGACGGGTCGTGGGGGACGGGTCGAGGGGACGCACGTCAGGCCACGCCCGATCACTCGCTACCATCGCGAATGTGACCGCCACCGACGTCGAGCGTGGCTCAACCGCTCCCGCACCCGACATCCACAGCACCGCCGGCAAGATCGCCGACCTCGAGCTTCGCATAGACGAGGCCGTGCACGCCGGCTCGGCGCGAGCCGTCGAGAAGCAACACGCACGAGGCAAGAAGACCGCGCGAGAACGCATCGAGATGCTCCTCGACGAGGGCTCCTTCGTGGAGCTCGACGAGCTCGCCCGGCACAGATCCATGAACTTCGGGCAGGAGCAGAACCGGCCGTACGGCGACGGGGTCGTGACTGGCTACGGCACAGTGGACGGACGTCAGGTCTGCGTGTTCGCTCAGGACTTCACCGTCTTCGGCGGATCGCTCGGCGAGGTCTTCGGCGAGAAGATAGTTAAGGTGATGGACCTCGCCATGAAGCTCGGGTGCCCGGTCGTCGGCATCAACGACTCTGGAGGGGCTCGCATCCAGGAGGGTGTGGTCTCGCTCGGGCTCTATGGTGAGATCTTCTTCCGAAATGTCCGCGCCAGCGGCGTGATCCCGCAGATCTCGCTCATCATGGGGCCATGTGCTGGCGGCGCCGTCTATTCCCCCGCCGTCACGGACTTCACAGTTATGGTGGATCAGACGAGTCACATGTTCATCACCGGGCCGGATGTCATCAAGACGGTCACCGGTGAGGACGTCGGATTCGAGGAGCTCGGGGGTGCCCGTACCCATAACACCAAGAGCGGCAATGCCCACTATCTCGCCACCGACGAGGCGGACGCCATCGAGTATGCGAAGGCGCTGCTCGCGTACCTGCCCTCCAACAACCTCGACGACCCGCCGACCTGGGACGCCCCCGCCGAACTCGAGCTGACCGACGAGGACCTCGAGTTGGACACACTGATTCCCGACTCGGCCAACCAGCCATACGACATACACCACGTCATCGAGCACGTGCTCGACGACGGCGAGTTCCTTGAGGTGCACGCGCTCTACGCGCAGAACATAGTCGTCGGCTTCGGCCGCGTCGATGGGCGATCGGTCGGGGTAGTGGCGAACCAGCCGATGCACTTCGCCGGGTGCCTCGATATCGCCGCGAGCGAGAAGGCGGCCCGGTTCGTTCGTACCTGCGATGTCTTCAACATTCCCATCTTGACCTTCGTCGATGTACCGGGTTTTCTGCCCGGCGCGAGCCAGGAGTGGGACGGCATCATCCGGCGCGGCGCCAAACTCATCTACGCGTACGCCGAAGCGACCGTCCCGAAGGTCACGGTCATCACGCGCAAGGCGTACGGGGGCGCGTACGACGTCATGGGCTCCAAGCACCTGGGCGCTGACCTCAACTTCGCCTGGCCGACCGCGCAGATCGCGGTGATGGGCGCCCAGGGTGCGGTGAACATCCTCTATCGTGCTGAGCTTCGCGACGCGGCAGATTCGGAGGCGGAGCGGGCACGATTGGTTGGCGAATACGAGGACACGCTCGCCAACCCGTACGTCGCGGCCGAGCGCGGTTACGTGGACTCGGTCATCAAGCCCTCGGCGACTCGTGTGCAGCTCGTGCGCGCGCTGCGCGCACTGCGTACGAAGCGTGAATCACTGCCGCCGAAGAAGCATGGAAATATTCCGCTATGACGCGTGACGACGACGAGCCGGATGTGTCAGGCATGGATCAACATTCCACGGGGAGGTATCCGATGACGGCAGCAGCTTCGCCGGAGGCGATCAACGTGGCTAGTTTCGACCATGTGCTGCCGTGGACGGAGGAGGAGTACCTCGAGCTTGGCGAGACCCCCGATCGCGTAGAGCTCCTCGACGGGAGCCTCCTCGTGAGCCCTGCGCCCACGTATCGACACCAGAACATCTCGCGCCGATTGGCGAACGTCCTCGAGCCTGCGGCCGATGCTGCTGGCCTGCAGGTATTTGAGGCCGTCAACGTACGCCTGAAGCGTGGGCGCATACCAATCCCGGACCTTGTGCTAACACAACAGACTGACCTGGACCAGGTTGTAGGAGACGCACAGGAAGTCCAGCTGATCTGCGAGATCACCTCGCCAAGCAACTCAGGGACAGATCGCGTGCTCAAGATGCACCACTATGCCGAGGCTGGCATTCCGTGGTACTTGCTCATCGAACCGAACCCGATCGCGCTTACCTTGTTCCGGCTCGATGGCGATCACTACGTGATCGATGCGGAGGCGCGGCCGGGCCAGCCGCTTCGCATGACTGAGCCCGTGGTGTTGTCCCTGGACCCAGCCGTGCTGGAACGCTAATGGCCGACGATTTGCGCATCGTTCGGGGCGCGCCGACCGCCGAGGAGCTCGCCGCCATCGTTGGCGTACTACTTCTGCCCGCACGCGTTGCCTCCGCGGAAGCGGAGCGGACGAGTCGGTGGGCCTTGTCAGCGCGGCCCGGTATTGTGCACCGTGATGGCCGTCCGGGTCGTCCCGGACCACGTGCGTGGCGCACCTCGGCCCTGCCCCGCTGACGCTTGCTTCGAAGGTAGGGTCCCCCTCCTAATCGCTTTTCCGCCCGGAGGGTCCCCCTATTACCGCGATCACGATGCTCGGTCGAGTCGGTCCGCCAAGGCGGCGACCGCCCCTATGAGTGGTGGGCCGTCGAACAGTACCGGGTCGTTGTGGTCCGCGCCCTCGACCACGACGACCTCGACTGGGCCGGCTGCCCGCTCCGCTACCTCCCGACTCTGCTCCGGCGGGATGATCGAGTCCGCCGTGCCGTAGACCACGACAGTCGGAACCCGCACATCCTCGATCAGCTCCGCCACGGGGAGCCGGTCCCACAGCAGCGGGCGCACCGGGAGATATGGATAGTTGTGCTGTCCGGCTGCGGCGAGATCGATGAACGGCGACCGAAGCACGAGTCCTGCGGGCGGGTATTCGGTAGCAAGCTCGGTGACCACGGCCGAGCCGAGGCTCTCGCCGACGTAGAGAATCCTCCCCGGCGGCCAGCCCGCACCGATCAGATAGCTCCGCGCCGCCCGTGCGTCCTGACGCAGCCCTTCCTCGGTCGGGCGGCCCGGATTTCCGCCATAGCCGCGATACTCCAAGAGCAACACTGTGAAGCCTTGGCCAGCTAGGGCCCGGGCCAGCGACGCTCGGCCGGCCCGGTTGCCGCCGTTGCCGGGCGCGGCGAGAACCGCCATTCGCCGGTCGCCGGCCACGGGCGGCACCAACCACGCACTCAGCTCGAGTGCATCGGCGGTAGAGAGCACCACATCGCGCCCCCCGGCAAACATGTCGGCGGCCGGTGGCGGCGTGGATTTGTCCGGAAGGTAGATCAGGCGTCGCTGAAGGAGCCAGATCGCACCAAGCACCACGACGGGAATTAGCACCAGGATAAGCACGGTACGCACCATCATCACCCCGCGTGATCGCCCGCGAGTGTCCATATGGGACATGGTAGCCCGGCCTACGACTCCGACGCCCGCCTCGCGCCCCGCCACCCCCCGCCACCCCCCGCCACCCCCGCCTCGCGCCCCGCCCCCAAGATCCCGGTGATCATG
>JAXIPB010000201.1:0-5292 GCA_045403155.1 Micromonosporaceae bacterium
GGGCTGCTTCCTGCGCGCCCTCGTCGCGGGGAGCGCCCCGCGCGGCTTCGTCGCGCGGAGCGACCCGCGCGGCATCGTCGCGGGGAGCGACCGGCTCGGCATCGTCGCGCGGAGCCACCAGCGCGGCCTTGTCGGCCAGACTTGCCATCCGTCCTCCTCGCGTCCGCATCGCCGGCATCGGCAGGCATGCTGCCGATGGCGCGCGAGCGGGCGGGACGGTACGGCGGAGGGCGCGGTGACCATCGCGCCGCCATTGGCGCACGTCACCCGCACGACCGCGCGCTGTCTCCCATCCGGACTATGACCGTCGGCTCCGGATTCGCCGCCTGGCGCATCTCGCCAAGGCACTCACCGGATCCACCGATACCAACAGCGAAAAGCACTGCTGCCACCGGGTCGCGGGCTGACCGGGCCGCTACGCCCGGATCACCGCCGGTTCGGACTTTCACCGAGTCCCGCCAGCGCGCTGGTGGGTATGACCTGAGTGTGCCACGCCACACGGGGTAGCGCACACACCGCCCAGGGAGGTCGCGAGCGACCTACGTCACAAAGCGGTTCGGCGGTCCAACGCGACGAACGAGCCGGGCTGACTCTTCGCGACGGTTTTCATCTCACTGGCCACCGCGACCAGCTCGCGTGGATCCGTGTATTGGCGCCGGCTGGACAGCGCCACGCCGACCGAGACCGTGACTAGGCCGACGTCGCGCACGCCATCCCGGCGGCTCGTCACCCGCACGTAGCCGCGGGCCCTATCCTCGGCGTCGTAGAGCCCGTCGGCCGCGGCCTCGAACTCCGCGACCGCCCGTTCCGTCAGCGGCCTGATCTGGTCGGGGGTGCATATGACCACGAAGTCGTCCCCGCCGACGTGGCCGAGGAACGCTGCGGGCGAAGCGATCTCGTTGACGGCCCGCAGCAGCTTTCTGGCGAGGGCGATGATGAACTCGTCACCGCGGGCAAAGCCATAGGCGTCATTAACCGCCTTGAACCCATCGATGTCGCAATAGCAGACCGCGAACTCCTCCTTCGTCCGAAGCCGATCGCCGATCTCACGCAGAATCCGGTTGTTGCCCGGCAGTCCGGTCAGCGGGGAGACCTCGCGGAACTCCTGATTGCGACGCAGCGTCCCGCGTACTCGTGCGACCAGCTCGAGGGTGTCGAACGGCTTGACCATGTAGTCGTCCGCACCCGCGGTTAGCCCGAGAACCTTGTCGACGATCTGCCCTTTGGCGGTAAGCATGATGATCGGCAAGGCCGATGTCATGGCATCCGCGCGCAAGCGCCGGGTCAGCTCCACGCCGTCGATCATGGGCATCATCAGGTCGAGAATGACCAGGTGCGGTTCGCACGTGCCGATGAGTTCCAGCGCCGCGTGGCCATCGTGCGCGACCACGACCTCGAAGCCCGCCATCTCCAGCTCGATCTTGATGAAGCCAGCAATGTCCACGTCGTCGTCGACGACGAGGATGCGTTCCGCGGAGTGGACTTCGGCCGGTAAGGTCACCCGACCCTCCCTCCCGTCCCGACCTGGCCCGTGCCGACCTGGCCCGTGCCGGCGTAGGCGCTGTTGGCCTGCTCGGCTCGGCGGCGAAGGCGGCGTACCGCGTCGGCGGGATCGTGCGCGCCAAAGACCGCGGTCCCGGCGACGAACGCGTCCGCTCCGGCGGCCGATGCCTGCGAGATCGTGTCCTCGTCAATGCCGCCGTCCACCTCGATCCGCAGTTCCAGGTGGCCGGCGTTGGCGTGACGACGGGCGATGCGCACCTTGTCTAGCAGCTCAGCTACGAACTCCTGCCCGCCGAACCCAGCCTTGATCGTCATGATCAGCAGCAGGTCGAAGTGGGGCAGGATCTCCAGGTATGGCTCGACCGGCGTGTACCGGTCGATGGCCAGACCGGCGAAGGACCCGGCGGCGCGGAGATCGTGTGCGAGGCCCACCGGATTGTCGGTCGCCTCGGCGTGGAAGGTCACGTTGTACGCCCCCGCCTCGGCATATCCGATCGCCCAGCGGTCCGGGTTTTCGATCATCAGGTGACAATCGAGGGGCAGATCCGTCGCGCGCCGGAGGCTCTCAACGACCGGCCGACCAATCGTAAGATTCGGCACGAAGTGGTTGTCCATCACATCGACGTGCAGCCAGTCGGCGTCAGGCTCGACTGCACTCGCCTGGTCGGCGAGGCGCGCAAAGTCGGCGGCGAGGAGGCTCGGCGCCACGATAAGCGACGGTCCGGTCACCGGGCCAGTCTACGAACCCAATCAACCCTCCTCCCCCCTCCAATCGTCGATCATGATTTGGAGGTCATGATCGACGCCTTTGTGAGACGTGCACATCATGATCATGGTGATCTTGGTGGGCGTGGGGCGGGCGGCGGCTTCGCCGGATCATGGCATCAACGGGTCGCTATGGAGGTTGGTGCAACGTAGCCAGCCCTCGTCAAGTTGGTGACGCTCCGCGCTCGGGGACATCGTCACGTCAAGGCTCGAGTCCACGATCGCCCGCGCTGGACGAGTCTTGGCTGCGACGTGGGTGCCGATATCGCTGATATTCGGCCAAGATTACGAAGATAGCGGCACCCACGTCAGGCTCGCGGTCACTGGCAACCTCGACCCGCCGACCGGCGATGTTACGAAGCGTCATCTGCCAAGAGATTCTGCAATGCCTCTCTGAATTCTGTGGCCGCCACCCTCTGCCAAGATCCCTCCCCCGGCCTCCCGTCCGCCAAGATCGCTGCGAGTGTTTAGCACTTGCCCGGTTTGATGACGCCAGATTGGGCGACTCTCGAACACTTGCCGCGATCTTGGTGTCGGGCGGCCGGCGGCCGGGCGGGACGCGCTGGGGCGGCCGGGCGGGACCCGGTGAGGCGGCGGGGCGCGACGCGTTGAGGCGGCCGGACCGCGGTAGGGCGAGCCGGCAGCGGCCTCGGTGGATGGTGGCACCGGATGATCCGGCCAAGATCGCTGCGAGTGTTTGACACTTGCCCGGTTAGATGGCCGCGACCGGGGCGTGTGTCGGACACTTGTCGCGATCTTGGTGTGGGGCGGCGGCGGGGAGGCGGCGGCGAGCCGGCGGGCGGCGGTGGGGCGGCGGCGAGCGGCGGCGGGGCGGTGTCGCGCGCCGGCAGGTGTCAGGCGAGGGAGTGCTTGTGCTCCCCCTCGAGCAGCGGGATTCCATCGCCTAGGGGGACCATGAGCGCGGGGTCGATCACCGTTTGCCGAGAGGCGATCTCCCGGCCCTCACAGCCGAGCCACGCAATGACCGTGCACCGGCCGCCGTGCAGCGCCACGAGCCGCGCGTATCGCACGGTGCCGAGCACGCCGTCGATGTCGAAGGTCATGGCGAGGTCGAAGTGAACCGTCGCTATCTTCGCCCCGCTGACGAGGACGTCGACGTAGGGCCGGTGGGCGGTACTGATCCGGTGGGTAGCCAGCTGCACCACTTCGGTGGCCAACGGGTTGGACTGGGTCGCCTCGGCCGCGCTGACCAGCGCGTGATGCCGGCGCCAACCGCCGACGAGCACATCGGAGACTTCGAGACCGAGCAGACCCGTCACGGCCGACGACATCTCGCGCTCGACGACGTGGCGTCCGGAGGACGAGATCCCGGAGAGAACGCCGCCAAGTCCACCGAGGACGGAGCGCCAGCCGGCGGCGCGCGAGAGGGCACCAACCGGATCCGCGTCGCCGAACAGCACAGCACGAACGGTGATCTGGTTCATCTGCGCCCCTCCTCGAGGCTGAATGTGCCGCGGTCATAGTGCGGCTCCAACCGCACCGAGAGACTCGCCCCGGGAGTCGGCTCGGAGAGGTCGGGGCCGACGACTTGGCCGGCGAAGCTGCGCACCTCGATCCGCTCGGTCGGAGCGGTCGGGCGACGGCGGCGTAACTGCCTCGCGGTCAGCACACCGATCAGGATCAGCAGGCCGAGCGCGACGGCCGCGCCGCCCACGAGAACGACGAGGTCCGTGGTAGCCATTCCGTCTGGCGAGCCGAGATCGACAGAGACCGTGAAGCCGAACGCCACCACCGTCAGCGGCGGCGGCTGCTGTGACGTCGCGACCCACTCCGGCGAAACCGGGTCGGGCGCGCTGCGTAGACGCAATCCACGAATGGTCAGCGCCTGATCGGCCTGATCGCGGGTGAGCCCGGACAGATCCGGTACGCGGGTGCCGAGCGCCAAACGCATTTGCGGCCGGACCACCTCACCGGTCGTGGGGTTGAGCCACGTGGACTCCGAGACGACCACAGTGGATCGGTCGATTCCCCGCGGTAACTGCTCAAGCGCGGGCACGAAGATAATCCGTACGGTCCGACTCCACGCCTCAAGTTGCGTGCGGGCCTCATCGACCGAGAGTCCGCGAACGTCCGGCGGATCGGCGCGGGCCCAGGCCGGCGAGGGTCCGAGCAGGGCGGCGAGCAGGGCGGCGAGCGCCCCGACCAATGCAACGGTGGTCAACCGAAGCAACGTCCGGACGCCGTCCACAAACACAGCATCCGCGTGCGTCGCGATTTCGTCACTATCAGATGTTGGACCCGCGACGCAGGAGCGCGAGGAACATCGCGTCGGTGCCGTGGCGGTGCGGCCAAAGCTGTACGGTCGGGCCGCTCCCAAGATCGGGCATGCCGGCCGGCAGTACCGCGCGGGCGTCCACAAGCTCCACAGTGGACTCCGATCGACGCACCGTCTCGGCAACCGAGACCCGGGTCTCGACCAGGTGTGGGGAGCACGTCACGTACGCGACGACCCCGCCGGGGCGAAGTGCGCGCACCGCCGAGGAGAGCAGCTCGCGTTGCAACCTCGTCAGGGGTGGCAGGTCGCTGGGTTGGCGACGCCAACGCGACTCGGGGCGGCGTCGCAGCGATCCGAGGCCGGTACACGGCGCGTCCACCAGTACCCGGTCGAACCCGCCCTCGGGGAGAGCCTCGTGCGAGCCCACCAGGCGGCCGTCGGCGCAGACGACGTCCACCGGCAGGTCCGCGACCGCCTGGTCGACGAGCCGCGCCCGGTGCGGGGCGACCTCGACGGCGGTCAGGCGTGCGCCGCGCTGCGCGGCCAGCGAGCCGAGCAGAGCCGCCTTGCCGCCGGGTCCGGCGCAGAGGTCGAGCCAGGTCTCACCGTCGCCGCCGGTCGCGCCAATCGCGAGCGGGGTGTCGGCGAGCGCCGCCGCGACCAGCTGGGATCCCTCGTCCTGTACATGGGCCTGGCCACGAATCACGGACTCGATGTCGCCCGGCGGCCCCTCGGGCAAGTACACGGCGTACGGGGAATAGGCGCCGACCATTCCGCCCACCTCCCCG
>JAXIPB010000050.1:0-4060 GCA_045403155.1 Micromonosporaceae bacterium
GATGAACTTCACCATTGACGGGCGCACCTTCGAACCAGAACGCGACGACCAAACAGTCCGGCTGGGCACCACCGAGGAATGGACCATCCGCAACACCAGTCCGATGGACCACCCGTTCCACCTGCACGCCTGGCCGTTCCAAGTCCTGGACATCAGCGATGGCACGCCACCGATCGGGCTACGCCAGGACGTCGTCCTGGTCCCCGGCAACGGCTGGGCTCGCCTGCGCATCCCATTCACCGACTACTCCGGCCGCAGCGTCTACCACTGCCACATCCTCGACCACGAAGACCTCGGCATGATGGGCACCATCAACGTCCGCCCCTAGCCATGGCAGAGCCCTCGCAGCATGCTCGCGGCGACCCTGGACAACATCAGCACCGATAACCACTGCCCGCGTATGCCGGTGGTGGAGTACGTCGAGGACGAACTCGCCCATAGACCCGGCGTCCTCGCGCACGTCTGACCGCCTGGACGGATCGCTCGGCTGGGTCATGCTTCCACGCCGATCGAGATCACGCCTGATGTGATGAAGCGCGCCCTCGCCGCGGCACGCGGACGCTCGCCGTGACCACAGCTCCCAGCGCGGCGTGGCATCCACCCGAGAAAGGCGACAGCGACAAGCCCTACGCCGGCGGCGGCCACCACCACCCGGCGTACTGATGCCGATGGCCGGGGTGGCGGCTGTTAACCGATCGGCCGGCGATGGCGCCGCCGACTCGTCAGGTGGCGGATCTGCCGTGGGTGAGGACGGGTTCGACCGAGCCGGCTCCATGGTCGAGCTGGTAGTCGAGGTTCATCGCCGAGCTGATCAACGCCAGGTGACTGAACGCCTGTGGGAAGTTGCCGATCTGTTCACCGGTGGGAGCGACCTCCTCCGAGTACAGCCCGAGGTGGTTGCTGTAGGTGAGCATCTTCTCGAAGGTGAGCCGCGCCTCCTCGAGACGGCCTGAGCGGGCGAGCGCGTCGACATACCAGAAGCTGCACATGGTGAAGGTGCCTTCCGACCCGCGTAGGCCATCGGGTGAGGCGGCCGGGTCGTAGCGGTAGACGAGACTGTCGGAGACCAGCTCCTCGTCCATGGCGCGCAGCGTCGACTGCCACATCGGGTCGCTGGGTGCGATGAAGCCGACCAGCGGCATATAGAGCAGCGACGCGTCCAGTACGTCGGTGTTGTAGTGCTGAACGAACGCCTCCCGTTTGGGGTGGTAGCCGCGTTCCATGATCTGCCGGTAGATCATGTCGCGCATGTTGGTCCATCGTTGAGTGTCGGCCGGCAGGCCCCGAACCTGGGCGAGCCGGATGGCGCGGTCGAACGCAACCCAGGACATGAGTCGCCCGTAGACGAAGTCCTGCCGTCCGCCGCGGGTCTCCCAAATCCCGTCGTCGCTTAGATCCCAGTGGTCACAGAGCCAATCCACCAGATGCGTGAGGTTCTGCCAGCCCTCGTGCGCGATCTCAAAGTCCCCCGAGTTGGCAAGGTGAATCGAGTCGAGCGCCTCACCGTAGATGTCGAGCTGCAACTGGTCGCCGGCGGCGTTGCCGATGCGCACCGGGCTGGATCCCTTGTATCCCTCGAAGTGGTCGAGGATCTCCTCGGTGAGGTCTGACGAGCCGTCGATTCGGTACATGATCTGCAGCGGTGTGGATTGTTCGGCGGCGTGCTTGACTCGGTCGTTCAACCAGTGCATAAACGCACGGGCCTCGTCGGTGTACCCAAGGCCGAGCAGCGCGTAGACCGAGAACGACCCGTCTCGGATCCAGGTGAAGCGGTAGTCCCAGTTGCGTTCCCCGCCGACCTGCTCGGGGAGTCCCGCCGTCGGCGCCGCCACCAGTGCCCCGGTCGGTGCATACGTCATCAGCTTCAGCGTCATCGCCGAGCGCTCGACCATTTCCCGCCACCGCCCGGTGTAGCGGGACCGGCCGATCCAGCCGCGCCAGAAGTCACGGGTCTGCTGAAACAGACGCACGATCTCCTCGGGCGGCACAGCTCGCACCGGCCCGTCCGGTGCAGTTTCAAGCACTGCGCCGCCGACATCGCCAGCGCTGCCCGTCACTGTGAGCTGGAAGCCGCGTTCGGTGCGCTGCAGGTCCTCGGGTCGGCCCACCCGGTGTTCCCCGTACGCCGCGCATACATTCATCGTGAACGTGCGAGAGCGAAAGACCGCTCCGTCTCCGGTCATTTCGATCTCATGCTCGTCACGGGCGTAGTTGAACCGCGGTTCGCACTCGACCCGGAAGCGCATCGTGCCTCGCACCACCCGCACCATCCGCACGATCCGGTGCCGGTCCGTTGCTCGGTCACCAGCGATCGGCATGAAGTCAGTGACCTCGCCGACGCCGTCCGCGCTTAGAAACCTCGTTATCAAGATCGGCGTACCGGGCAGGTACAGCTGCTTCGTCACATAGGTCGTGCCCTCCGGCGCGATCCGGAAATGACCACCCTTCTCGTGGTCCAGCAGCGCGGCGAAGATGCTGGGTGAGTCAAATCGGGGTGCGCAGAACCAATCGATCGTGCCATCGCCCGCCACCAGTGCCGCGGTCTGTAGGTCGCCGATCAGACCGTGATCCTCAATCGCGGGGTACGAGTCCATCAGAACCTCCGATACATCAACGGTTGCCACAAGCGCCGCAGGGCCACGCCCAGCACCGGCACCACACCCAGCATCCCGCAGACGACCCGCGTCCCGGAGAGAAACCGCGTACTCCGCATCACCTCATGTTGCGAAGTGCCTCCCGGCCGCACAACGTCCCACAGCTTCCGGACGGCTAACCGGATACGGCAACGGCCAAGGACCCGGACGCGTGAGCGCGCGTGGATCGACCGCGCTGATCGGCGCGTGTATGTAGCGTGAATTCGAAGGCCGGCGATTGCACGACCGGTCATCCGCTCGCCATTGCGGAAAGCAAGGGCATACGGGCCGCGATGCGACCAATGAGACCGGAGGTGCTGTGTGTCTGCGATGGAATGGATACTCTGGATCGTGCTCGCCAGTGTGTATCTGGTTGCCTTGTTTACTGTCTGTGTCCTGACGTTCCGAAAGGGCTATGTCGTACTCGGTGTTCTCGGAATCTTCCTGCCACTCCTGTGGCTGATCGGCGCGATACTGCCAGACAAGCGAGGCGCACCTGCCGGCGGCGCCATGTAAGTCAGGTCGCGAGCCGGGCCTAGCTCGGTCGGTCGGGGCAGCCGACCATTCGATGGTCGGGCGAGTCTTTCAGGACGTCACAGCCCTTGGTGCATCGGTCTCTGGCGTAGTCGGGAGAGGACACCGACCACGATCATGACCAGCAGGATCCCAGCGGACAGCCACAATGCTGTGGCGATGCTCGGGCTGTTCAACAGTGCGAACGCCGCGAGGACGCCGGCGACGATGACGATCCAGATGCCGTAGTTCGCACTGAAGCGGGGGACCGGGCCGAACCGCCACGTGGTGCGGTTGATGCGGTCGGCGGCCCAGTCTTCGCCGCGACGGCCCCAGCGGCGCACGAAGGTGCCGACCCGGCCGGGTCCGGATAGCCACAGCCATACCGCGGCCACGATGGACACGAGCAGCAGCGCCTCGACGGCTTGGACGAGGAATCGCAGCAGTGTGTCATACAGGGCCAGGGCGGCGGGCACGTTGAGTTCCTTGTTGGCGGCCTCGTTGGTGTAGGCGTTGCGCACGGCGTTCAGGGCGACGAGCATGACGATCATGAGTATGGCGATCATGATGGCGCCGATGAGGGCGGCGCGGCGGTGCAGCGGGGCCAGCCAGATGCCCAGTGCCAGCAGGATGAGCGCGGCGAGCGGCAGCCATGTGGCGAGGTTGTCTAGCAGGTTCACATAGGACTGGATGCGTGGTAGGTCCTCCACAGTCATCACCGGAATCTGGACCGACACGCTGGGTATCTTGCTCGCGATGGAGAGGCCGGAATCGATAAGGCGCTGCTTGACCTCGGCGACGATCGGTCCGATCTCCAACATGATCTGGTTGCCTTCGGTCTTGACCGCCTCGGTGTCTTCGCCGGTGAGTACGGCCGAGAGTTGGGTGTGTGCCACGGTGTTCGCGTTGACCCA
>JAXIPB010000040.1:0-39329 GCA_045403155.1 Micromonosporaceae bacterium
CTCGCCGGCGCCGAAGACAAACTCGATCAACTTGACCGCCGTTTCCGCAGCAGCACGACCGTCGACCTTGGACTACCACAACAGCGGACTCCTGAAGATCGGTGAGGAACCATGGTGATCAAGTTCAGAGAATACGGGTTCGACTCGTTCTTCTGCCAGCCGGGCCTGGACGGCGCGCACGAGAAGGGCGGCGTGGAGGGCGAGATCGGCCGGTTCCGTCGGCGCCACCTCACTCCCATGCCGGTCCTGCCTACCCTGGCGGCGCTCAACGAGGCCTTGGTCGCCGCCGATGCCCGCGATGACGCCCGCCGCATCGCCGCCCGCCGTGAGACGGTGGGGGCGGCCGCGGCCCGGGAGCTGACGCTGCTGCGCGCGTTACCGGCCACGGCATTCGACCCGGCGCAGGTGCTCTCGTGCCGGGTCGACGCCAAGGCCCGGGTGTGCGTGCGCCAATCCCACTACTCGGTGCCGGCCCACCTCGCCGGTCGGCGGGTCACCGCCCGGCTGGGTGCCGATAGCGTCCACATCATCGCCGACGGCAAGGTCGTGGCCCGCCACGTGCGCAGCCTGCACAAGGGCAGCGAGGACCTTGTGTTGGACCACTACCTGGAGGTGTTGGCCCGCAAACCCGGCGCGTTGGCCGGGGCGACCGCGTTGGTCTCGGCCCGGGCCGCGGGCGGGTTCACCGTGACCCACCAACAGTTCTGGGACGCCGCCCGCCGCGCGCATGGCGACGGTGCCGGCACCCGGGCGCTGATCGCGGTGCTTTTGCTGCACCGCACCCTGCCCGCCGGCGCCGTAACGGCCGGCATCAGCGCAGCCCTCGGCATGGGCCGCCCCGACCCGGACCTGGTCGCGGTGGAAGCCCGCCGCCACCACGACGCCGCCCACCTCGCCGCCACCGTGTCCGCACCGCCGACAGCCGCCCCGGCTCCGCCGCGTCCCCTGCCGACGCTGCGCGGCTACGACGAGCTGATCACCGGAGCATCCGCGTGAGCGCCCGACGCACCGCGGCCAGCCCGGCAGCGCTACCGCCAGTGACCGCCCTGACCGACCCCGCCGCGGAAGCCGCCATCGGCGTGGCCTGCCGCACCCTGCACATGCCCACCGTCGGCGCCCAGGCCGGCCGGTTCGCCGACGCCGCAGCCCGGCAACGACTGACCCACAAGGCATTCCTCGCCGAAGTTCTGACCGCCGAATGCGATGACCGCGACGCGCGGCGACGCATCCGCCTGGTCAACGAAGCGAAGTTCCCCCGCACGAAACGCCTCGAAGACCTCGACCTGACCGCCCTGCCCGGCCTACCCGCCGCAACCCTGGCCCACCTGGCCGCCGGCGCGTGGATCGACGCGAACGAACCCGTCGTCCTTCTCGGCGACTCCGGTCGTGGTTAACACTGCACCTTCCTCTCATCGGGGTGTGTCAAACAGTCCAGGCTGGTCGTGTTTGACCTGGATACGGAGTCCTTTGCGGCGGCCGCGGTTCACGTGCACGGCGGCGAGTTCGCCGCGTTGGACCTTGTGCAACACGGTCTGTCGGGCCACGCCGAGGGCGGTGGCCGCCTGGTCGAGGCTGAGCCAGCCGTCGGGGACCTCGGGCCGGATGCGGTCTCGTAGCTGCTGGTCGATGCGGATGCGCCAGGGCGCCGCGGGCGTGAGCTGCTCGCCGACGACGAATCCGTCGCGCAGCCACCGGTAGATGGTGACCTTGCTGACGCCGAGCAGCCGTTCGGCCTCGGTGATCGTGACCACGACGGCATCGTCCTGGTCGGGTACGACAGTCTTTGGCGGCTGGTAGGCGGGGATGGCGCGGGAGACGCGCAGCGTCTTGACTCGGGTGCGCGTCCAGGGCAGACCGGTACCTGTACGCCGTTGTTGCTTGGCCAGGATCACCGCGATGGTACGGTCGTCGTAGTGTTCGGCGAGGCGACGGATCAGCGCAACGGTGTCCTCGTCGGTGGCCCGCGTGTGGCCTCCGGACTTCGTCATCGCCATCTGCAGGGCGGTGACGGCACCGCCTTGCCAGGCGATCCGGAGGTCGGCGACTCTTTGTTCACTGTGGACAGTGAGACCGATTTCTGTGATGACCGCGCGGATGAGTTGTTTGCGTTCGCGGGTGGTGGTCGTCGCGGCGTCGAAGACCGCTCTGACGTCGGCGCCGGCCTGGTTGATGAAGGCGACCTCGTCGTCGGTGAGGGTGACCGGGCGACGTGCGCGTTGGGTGGCGAGGTCAGTTTCGGCCTTACGCACGGCGGTGAGTTTGTCTTCCAGGGAGCGTTCGAGGGTGCGGCCGACGAGCCGGTTCTCCGGCTCGACCGCGTCGTACTGGCGACGGGCCCGCTCGGCTTCGTAGCGGGCCCGTTCCACGGCAAGCTCGAACGCGGCCAGCCGCTGCCGGTAGTGGACGTCCGCCTCGGCCAGGGCCTGCGCCGTGGCGGAGAGTGTGGCGGGTTCGAGCATGGCGAACATCTTGTCCAGCACCGTTTTCTCCAGCCGACGCCCACCGATGCTCTGGCAGACGTGTTCGCCGCCATAGAGCTGCTTGGCCCGGGCGCACACGTAACGCGGGCAGTCACCTCTGGTGCCGGAGTAGCCGGTCTGCATGATCCGCCCGCACCGTCCGCAGCGCAGCAAGCCCTGCAGCATCGCCTTACCTTCGCGGATCGAACCGCCGCCCTCGCCGCGCGGTGCTCGCCAGTTGCGGCGCAACTGCGCGGTGTTGGTCTCGTACTGGGCCCAGGCGATGAAGCCGGGATGGTGCTCGGGGATGAGGACAGCCCACTCGTCGCGGGGTAGCAGCCGCACCCGAGTGGTCAGCCGGCCGGCCGCGTCGACGCGTTTCTCGGTGCGGGTGCGGCCGAACACGAACGCCCCGGCATAGGCCGGGTTGGTGAGGATGTCGTGCACGGCCGGGTAGGTTGCTGGAGCCCACCGGATGCGGCTGGATCCGTTGTCGCGGCGGGGAAGCAGCAACCCGTCCCCGCGCAGGCTCAGTAACACCTGCCGGGCCGAGCCGACCTCGTCGAAGCGGGCGAAGACGGCGGTGATCGCCTCCCGCACCGCCTCGTTGGGCGTGATCACGACACGGTTGTCGAGGTCGTAGTCCAGCCCGACCGGCAGGCCCTGACGCAGTTCGCCCTTGGCCGCCTTGTGCCGCAGACCGGCGGTGAGCCGAGACCGGATCAGGTGAAGCTCGGCTTCGCTCATTGTGCCCTTGAGCCCCAACACCAACCGGTCGTTGAAGTCGGCCGGGTGGTAGATGCCGTCCGCGTCGGCGATCAACGTGTCGGTCAACGCGCACAGATCCAGCAGGTGATACCAATCGGCGTTGTTGCGCGCCAGCCGCGACACTTCGATACCGAGCACGATGCCGACCTTGCCCAGCCCGACGTCGGCCACCAGCTCCCGGAACCCGGTCCTGGCCGTCGCGTCGGCCCCGGAGCGGCCCAAGTCGGCGTCGATGACCACCACCTGCCGCGCCGGCCAACCCAACGCGGTGGCCCGCTCCCGCAGCTCGTACTGGCGAGCCAGGCTCTGCGTGTGGTGCAGCACCTGCGTCGGCGTGGACTGGCGGACATACACATACGCGTCACGCCCCCGATGACTGGTCGTGATCTTCTCCGCGGACAGCAACAGCATCGGCGACCGGATGGGCTCAAGCATCGTCGGTCCCGTCGCCGTCGGCGGGAACCGGTTCCAGGTCGCAGGCATCCTCGGCGAGGACGCCGCGGGCGATCATCCGGGCCAGCAACCGCAGCACCTCAGCCCGGGTCCGCTCGGGCAGCTCGCTCCACCACCACTGCGGCACCATGTCGTCCTCACCCAGACGCAAGGGCAGCTGTTGGGCAGGCGCTACTCTCAACGCACGCAAGTAGGTTCACCTCTTCCTGAAGTCGTCAGCGCGATTGGGGATAGAGGTGAACCTATTTGCCCACACGGGGCGTCGGTACCGACCGGGACGTGTCGCCTACACCGTCGCCCGAACGGCCAGCGGTCTCCACGACGGCCATCACCCGTGCGTAGACGTCCTCGTCCAGGCCGAATCGCCCGGTGTCGGCCCACAGCCGTCGTTGGCCCTGCGCCCACGCCGCCCAACGGCGCGCGACCTGCGTCGTGTCCAGGCCCGTGGCCGCGGCGACCTCCGATAGGCACGCACCCGCCGCGAGTGCCTGATGAACGCTGACCGTGACCCGAACGCGGATCTGCTCCGCGATCGTTGACTCCAACGCCACCGCCCGCAGGTAATACGCCGCGCTGCCCGCACCGACCAGATCCGCGACACTCGCCCCGACCATCACATCGCGGTACGCGTCGATCGCAGCCCACAACCCAAGCGCGCCAACCCGACCGGTCTCATCGCGCCCCGGCCCGCTCACCGTCGCGCCCCAATCCGTGCCACCAGCGCCTGAAGACCGCGCACGCCCTCGCCATCGAGTACCAGCGCCGGGCCGCTCGCCGGCGTCTCACCCAGGATGTCGGTCGCGTCCGCGCGAATCGTTCCCGGCGAGCCGTCTGGCAGCTCCACCACCAGAAACAGCAAGCCGTTCAGGCGCTTGAACGACACCGCACGAAGCAGCCTCCCGAACAACGGATGGGTCTCGGCGACCACACGGACCTCGCACGGCAACACCGCACGAACCTGTTGCAGTCTGTCGCCATCACTTCCGGCACCGGCAAAACCCACCTCCTCATCGGCCTGGGCACAACCGCCGCCGAACACGGCCGACGAGTCCGCTACATCACAACCGCGGCCCTGGTCAACGAGCTCGTCGAAGCCGCCGACGACAAACAACTCTCCCGCGTGCTGGGCCGCTACGCCCGACTGGACCTGCTCTGCCTCGACGAGGTCGGCTACGTCCACCTCGACCCCCGCGGCGCAGAACTGCTCTTCCAGGTCATCACCGAACGAGAGGAGAAGGCCTCCATCGCCTGCGCCTCCAACGCACCGTTCAGCGAATGGGGGCGCACCTTCACCGACCCCCGCCTCGCCGCCGCCGTCGTGGACAGACTCACCTTCCGTGCCCACATCATCCACACCGGCACCGACAGCTACCGCCTACGCGCCACCCGCACCGCCAAGAAAGGAGCCGCCAACAGCTGACCCGCCGTCACCCACCGTGACCTGCCACATGATCAACATGAGTGGGTGGGGCCAAATCAGACCAGCACAGTGGGGCCAAATGAGCTTGTCATTCTCACGTGGTCGCCGGGAGTGGCCCGGAGACCGTAAACGGACGTGGAGCCGACCGTAAGACCCGCCCCGGTGGGCCGATGGCTGCGAAGCGTCAACCCCGCACCGCCTCGGCGGGCAAGACGGGGACCGTCCCACCGCAAGGCGGGACTGTGGACCAGGAGCTTACTCATGCTCACTGATCCGCAACGGCACTACGAGTCCGGTCAGCCCACGCAAGTGCGATGATCAACGCAGTTCGCGAAGATGGTCCATCCAGGCGGTGCGGAGGCACTGTTAAGCCTTCGCGGCACCGTGACGAGTTGGCTAATCTGCCGTCCGTGATCTCACTCGCGCGGCACCGCCTGACGCCTGCCGAAACCGGGCCGGCGCTGCGTTCGCTGTGCGAGTGGACGCTAGTCGATGCCCCGGGCGGCGGCGTCCATCCCGGAGACGTCGGGTGGCATCTGCGGTTCGACGACGCGGCCGTCTTTCTTTGGATTGATGATGTGGTACCGGTAGCAGCCGGCTTCCTCGACGGCCCCGTGCTGCGCGTGACCGCCGCGCCCAGCGCCGATCTCGGGGCGCTCGCGACCGATGCCGAGGAGCTGCTCGAGCCCGGCAACGATTTGTCCGACGGTCTGCCTGTTCCCGGGTGGGAGCTCGAGCTGGAGGAGTCCTGGCTCGTCATGTCGTGTACCCCGCAGCCGGTGTCGAGCCGCGCCGAGCCGGTCGGTGAGGCCGGTGCGGCCGACCGGGTGCTGGTGCAGCGGTCCGCCTTCGCGGGATCCACGTTCACCGTCGAGCGCTGGCACACGATGAAGCGGTCGCCGGCGGGCGGGCTGGCCGTGGAGGCGATCGTTCGCACGCCCGCGGGGGAGCCCGCAGCCGCCGCGACCGGATGGTTCGCGGGCGTGGGCAGGTGCGGGCTGCTCGAGCCGGTCGGCACCCATCCGGATCATCGCGGGCACGGCTATGGGCGCGATGCCGTGCTGGGCGCGTGCGCGACTCTCGCCCATCGGGGTGCGAGCGCGGTCGCCGTCGTGACACCGTCCACAAACGACGCCGCGGTGGCGCTCTATCGATCGGCCGGGTTCACCGTCGTGCGCGAGAATCGCGATTGGGTTCGCGCTCGACGAGCTTGAACAGCGCTCTGGAACAAGACGGGTCCCTACCCGGCGCGCCGGGCCGACTCGTGCGACCGATAGATGCGTTGCCCGGCAGTGGGGCCACAGCGGCCCTGACCGCACTGCTGATCGCCGACCGCGGCGAGCTCGACTTCGACGCGCCGGTGGCCCACTGCTGGCCGCAGTTCGCGGCCAACGGCAAGGCCGTGTACACCGGCAACGCACCGACAAAGTCAGACACCAGGTCCGACACCAGGGGCACCAGGGGCACCAGATAGACAGTGCTGGTGAAATAGTGCTCAAGCGACATCCCGAGCAGTGACACGCTACCCAGGCCACGGGCGCGGCGCGGGGACGACGGTCGTGACCGACCAGAAAGGCGGTGTCATGTCCAGCGAGCAGTTGTACGACACCATCGGAGCCACCTACACCGTGACACGACGCACTGAACCGCGCATCGCTACGCAGATCTGGGCTGCGCTCGGCGACGCCCGGACCATACTGAACGTCGGGGCGGGCACCGGATCCTACGAGCCCCCCGACCGCCACGTCCTCGCGGTGGAACCGTCGGCGCTCATGCGTTCGCAGCGTCTCCCGGACGCGGCGCCGTGCCTGATTGGATCTGCCGAGAACCTGCCGTTCGAGGACCAGTCCTTCGACGCCGCGATGGCTGTTTCCTCCGTTCATCACTGGCAGGACCCGATCGCCGGCCTGCGCGAGATGCGGCGCGTTGCTCGCCGAGTAGTGGTGTTCACGTTCGACAACAGTGATACCGGATGGCTTCGTCGGTTCTGGCTGACTCGCGACTACCTGCCTGAGGTCGCGGATCTCCTTGTCGGCCGGCCTTCGCTGACCGAGCAGACCCGCGCGATCGGAGCCCGGACAGAACCGGTACTCATCCCGTGGGACTGCGCTGACGGCTTCTTCGAGGCCTACTGGCGCCGGCCCGAGGCATACCTGGACGAGAATGTCCGTCGCGGAATATCGGTCTGGGCCAGAGTCGGGCCGGGCGCCGAGCAGAGGGCAGTGCACAGCCTCCGTGCTGACCTCGCCTCCGGTCGGTGGGCCGAACGCAACCGCGACCTCGTCGATCTCGACACCGCAGAGCTTGGCCTTCGGCTGCTCATCGCCTGAACCGGCCACATCTGGGTACTACTTCGCTGCCCGAGGCCACGGGCGTTCCAGGCCCCGGCTCGCAAAGGTCAACGGTCGGCTTCAAACCATCACTCCAATCGTCGAGGTGGCCCGTGCCACGGCCAAACCGTTGGACCGTGGACCTTAGCCACGCTGCCGTTCGCAACGGGCAGGCACCGCCGGTCCGGTCTCACGGTGGTCCTTCGCTAGAGTCGGGGGCCTGCGATGCAAGGGTCATTGATCGTCTAGTCGAGTGTCACGGGTCATCTGAAACCGATCCGTCACGGGAGTCGGCGGTGGAGATGCAGAGCGGGCTTCCTGTTTGGGTCGCGGCGTTCGTCGGCCGCGAGCCCGAACGTGCGAAGGTGGCCGACCTGGTCGCGGATGCCCGGGTGGTGACGTTGACCGGTCCGGGTGGCTGCGGCAAGACGCGGCTGGCGGTGGAGGTCGTCGGGGACGTGGCGTCGCGGTTCTCCGACGGAGCCTGTTGGGTGGACCTGCAGGGGGTGAGCGAACCCGGTCTGGTGGCGCAGGCCATTGGCGGGGCGGTGGACGTCCACGAGCGGCCCGAACAGGCGCTGACCGACACGCTCGCCGAGCACCTTCATGCGCGGCACCTGCTGGTCGTGCTCGACAACTGCGAGCACCTGGTGGAGGCGTGCGCCGAGCTGGTCGGCGAGGTGTCCTCGGCGTGCCCGCAGCTGCATGTGCTGGCTACCAGCCGCATGCCGCTGGTCGTCGAGGGTGAGGCGACGTTCGAGGTCACCGGGCTGCCGGTGCCCGCTCCTGATGCTGGGACTGCTAGCACGGACGCGGCGCGGTTGTTTGAGGTGCGGGCCCGGCAGGTGGCCGCGGATTTTCGGATCGGTGACGACAACGCTTCGGCGGTGGCCGAGATCTGCCGGCGTCTGGATGGGATCCCGTTGGCGATCGAACTGGCGGCGGCGCGGGTGCGGGTGCTGTCCCCGGGCCAGATCGCGGCCGCGTTGTCGGACCGGTTCGGGTTGTTGACCGGCGGGGTCCGGGGGGCGCCGGCACGTCAGCGAACGCTGGAGGCGTCGCTGGACTGGAGCTACGACCTGCTCTACGACATGCAGCGGTTGGCGCTGGCGAGGCTGTCGGCGTTTGCAGGGTCGTTTGAACTGGATGCTGCCGAGGCGGTCGTGGGCGGGGAGGGAATCGACGGCGATGACGTGCTTGACCTGGTCGCTGGGCTGGTCGAGCAGTCGTTGGTGCAGGTCGTCCAGCGCCAGGGCAGGGCCTGCTACCGGCTGCTGGAGACCATCCGGGTGTATGCCCGGCAGCGACTATCCGAGCTGGACGACCCCTATCGGGTGCGTGATTGCCATCTGGAGTTCCATGTCGGGCTGGCAGGGCGGGCGCAGGAGGGTCTGCAAGGTGCACAGCCTGAGCCCTGGATGGCGAGGCTTGCGGCCGATCTGGATGATCTGCGCGCCGCGATGGGCTGGGCGGCGGAGTCCGGAGACCTGCGAGGGCTGGTGGGCATCACCGAGCCGATCGTCCGCTTCTGGTTCGATCGCGGCCTGTCCCGGGAGGTGCACCGGCGGCTGCACGACGCGGCCGATGTCCCCGGCGTCCCCGATGATGAGCGCGTGCGGGGATTGATCACCGCCGCGGCCCTGGCCCTCACCACCGGCGAGCCCGCCAGCTTCCATCGCTCGGCGAGCCAGGCGGTCGACGCGGCACGCGCCGATGATGTGGGCGGTGCGCTCGCGGTCGCGTTGGGACAACGAGCCCTCTCGGGGGTGCTGTCGGGGCTGTCGACCAGCGAGCAGGTGGACGCCGACGTCGAGCAGGCGCTCCAACACGGCCAGCGGTGCGAGGACGCGTCGACCCACGCCTACGGCCTGGCGTTCGCTGGGGCAGCACTCCTTTACAGCCGCTCGATCGACGCCGGGTGCCGCCTGTTCGAGCAGGCCGTGGAGGTGTGTGAGGCCAACGACCTCGCCTTCCAACTGCCGGCCGCCCACGCGGGCCATTCTGTGTTGTCGGCGTGGTCCGGACGGTTCGACCAGACACGCCACCACGCTCGACGCGCCGTCGAGCTCAGCCGGCAGCTGGGACGTCCCGGGTGGGAGGCGGCCGGGCTCGTCGGGCTTGGAGCGGCTTCCGTCCTGCAAGGTGATCACGGCCGAGCGCAGGATTGGCTGTCCAAGGCGCAGGCGGTCCTGCGAAGAAATGGTTTGGAGGGGACCCTGTACGACATGTTCCTCCGGCCTTGGCTCGCTTTGTCGGCCTACGCATCCGGCAATCTGGAAACCGCTCGGGCCACGGCTACGGAGATCGTGCGGATCGGCCGTGGTGGCGGCAGCCGCTGGGACGAGTCCATCGGTGAGTGGCTGCTGGGTGTGCTCGCACAAATCGAGGAGCGCCACGACGACGCGCGAGCACATCTGGCGGCAGGTCGCGCGCTGTCAACCGAGCCGCGCTTCCCGTTGCCGCTGGGCCGGTCGTTGCTGGGTCTCGCGGTGCTGGCCAAGCGGGACGGGGACCTGGTCGACGCGTGGGACCTGGCGCACGAGGGCCTGGAGGTCCTGGACGACTACGGCGATCGGGTCGGGGCCGCCGCGGCGCTGGAGACGATCGCCGACCTGGCCGTAGCCCTCGGCGAGCCCAAGCGGTCGCTTCGCTTGCTCGCCGCGTCGCAACGGTTCCACACCGACACCGGCCTCGAGCGCTTCCCCTTGGAGGGTGACCGGTTCGGTCGTGCTCACGAGGCCGCCCAAGCCGCCCTGGACGACACCGATGCGACTGCATGCTGGGAGGCGGGCGGCGAGCTGGCGCTAGCCGACGCGGTGGCCTATGCCCGCCGCGGGCGGGGCGGGCGTCAACGCCCGCAGATCGGGTGGGCGTCACTGACTCCATCCGAGCTCGACCTCGTGCGGCTGGTCGCCGAATGCCACACCAACGCCGAGATCGGTCAACGCCTGTTTATCTCCGTCAACACGGTCAAGAAGCACCTGTCCCGCGTCTACGCCAAGCTCGACGTCGGCGGACGCGCGGATCTGGCCGCACAGGTTGCCCGCCGCGACCTGTAGTACCCCTTGGAGACACCGATGAAACGCCACGACAGCCGGCCCGGCGACCCCCAGCCTCGCAAGGAGCGCAGCACGACCCGCATCGCAGTCGTCACCGGCGCATCGAGTGGAATCGGCGCGGCAACCGCACTGCGCCTGGCTCGCGGCGGACTCACTGTCGCGCTGGTCGCCCGCCGCGCCGACCGCCTCACCGAAGTCGCCGCGAAAATCGCCGACAACGCCGGCACGGCCGTCGCGTACCCGGCCGACTTGACCGACGCGGCCGCCCGGGAACGGGTCATCACGCAGATCGCCGCCGAGCTCGGCCCGATCGGCGTACTGGTCAACAACGCCGGCCACGGCTACTACGGCGCGTTCGCCGCCATGCCGTGGAAGGACGCCCACACCATGATCGAGCTCAACGCCACCGCTCCGGTCCACCTCAGCGGCCTCGTGCTGCCCCTCATGCTCGCGGCCGGCGGCGGTCACATCGTCAACATCGGCTCTGGCGGCGCGCACGTGCACTTCCCCGGACTCGCGATGTACACCGGCACGAAAGCGTTCCTCGCCGCATACAGCAGCGCGATCCACCGCGAGCTACGCCGCACCGGCGTCCACGTCAGCCTCCTGCGCTGCGGCGATGTCCGCACCGAGTTCTTCGACAGCATGGCGGCGCGCTCCAGCCGGATACCGCGCGAGCCACGAAAGATCCCAGCCGAGCGCGTAGCCGAGGCGGTCTGGCGGGTCCTCCACCGACCGCGCCGCCTCGTGTGCGTACCCCGCTCGATGCGACTCGTCTCCGGCCTCGAACAATGGCTGGGCTGGCTGCTCGATCGGGCACCACTCGACCCCAATATGCGCGCCCAACTGACCAAGGCACGCCGGTAGCCACAGAGCCTGCGGCCACCATGGCGTCGACGTGTGAGTTCGGCGAGGCTGGCCGGTTGGGAATTCGCTCGGGACACTGTGTGCACCAGGATCCGGCGGTCGAGGAGGGCACGTGTCTAGATGCGCTGTGACGCGATGGTTGGCAGGTGTCCTGGCCGCCGTCGTGGCTGGCGTGGTCATCTATGTGATCATTGAGCGCGTCGGCAACGATGGTCCGCCACAGGGGACGACGCCCACCGGCACCGCCACGTCGGATCCCGGCAGCGTCGCCGACCGAGTACTGGCCTGCCAGAGCGCGCACAACCTCAGCGCCCAGTCCGCGCTGGTCAAGACCAGCGACGGCTACGTGGCCACGGGGTGCGCTTGGCCGGCACCGCCACATGCGGACGCCGACGGGTTCACGCAGATAAAAGTGAGGTCGGTCTTCGTCCCGGGAACGGCGCCCGACAACCTATCGGTTGACCGCATCGTCGGCCGCTGCACAATCTTCCAGGCGGCTTATGACTTCCTCGTACAGGGCGGGCAGGTGATCCATGGACCGAAGTTCACGGCGAGGCCGGGCATGGTCGTCGACAGTGACGGGAAACCATACGTCGACCGACCGGAGGTTTATGGCAACCGACTCCTGCGGCAGATAGTCGGGTTCACACCAGCGCCAGACGAGCTGGAGGTTGTATACGGGGAGGGTGGGGAGCTCGTCAGCCTCAACTGCGTGTAGCAACCACGGCCGTGGTGGAGTGCTGCCGTGAGCCGCCCGTCGGGCTGGCGCAGGACACGATGGGCCAACTCCGCGCCGCGTGCATCATGATCATTCAGTGCGTCGGTGAGGACGGCGACGAACGGGGCGAAGGTGTCGTACGGCCTGGTCATGTTCACAATCCTCGCACCGAGCACCGGTCCACCGCTTGATCGCAATGCTCCGCCGGTCGGCATATTCACCCCGTCACCGCAAATGCGATCAAGCGACAACCGGCAACCAACCGTCAGGATAGTGCCGAGAGGGGTGAACGCGATGGTGGCAGGGTCCACGCCACGATTGGTGGCGGTGAGCATCGTTCACAGGGTTAGGCGCGGACCCGATCGGGACACGGCGATCGACAAGCGGCCAGTCAGCGACGCCGTCGAGGTTCGCGAGCTCGGCCTGGTCGGGGACCGGCAATGCGACACCTCCAGCCACGGGGGGCGCGACCGGGCTCTATATGCGTACGCAGCCGAGGACGCGGCGTGGTGGTCCGCACAACTGGGCCGGGAGATCACCCCAGGGCTCCTGGGAGAGAACCTCACGACCGCCGGCCTGAACGTCACCGGAGCGCTGATCGGGGAACGGTGGCGACTCGGGAGCGGCAGATCCGGTGTCCTCGTGGAGGTACGGCTCCCACGAATTCCCTGTTCGAACCTGTCGGCCCACGTCGGCATCCCGAAGTTCCATAACCGGTTCGCCGCCGCGAAGCGAACCGGTGCCTACCTCGCGGTTCTCAGCCCGGGCTGGATCCGGAGCGGAGACGCGATCGCGGTCGAGCATCGACCCGACCATAACGTCACGGTCGCCGACGCCTTCTACCGGCCAGATCCCGAGAAGATGCAGCGCCTCCTCGACGCCCGTCTTGATCTCGCCGACGAGCTGCGGGCCAGAGCGAAGCGGATCGTCGCGCGCTCGCGGGGAACGCGATCACCGTACGCGAGCCTCGGCCCGAGTTCGGGTTGACGGGTCTGGCAGTGCGTGCCACGGTGACGGGCGCCTCGAGGTCGCCCAGATGCTCGGCGCCCGGACAGCGAGCGTCGGCGACCTCGAACACTGTTGGATGGCTCAGGATCCTTACACGACGGTCGCCGTCCTTCGACGATTCTGGGCGTCCCTCGACGAGGCCGGCCTCAGGCGCTGTCCCGGAGCCCGATGGCTGACGATCACCTCCTCCCGCTCGACATTGTCTGCCGCGTCGACGTGCGCGGTCGGCGCACATCGGCCGCGTGTCGGACAATGGATGAATGCGGGTGGTGGACCGGATCCCCTACGAGCGCTACTTCGAGGTCATGGCTGTGCCAGAACCTGGCGTGCCGATCCATTCGTTCGCATTTCTGCGGCGGCTGACGTCCGGGGTGCTTGAAACGTCGCCTGTCTGGGACGCCCATGCGCACATCGGCCGAGACCGGGACGGCCGCCACTTGGATGCGGAGGCGTTGATGCGCGACCTGGACGAGTATCACGTCGACGGTGCGGTGGTCTTCCCATTCAACGATCCTGATCAGGGCGTCGACTTCCGGATACCCAACGACAGGATCTGGGCGGCGTTCGAACGGGCGCCCGATCGGTTGATCCCGTTCATGCGGCTAAACCCGAACGGACCGTGGGAGGCGGAGTATCACCGCTGCCGTGAGCGCGGGTGTCGCGGGATCAAGTTGCATCCGCGCGCGCAGGCCTTCGCGCTGGATTCACAGGCCGTCCGAGAACTCTTCGCCAGGGCCGCGGCCGATGGCCTGCCAGTACTGATCCACACCGGCTTCGGGATGGGGCCGATATCCGATGAGGTGGCCTCGTTGGCCAAGGCGATACCGAAACTCATGCTCATCCTCGGTCACTCCACTTTCATCGACATGCCTCGAGCAGTCGCGGTACTCGCTCCGTATCCGAACATCTACTTCGAAACCTCGGTAATGCCGGCGTACGACCTGTTCACTGTCCTGGACACGATCGACCCGGCCCGGGTGCTCTACGGCTCCGATCTGCCGTACGCGAGCAGCTATAACTCGCTGCAGGAGCTTGCCGTGATGGCAAATGTCACCGGCGTCGACAGGACTCACTACGCAGACCTCTTCGGCGGTAACCTGCAGCGCCTGCTCGGGGGGACGGCGAACAAACGATGAGACCGGGTGAGCGAGTACTGGTGCGGGGCGACCACGCGTTGGCGGTTTGCCAGGATGTCGTGGCGCGCGGGCTGCATCCGGAGTACGTGGACGTCGACACCGGTGAGGGCGTCCTGCCGCTGGTCCTTGACGACCGACATCACCTGTTGATGTGGATCCGGCTCTACTCGCGATGCCTCGCGGCCCGCAACCTGTTCTGGGCCGGCGCTGTCGAGCGATGCCTGTGGGAGATCGACGCGGGCCTGCTGGCCGCGGCCGAGGCGCCGTGCTTTCTCGATAAGCTGTACCTCGCGGAGCTACGGAGCCTACTGCGGGCGGCGCAGCGCGCGATTCTCGCGGGCGAAACCAACGTTGAGCACCACGGGCCGTACGTGGCGCTGACGACGGCGCAGAATTTATGCGTAACGCGCATGATCCGGCGTGAAGCTTACGCCGACGTCCCATACGCACAGTCCGTCCCATCCGCGCGACCCGGAGCAGATTAGCTGCGTGTGCGACGGATGTCCCCGCCATCGTCATTGTTGTGCCGGAATGCCCAAGGCTCAGTTCGCTTTTCCGGGCCGCTTCGCGACCAGCGCCGGTGGTGACGCGGGGGAGCGCTGACACTGCCTGCTCCTCATTTGTCTGCAGCCTATGTGGATGGAGTCGGTAGTCGGCGGGCCGCGCGATACAGCTGTACCAGTTCGTCGGTCGTGGTGGCGTCCTCCGGAGACTTGTCATCGCGCCACCGGCCGGTGAACCGCGGGAACCGCAGGGCCAGCCCCGTGTCCTGGTTGATCGCTCCCCATCCGGCGGTGTGGTTCGGTGAGGGCGTGATCTCGGCGGCGAGGACCTCCAGCACGAGGCCGGGTTCGAACCACACGTCCGCGTCGCGCCGGGCGTCCACGCGGGCCGGCGCGGTGTCGCGCGCCAACGGCGCCAGCCGAGCCGGCAGCCCGGCCAGGTCGGCGTCGCTGAAGCCAGTGCCGCATTTGGACACCGTCCGGAACAGATCGGCGGCTGGATCGTACGCGGCGAGAAGGAGCGCCCCGTACATGCCGACGCGACGACCCCGACCGTGCAGCGCACCCACGACCACGAGATCGAGTGTGTCGCTGAGCTCCGTGCGGTAGTCGCGCTTCAGTTTGATCCACGACCAGCCGCGCGCGCCGGCCTGATAACCCGTGGTCGGCGTCAGCGACTTGCACACTAGGCCCTCGCAGCCATCGGCCACAGCCTGGTCGAAGATGGCCTCCAGGTCGTCGACGTCGCCGACCTCTTCGGCGGTGGCCAGCCGTAGAGCCGCCGACGGCGTGATCGCGGCGGCCAGCCGCTCGCGCCGCTGCATGTAGCCCAGGCGAGTGAGGTCCTCGCCGTCGACGTACAGCAAGTCAAAACAGAACAGACTCACCGGCACCTCACCGATCGCCTCGGTGATCCCGTACTTGCGCCGGCGATACATCACTTCATGGAAGGGTCGCAGGTCGCCGGAGACCGGGTCGAACGCGACGACCTCGCCCTCGAGGATCGCCTCCTGCGGTCCGAGGCCCGCGCTGAGCACCTCAACGACATCGGGAAACTGCCAGGCCATCCGCTCGAGCCGCCTGGTGTACAACTCCAGCTGGCCGTCGGCGGTGCGGTGGGCCTGCACCCGGATGCCGTCGTACTTGTACTCCGCCGCACACCGCCCGCCCAGCTTGGCCAGCACCTCCGCCGTACTGGATAGCCGCTGGGCCAGCATGGCCCGCACCGGGTTTCCTGCACGTACCCGGATTCGCTCCACCTCGGCCAGCCCGCCGCTCGCCAGCGTTGCGGCCACAAGGCTCAGATCGGAACAGATGTTGTACGCCCGTTCCAGCGCTGGACGGGCCTTGCGACTGCCCGCGTACACCTGCGCGAGCGCATCGAGAATGGTGGCCGTACCAATACCGAGGCGCAGGTTGCCGGTGACCGTACGGACCAGGTAGCAGGCCTCCACCGGTGTTGCCCGGCCGAGTAACCCCACCAGCAACGAAAGCTTGCGCCCCTGCGAGCCCGTGCCGGACGCGGCGGCGATCTCGTGCAGAGTGTCGAAGACAAGTCGGACCTCAAGGCCGGCCGGCCGGGGTTCGGCAGCGTTCGTGAGGAGCTGCTCGGCGGCCAGCCCCAGATCCCCCGTAGCGCGGGCAGTCGCCAGCGCCTGCTCGGCCGACACCCCCGTGGCTTCGGCCACCGCACGGGCCGCCATCCGCTCGGCCATACCCATCTCCACGCCGGCGAAGTCGGGTGCGATCTGCCCCTGGCACAGCAGCGCCACCAACGGCAGAAGATCAACGGGAGTATCGGCGACCAACGTGGCGAGCCGGTCGATCAGCTCCAACCGGGCTGTGCTTCGCTCCAGGTCCCGATAAGCATCCGCGAGAGTCCCATACCGCATTGATCAAGGCTCCTCGTCTTCAACGGCTGCTAATGACGTCCGGGAGTTCGCCCCGTGATTGTTCGCTGCCCATCTTGTCCAATCCGGCGCGCATTCTCGCCGAGGCCGGGGTTGGACACGCTGAGATCGAGGAGTACATCGCCGCGCTGGATGAGATCGCCGACCACTCAGGCGGACGGGAGAAGACTAAGCTGCGTCCCCTGCCATGACCATCCCGCTCAGTAGCGCCGTTGATCGGCCTGGCGTCCGCAGCGGGTCATCCCGCAAGACCAAGGAAGACGAGCAGCGATCGCTCGACGCGAACCATGTCCTCGCGTGAGAGGGCTCCGAGTTGAGCCTGGACCTTCGTCCGTCGGGTCGTCGTGATTTTGTCGATCATGATGTGGCTGGACTGTTCAAGGCCGTTAGCCGGCGTCGGCTCGACCAGGACACGGATTAACGGAGCCTCGACGAGCGTGGTGGTCATGGGCATCACGGTGACCGAGTCCGTGGCGTCGAACCGGTGGTCCTGAAAAATCACCACGGGCCGTGGCTCAGTCGCGTAGACGCCTCCGGTCGCGGTCCAGACTTCGCCACGCCTCACTCGTCGTCCCAGTCGGTCAACTCGTCAACGAAGGCCTGGTCATCCTCGGCACTGGGGCTCCCTGCGAGAACTGCCGACTGCCGGTGGGCCTCCCGATCAAAGTCGGGGGCGTTGACGTCCGGCACCCAGATCTGGATAGGTCGAAGCCCTTGTGCCCGCAGCCGCGCACGGTGGCTCCGGACGCGATCCCTGATCCGCGTCACCATGCCAGCAATGTTACATGTAACGCAACCTGGTCGCCAGCCTCCTCCATCTGGCACCGGCCGCTCGTGGAGCGAGTGGCCGGGGAGATAGATGTACGTCGTGTTCGGCACGGTGCGCGACCGGCTCGACCTGAGCGACCGGCAGCAGCGCCTTGTGCCGACGGTGCCGCGCGAGGAGATCGCAATGATGACTACGGCCGCGCCGTGGGATCGAGAGGCGGCCGTCGTGACCAAGACCTCGACAGCGACTGCAAGTCCCGCCGCGTTCGGAACTCCATTGAGGATGGCATCCGCGACTCGATGAAACTGGTCAGCGGTACGCGACGCCAAACTCCGCCGTGCGGCCGAAATTGAGGCGGTAGTTACCTGGAGCGATGGGTAGCCTGGGCGCGTGCCCCCGCAGATCCCCCATCCCGATCCCGGTGTTCCGGATACGAGGGGGCCTCTGCGGTACATCTGGTGGCTGGTCCGGTCCCAGCCATGGCGGATCCTTCGCGGAAGCGTCATCGGCACGGCCTGGATGATCGGACTTTCCGCCCGGCCATACCTCGTCGCCCGCGCCATCGACGACGGGCTGCGCGCCCACGACAACCGGGCTTTGGCTGTATGGGTTTTCGCGATCGTTGTTGCGGGCGTCGCGCTCGCGTACCTCGGCATCATGCGGCACCGGACGATGACGTTCGTCCGCGAGGATGCCACCGCGCGTTCCGCGGGGGTCCTGCTGCGTCACCTGTCCCGGATCGGAGCGGTGCTTCCCCGTAAGCTCGCCGCCGGGGAGGTCGCCACCGTCACGGGCTCCGACATCGGGTACGTGTCATACGTGCTCACGATGACCGGGCCCGGTGTGGGCGCGGTCATCGCCTATGCGGTCGTCGCCGTCGTGCTGTGGTCCTTCTCCCCGCTCCTCGCGGTGATCGTGCTGCTCGGTGTGCCGTCGATCGCGTTCCTCATCGGACCGCTTCTGCGCCGGCTGGAACGCGCCGAGTCCGCGTACCGGCACGAGCAGGGCCTTCTCACGACCCGCGCGACGGACATCGTGGCTGGCCTGCGCGTGCTCGCCGGCGTCGGCGGTCGCGGCCTCTTCGCGCGCCGGTACGCGGCCCGGTCCGAGCGCCTGCTCGCCGAGGGTTACCGGGTCGGCGCCGTTATCAGCTGGATCGAGGCGATGATGATCGTCATACCCGGGATCTTTCTCGCGGCTGTGGTATGGCTCTCAGCGCGGATGGCCGCCGACGGCGACATCTCGATCGGCCAGATGGTCGCCGTGTACGGATACGTGGCGATCCTCGTGGTCCCCGTCTGGTTCTTGCTCGAGGGCGGCTACGACCTGATCCGGGGTCGGGTCGCAGCCCGCCGGATCATCGCCCTGCTCAACCTCGCACCGTACGAGGCCGGCGGGCGGCCCAACGTGCCGGCGCCGGATCGCCCCGCCGACCTGCACGATCCCGCGACCGGGCTCATGGTGCCGGTGGGGCGGCATCTCGGGGTGGCCGCCTCCGACCCGGCCGAGGCTGTCGCGCTCGCCGACCGGATCGGACGGTTCGTCGTCAGCGATGTCACCTGGGGGGGCGTACCCATGGCCGGCGTGGCTCTCGACGAGGTTCGGGCGCGGATCCTGGTCGCGGACCACGACTCGTACATCTTCGGCGGAACGCTGCGGGACATCCTGCGGGTGCGAAACGAGACGAGCGACGCCGAGATATGGTCTGCCCTTCGATCGGCGTCAGCCGAGGACGTCGCCGACGCGCTACCACAAGGGCTCGCCACGCCAGTCGCCACCCGGGCCCGCACGCTCTCCGGCGGTGAGCGACAGCGCGTACGCCTAGCGCGGGCCCTACTCGCCGAGCCTGAGGTTCTCATCCTCCTCGACCCGTCGTCGGCGGTGGACGCCCACACCGAGGCGCGCATAGCGCGGAGACTGCGTGAAGCGCGGACCGGGCGAACCACGGTCGTGCTCACCACGTCGCCCCTCCTGCTGGGGCACGCTGACACCGTCGCGTTCCTGCATGAGGGCCGGATCATCGCTGCCGGCACCCACGCCGAGCTTGTCGAGCACCATGGCGCCTACCGGGCCTTGGTGCATCGCGATAGCGATCTTGAGGAGATCGTCGGGTCGCCCGGGTCCCTAGGGGCGCCGCGATGACCGCGCTCCCGGTCGCGGACCGGGCCACCGTTCGCCAAGCCGCGCTCGGCCTCATCGCCCGCGACCGACGCGCGTTCATCATGGTTCTCGTGCTGCATGGCGTCGCCGCAGTGACCGGACTCGCCGCGCCATGGCTGCTCGGCCGCATCGTCGACGAGGTCGCCGCCGGGACGGGCGGCGCGACCGTCGATCGGCTGGCCCTCGGGATCGGCGCGTGCGTGGTGGCCCAGGGCCTGCTCACCCGGTACGCCTACTACGCGGGACATCGGGTCGGCGAACGCGCGCTCGCCCGCCTGCGCGAGGGGTTCGTCTCTCGGACGCTTGACCTGCCCGTGTCCGCGGTCGAGCGGGCCGGGACCGGCGATCTCGCCACCCGCAGTTCGGTCGACGTTACGACCGTCGGAACCATGGTTCGCGACGTCGTGCCAGTGGTCGTCATCGCGTTGGCGCACCTGTCGCTGCTCTTCGGGGCGGTCTTTCTCCTGGACCCACTGCTCGGGCTGGTCGCGCTGACCGGCCTGCCGTCGATCTACGTCGTCTCCCGTTGGTATCTGCGTCGCGCCGGCCCGGCATACCTCGCGGAGGGGGCGGCGACCGCGGACCTGACCGATGCGCTGACGACGACGGCGGAGGGTGCGCGCACGGTCGAGGCCCTGCGCCTGACCAAGAACCGCATCGAGCACGGAAACGAACGCATCGGCCGGGTATGGGCCACACGGCAGAGGACGCTGGCGCTGCGCTCGGTGTTCTTTCCGGTGGTGGAAGCGAGCTACGCGGTGCCGATCGCGGCGATCCTGGCCGTCGGTGGCTTCTTCCTCACCCGGGGCATGGTCACGCTCGGCGAGGTGGTCGCCGCGGCGCTGTATCTGCAGCAGGCGATCGACCCGCTGGATCGGCTACTGCAGTGGGTGGAACAGGCGCAGCGCGGCATCGCCTCATTCGCGCGCGTGCTCGGCGTCGGCCAGGTGCCACCGGAACCGCGCGGACGTGAGTCAGCGCCGCACGGTCAGCAGATCGTCGTACGCAATGCCCGGTTCTCCTACATGGACGGCCGCGATGTGCTGCACGGCATCGACCTCGAGGTACGGCCCGGCGAACGGCTGGCCATTGTCGGCCCGTCGGGAGCCGGGAAGTCCACGCTCGCCCGGCTGCTCGCCGGGGTAGACACGCCGCGCGCCGGAGTTGTGAGCCTAGGCGGCTGCCCGGTCACCGACCTGGATCCGGCCGAGCGTCGCCGGCGGATCGCTCTTGTCACACAGGAACATCACGTCTTCATAGGCTCGCTACGCGACAACCTCGCCTTCGCCGCACCCGACGCGTCCGATGACCAGATGCACTCCGCGCTGGCCGCCGTCGGCGCCGATTGGTACGAGGATCTCCCCGACGGGCTCGATACGGAACTCGGGGATGGTGCGCGCGAGCTTGGTGCTGCCGACGCCCAGCAGCTCGCGCTGGCGAGACTTGTGCTCGCCGATCCCCACACACTGATTCTCGACGAGGCCACCGCCGCGCTCGATCCGACAACCGCCCGGCGAACCGAGCGCGCGCTCGCGGCCGTGCTCACCGGGCGTACCGTCATCGCTATTGCGCACCGGCTGAACACCGCGTACGACGCCGATCGGGTCGCGGTGATGGAGGACGGTCGGATCACTGAGCTTGGCAGCCACCACGACCTCATAAGCGCCGATGGCGCCTACGCGGCGCTCTGGAGGTCCTGGCACGGGTAGTGACCGCGCAGCTCATTCAGGACAAGGCCCGCGAGCGCTGGGACCGACGGGCGTCGCGGTACGACGCGGCCAGCCGGGCTCGCGCCCCGCAAGCCGGCCTCCGGTAGAGATCCGATACCTGACTGGTTGACCAGACCAATAGCCTGGACCTAGCCATTGGGATGGAGAGGCTAGGTCATGGGGACTATCGAGAAGAGCACCGTCATCGCGGCACCGGCGGAACGAATCTTCGCATTCGTGTCCGAGCCGACGAACCTGCCTGAGATCTGGCCCAGTTTGGTGGAGGTTCGCGACATCACACCCGCGGCCAACGGCGGTTCCGACTTCAGGTGGACGTACAAAATGGCCGGTATGCGCTTCGAGGGTACGAGTACGGCCCTTGACTTCGCGCCGCCGCGCCGCATTTCGGCCGCGACCAAGGGCGGGATCTCCAGCACCACCACGTGGACATTGGAACCCGAGGGTGACGCCACCAGGGTCACCATCCACTCGGAGCTGACCGTGCCCGGCAAGCTGCTTGGAAAGCTGGCTGAGCCGCTCGTCATGCGCGAGAACAGCAAGGAAGCTGAGGTCATTCTCACCAACCTCAAGACACGGATGGAACGGGCGACGTAGTTGCTAACTCAGCCCGATATCACGATTTCCTCGACAAAGAACAGAACTGAGCGACGGCCTTCAGCAGCTGCTCGGCACGCATTCGAAGCGCGTCTCGCCACGGGATCCTGTCGAAGTAGGCGCGCGTCCGGTGCTGCTGGGCCGTCGTCCAGGCGGTGGCCTCCTCTGAGGATGCGTCATCCAGCCACCGGTAGTCCTCAGTGACGTCGACCGCGTGATACGTGCTCGTCACCGGGATCCGCGAAGCCCGCACGATGGGAAGCTCGGTCATGCGATCAGTCAATAGGCGAGGCGCGCGCCGCACAACCCAACACGTGTGCCGTTGGTGAGCTCACGACCACGTCGCCCGCGCTTCCCGCCGGCTGCCGTCGACATCCCTCGACACCGTCGATGTCGCCTTGCCGAGTATCGAGATGCGCAAGTATCCTCTGGCGATGCGAGTAAGGCTTCTGGTCGTTGGCCTGAGTGTGGCGATGCTACTCGCTGCAGGTGTGGGAACAGCAGCCGCAGATCCCACAAACTCGCCCCAGATTGTTTCTGTGGTGATGACTTGCGAGGGTGTGCCGATCACGCTGACTTTTCTGGATCAGCCGCCCAGCTTGTCGGCCTTTACGGCTTCGACGAGCGTGGGCATCGCCGTAGCGTTCACCATCACCGATTCGTCTACAGGTGAGATTGTCTTCTCCCTGCCCGAAATCCCTGGGTTCAGCAAGAACAAGGTGCCGACACAGTCATGCGTCTACATGATCCCCGAACTGCCAGGCTTGATCTTTACCGCGACAGCTTTCTTCACGCCGACAGCTCGTTAGAGCCGGTCGCCGCAGCCGCGTGGCTCACCGATGAGCACGCGGACGTCGTGCCGATCAGCCGGGCTGGCGCACGGTGTGCCCCGCAACCTGACCCCCCCTCCGTCCCTTTTGCCGGGCTGCGCAATTGGCGCTACAGCGTCTCCGCTAGTGCAACCCCCGGTACCGACGAAGCCCCAGTCCCCTTGGCCCCGGGGCTTCGCCGCTGTCGAGTTACCCGACATCGAATGTGCTGAACCAGGTTCGCTCCGTCGGGGACCGTGGTCCAGCTCCGCCACGACACCGAGGAATGCGACCGGTAACGGGGCGCTCTCCTACTGGGGGCGTGTGTGTGACCCGTCCCGGATTGCCAAATCTGCATCTGTTGCGGCGGTGCCCAACGAGGCGTACGAATGTCCCTACGGGCGACCATCAGGGGACGTTCAGCCGGCCGCCCGTGATTTCCGGAAATATCCGTGTCTGCCGAGGAGGTCGCCCGACCATGAAGCGCCGTGTCATCACTGCTGCGTTCGCCGTCACAGCGATGGTCGCAGCCACAGCATTGGCCGCCAGCGCACAGTCCGCGCCAGGCCCCGCCCCGAGCTCCACCGGGTCGATCGCGCGCGGCGGCTCGCTCACGCTTTCCGGCGCCGAGGCGCTTGCCTTCGCCGTACCCAGTGATGTCGTCGAGGTCTGGTCGACGCAGCTCGCGAACGGCACCACGCAGACCCGTTACCAGCAGATGGTCGGCGGTGCGTCGGTGTTCGGTGGGCAACTGACGGTCCTGGCCGATCGATCGGGCAGCACCACCGCCGTGATTGGTGCCTATTTCCCCGGCCTGACGGCCAAGAATGCGGCCACGGTCAGTGCAGCGAGTGCTCGTGGGATCGCGGCCAAGCGGATCGGCGGCGAAGGCCGCTGGACATCGGCGCTGCGAATCGACCCGAAGGACGGCCGGCTGTTCCACGAGGTCGTCAACCAACGGTTCGACCACCGCTGGGTGCACTGGGTCGATGCGGCCTCCGGCGCGGTAAAGAAGCAATACGATGCGGTCGCGCACGGCGACGGGACTGGCGTCAAGGGTGACACCAAGACGATCGACACGACCCAGAGCGGCGGCACGTTCGTCCTGCGCTCCGGCGATCTGCGCCAGGAGACGTATGACGCGGCGCAGACCGGCGGCCTACCTGGCACGATCATGACTGACGACGACGACCATTGGAACTTCAACCTGCCGAAGCTGAGGTCGCCGAGCCAGGCGCCCGCCGTGGACGCGCACTTCTACGCGAACGTCGTCGACGACTTCTATGCCGACACCTTCGGGCGCGACAGCCTCGACGACAACGGCATGAAGATGATCTCCTCCGTGCACGTCCTCAACCGCTTCTGCAACGCGTTTTGGAACGGCGTGCAGATGGCGTACGGCGACGGCGACGGCAAGACCTGCATCTCGCTGTCCGGCGGGCTGGACGTGGTCGGGCACGAGCTCACCCACGGCGTCACGCAGTTCACCTCGAACCTGATCTACGAGAATGAGTCGGGAGCGTTGAACGAGTCGTTCAGCGACATGATGGGCAACACCATTGAGTTCTACGCAGCGGCCCGTGGGCTCGACCCGGCAGGGACGCCGGACTGGCTGATCGGCGAGGACGTCATCCTCACGCCCGATGTGGCGCCCGGGTTCCGCAACATGGGCGACCCGCAGGAGGACGCCGATCCGGACCACTACAGCGAGTTCATCGTGACCGGCGCGGACAACGGTGGCGTGCATTCGAACAGCGGCATCCCGAACCACGCCTACTACTTGGCGGTCAACGGTGGCCAGAACGCCGGCTGCGACGCGGTGGGCTCGAATGGACACCAGCACACCGCGGACTGTGACGTCACCGTGCCCGCGCTCGGGGTCGACCGTGCGGCGCAGATCTTCTACGACGGCTTCACCAGCCTTCCCGAGTTCGCCAACATGTGCGACGCCCGCAACGCCACCGTCGCGGTGGCTGGTGGTGACCGCGCAGAGACGAGCGCCGCGTGGGCGGCGGTCGGCATCAAGGCAGGGTGTACCCCGGGCGTGCCGCCGCCTCCGCCGTGTGTCGGTGACGAGAACGCGCAGATCCCGTTCGAGTCGCCGCATCCGTACGGCAACAACGGCGATTGCACCTGGACCTACGACAACGGCACCGGTGGCTTCGCATTCCACTTCAGCCTGCTCGACACCGAGAAGGACTTCGACTACGTGATCGTGTCCGACGGCAACGGCCAGGAGCTTATCCGCTACACCGGCCTGTTCCGTCGCGGCGCCACGTCGCCGTGTATCTCGACCCCGACGGGCTCGGTGCGGCTGACCACGGACAGTTCGGTGGTGGCACAGGGCTTCATTGTCGACTCTGTGGTGCCATGCTGACCTGACGGTCTGATGCCGGTCCTACGGTGTGAGGCACCGACCTCACACCGCAGGTCCGACTTGACTACAACCGCCTGGTCTGCCTGCCGCCGGTGGTCCGTGTCGTCACGCTTCGGATGGCATGAACGCGGCGAGGATGTAGTCGGACAGGGCAGTCCGCCCGATGCCGATGCACCCCGGCGACGGTAGGTCCGGCGCAACAAACAGCGGCAGCGGTTCGTGGCCGCGGGGGTGGGATCTGGTGGTCGAGGCGACGGCCGATATCTTTCCATGCTTGCGTGCCGATTCGGTCCGAGAGCAGAATCGATCAGCACGCCATCCCAATCCAGCAAGCGCCCAGAAGAGGCATCAATTATGAATTCCGTGAGGATGCTTCTCAGGCGGGTGCGGAGGCTTGTCGGATTCGGTGGGCCGCGACCGCCATCGTCGAAGCGCGATGAAACCACGACGGCGCTGACAGAACAGCAACCGGCGTGGAAGGGTGCGCCAGCCGATGGCCCGCCGCTCACGCCTGTCGAGTCGGCCTGGAAGGGTGCGCCGGCCGATGGCCCGCCGCTCACGCCTGTGGAGTCGGAGTACAAGGCTCGACCGGGCGAGGCTCCACCGCTGATGGTGAGCGAATCCGCATATAAGGCCGGTCCAGCCGATCTTCCTCCGCTGACTCCTGACATTTCGGCGTTCGAGGACCGCGCCGGAGCGCCGCGGCTCCGAAATGAGGAGGTCGAGGAGAACCTGCCCGCGACGGACCGCGAGCCGGAGTAACCGACCGATGCCCAGGGGAGAGCGCCCTCGGGTCGCCCTCGTCAACATGCCTTTCGGGTCGATGATGCGTCCATCGCTCGCGCTGGGTCTGCTGAAGGCTCACCTCACCCGGCAAGGGATCCCGGCGCAGGTCATCGACTTTACTCGTCCGTTCGCTGATGCCATCGGAACGGATGCCTACCTATACCTCTCGGATCAGAGCCCGCCCGAGGAGCTCGCTGGAGACTTTGTGTTCGCCGGCTGCCTCTTCGGAGATGACCCGGCTCGGACTGACGCGTACCTCGTTTCAGTCATTAGAGACCGGGCGGTGGCGGACACTCTTGTGCGTGCCCGCTCATATGCCCGGGCATTCCTGGAAGGCTGTCTTGACTCGGTTGACTGGTGCGCGTACGACGTCGTCGGATTCACGTCGACCTTTTGCCAGAATCTCGCGACGCTCGCATTGGCTCGACGCATCAAGGAGCGACATCCCGCCATCTATGTCGTGTTTGGCGGAGCGAACTGCGAGGGCGTGATGGGCCTGGGTCTCCACCAGTCCTTTCCCTTCGTCGACGCGGTCTGCACTGGTGAGGCGGATCTGACGTTTCCGCGTCTGATTGAAAGGCTGCGAGAACCCGATGCGCTGGCGGAGCTTCCAGGTCTCGTCCTCAGGCGAGATGGCTCTAGTCACACGACGAGCCTATCCCCGGAGAGGGTGCTCGACCTCGACGAACTCCCGTACCCCGACTTCGATGATGTATGCCCGATCGAGGAGCGAGCCGAGCGTCGCGTGCTGGTGATGGAGACGTCACGAGGATGTTGGTGGGGTGATCGTCACCACTGTACTTTTTGCGGCATCGATTTTCCTGTTCGCTATCGTTCAAAGAGCGCTGGGCGGGCGCTGGCTGAGCTGATCGCACTTCGGGATCGTTACGGCGCGACGCATTTCGTGATGACCGACGATATCCTTGATATGCGCTTGTTTCGTGAGTTCATCCCGAGCCTCGCAGAGCTAAGGGATCCCGTCAGCCTGTTCTATGATACGAAGGCCAACCTCACGAGAGATCAGGTAGCGGCGCTCGCTCGCGCTGGGGTCCGCCAGCTCCAACCCGGCATAGAGAGCTTCAGCTCGACCGCCCTTCGGCTGATGAACAAGGGCGTGTCTGCGGCTCAAAATGTGCAGCTACTGAAGTGGTGCGAGGAGGAGGGAATCGAACCGCGGTGGAACCTCCTCTATGGGCTGCCCGGCGACTCCGATGTGGACTATGACGCGATGTCAGAGACAGTCGCCCTGCTGGGCCATCTGCACCCGCCGGGAGGGTACGGGCCCATCCGCCTGGATCGTTTCAGCCCCTACTTTCTCGATCCCGGCCGATTCGGGATAGCAAACGTCGAACCTTGCCTCGCATACCGGCTGGTGTACGACCTTCCCGAGCCAAGACTGCGCCAAATCGCGTACTACTTCCAGTTCGACTTCGCCGCCGGCAGAGACACCGACCGTCGCACGAGGCGGCTTCGACAGGTGCTGAAGAATTGGCAAGCGCACCACGTGCCGGGCCTGCTCCGCTACGAGGATGACGGATGGCGCCTTCGCATCCTGGACCGCCGCTCCGGGTCGCTCTCGACCTCGACGTTGGAGGGCTGGCAGAGGGATGTCTACCTGAGCGCCGACAACCATCGGTCCAAGGCGTACCTCGTCGACGTCGCGACATCGAGCGGCGCGTCACGGGCAGACGCGGACGAGTTCCTCCTCCGCCTGGTCACGGCCCGGCTCATGATCGAGATCGAGAGCCGATATCTGAGCCTAGCCGTCCGTACTCCCATCGGCTGCGAGCGACTCCCGTCAGGATCGGGACGAACCGAACAGGTTCTGGCTGGCTGACTCCCGATTGGCCGACGCGGCCCGCGTATACCGCAGCGCCGGAGTGGCCGCCGGCATGATCTCGACCTGCATCGGGATCGAGTCGCCAACGGCGACATCGAGCGGCTCGACGGCCGTAACGAACTGACCTCCCCACGACGACGGCCGGACGGTGGCAAACGGTGAAGTGGTCAAAGTGGTCCGGTCATCGAGAGACACCGAGCAGTACGTCGCCATGGCGTTCTGACGGCCGCGCCCGGTCACCTCAAGGTGGAGCGGGATGGTCACCGGCACATGAGTGCCCGGGTCTGCCAGGTCGAAGGCACGGACAACGGCCTCGGCCGTGAGGATTCGGTCGCCGTTCGAGGACGTGTCCGCTTCGCCAGACGCGGACACGAACGCCTTGTACGAATAGTCGCGGTAAGCCGCCTCGAACCGGGCCCGGGACGCCTCGACCAGCGGCGAGACGTCGAACCCGATGTCAGCGCTCAGTTCCTGAGCCCGCCGAAGCCAAGCGGCCGCGCGGTCGGTCTCGCTTTGTAGGCGGGGGGACTCGACGCCAACAGAAAACAACGTGACAGATTGAGGAACCATCACTCCGCCGTGCCGCAGTAACCTCCGGGCGGCGTCGGCATGGGCGATGACCATGCCGCCACCGAGTGGGTCCACACCCATCAGGTCGGAGTACACGACATCGACGCGTTCGGGGAGATCAACATCGAGCGAGTTGCCCTCGATGAAGACGACGCGATCCGCCAACCCGTTGTCACTGACCACCGCACGAGCGGTCTCAATGATGCTTGTTTCCTCGATGGCGTACACACGTCTGGCTCCAGCGCGAGCAGCGAAACAGGTCATCACTCCATGACCGCAGCCGATCTCTGCCAGAACTCGGCCGGGCGCGCAGTGCTCAAGAACCCTTCGATACGCCGAGATTCGGACGTTGTCCCACAGGGTCGCTAGGTGCAGTCGCGGGTCGGCGTAATGCCCTTGTGAGATCACTTGCCCCCAATCGGCGGTTACCAGTCAGCGGAACCGTCTGTCTGGGCCACTCCTAAATCTCATTGGAACACGTCGGTCCCTTTGGCCATTTGTCGGGGTCGGACGAGCCATTCAGACCACTATGGACGGGCGATGGGAGTCGCCGGCCCAGATAACACGCGATGAACCCGAACTCGCGAGCGTCGGCGAGAGCCGGGTCGGAGTCTCTCGCCGAATACTAGGGGAACGTGTAGCCCATGAAAGCCGCGAACGTCGAAGCTAATAACCATTTGGGGTCGAGGCATCACTGAGTGTGATGACTGGCGTCGCGTTCGTTGTCCGTGTAGCCTCGGCCGAGCAAATTGTTAGATATCGGCCATCATCGCTCGACCGCGTCGGCCTCGCGGTCATCGTGTCGACTCCCGGGGGTAGTCGTGGCGCGGAAATTCTGGTTCGCAGCCGCCGTGATCATCGCACTCGGCAGCATCATTCCGGCAACACTGGCGGGTGCCGCCGATGACCCCACCGTTCCTGATGGTGGCGGTCGGGCGCACGCGGGTGCTCTTCCCGGCAGCGAGCCGCGAACCAGCGCAGCGATGCAGCCTTCGGCGACGATCGGCGGTACAACCTACTCCGTCACCGGCATCGACGTCTCCAGCCACGACCACGCCATTTACCCAATCGACTGGGCCTCCGTGGCCGCCAGCGGCGTCAACTTCGCCTATGTCAAGGCGACGGAGGGAACGCCGCCCGACCCGTACATCAATCCGTATTTCGCCGCGGACTTCGAGGCGGCGAAAGCCAACGGGCTGTACGTAGGCGCATACGCATTCGGCCGCCCAGATCTTGGCGACCCCATCGGTCAGGCCGACGTCCTCGTCGACGAGTCAGGGTGGACCCCGAACAGCAAGACGCTCATCCCAATGCTCGACCTCGAGGGCCCGTATGGCACCCTGACGCAGAAGTTTGACAGCTGCTGGAACATGACCGGGTCCATCTCAAGCTGGATCCGCTCCTTCGTCACCCGGGTGCAGGCTCGTATCGGCCGGCCGCCCCTTATCTACGCAAGCGCCTCCTGGTGGAACACGTGCACCAAGTCCGACGCGTCGTTCGGAAGCTATCCGTTGAACATCGCCGCTTGGACGACGACGCAGCCGACGCTGCCGGCCGGGTGGAGCAGCTTCGCCTTCTGGCAGTACGCACCGGGAGATCCGTCGGTCCCGGGCAACTACGATAAGAATGTCTTCAACGGCGACCTAAACACCCTGTCGACGTACGCGGGCGGGAGCAGGTACACGCCGGCCGGCCCCAAGCGGGTGTTGGATACCCGGAATGGGACCGGTACGGGTACGTCGGTTGCGGTGCCTGCCTGGGGGACGATCAAGTTGCAGGTGGCGGGTGTGAATGGGCTGCCTGCAAGTGGTGTGACGGCCGTGGTGCTCAATGTGACCGTGGCTGAGCCGAGTGCCAGCGGATATCTGACCGTTTACCCTGACGGGCAGGCTCGGCCCACTGTGTCGAATCTGAATTTCACGACGGGACGCGCGATTGCCAACCTCGTGGCCGTTCCGGTCGTCAACGGGAAGGTCGACTTCTTCAACGGCAGCCCCGGCACCGTACACGTCCTCGCCGACCTGGCCGGCTACTACTTCGCACCCACGGCCTGACGCGCGAGGTCCGCAACGAGTCGACCATGCTTGCGTGCCCGTTTGTCAGCAGCTGGGCACCGGACCGAGCGTCACGGGGAACGGCGGCTGTGGTGACGCGTGGTCCGGGCCTGTGCCAAAGCCAGGCTGCACAGCAACGACGTCGTCAACAGTGATCGAAGGGCGGGAACCATTCGATTCGATCAGGCGCAGGTCGATAAGGAAGAGCACCCAGTGCTCGCCGGAACTTAGCCCATAGTCGAAGTAACCGGCGCTGACCTCCGCCTTGCCCGTTCCGTCGAATGTCCACGTCACGTGCTTGGACTTCTCGTAGAGGAACTGGTCGTCCAGGGTGACCGTTCCGCGCCACTCGCCGTGTACTCCTCCACAGGCAACCGCGTCGATGTGCCCGACGGCCTCAGCCGAGAGGGCGTACGCGCCATCAAACGTGATCTGTACGGCAGCCGCCGGACCGAGCCGCGGTGGCGACGACGTTTCGGTCGTGGTCGTGGTGGTGGTCGTAGCGGATGCGGCGAATACCTTGGCCGGCGGGCTATTCGCGGACGCCGAGCAGCTTGCGGCGGATGCACCGACCCACAGACAGCACAGGACCGTCCAGAGTGCCGATCGACGGACGGACGCCATACCTGCCATCGTGGCGTATACGCGCAACTGGTCACTGGAGCCGAGGGCGGGCCCTCCGCCCGTCGGATCGGGGTCACGACGACGCAGGATGGTTGTGCCGTGCACGCGATGCTCGATTTCTCGGACCTCGGCAGCGTCATCGGAACCATCCAAGCTTCAAGACATCATCGAGATCACATAGATCTTGGATGTTCCGCGGTGCTGCACGCCCCGATGGCATCCAAGATCGCGGAGAGGCTAGCCGGCCGGTGGGACCCGACGTTAATCGCCGTGTACTCGCGGTGCTCAGGCTCCTACGAAGTTGACCGAGGTTCCCAACCTGTGGGGCTGTGGGTCAGCCCGGACAGGTCGGCTGGTATGGCCGGCGCGGGAGCAGCTGCTCCCACTCCTTATCTGTGACGTCGCGACCCGCGATGGCGCACGCTCGTCGCACCCACGAGCCGGGATCAAGATCCCAGCGACGCAGCGAACCCTTGTCGCCAAAGGCGATGAGCTCATTGCGATCCGGCAGAAACGTTGCGTACGTCAGAAGATTGGCGGCCGGCCCGAACGCGGTGCCGATGAGCGCGCCCGAGTCGATTTCATACAGGAAGGTCTTGGAATTCGGTGCCAGAGCCCGCAAGCACCTGGCCGTCCGAGGAGAACGTCAGTCCAAGAGCCCAGCCATTGTGCCCGACGTCCGCCGTCCAACCCAGCGGCCATGAGCCGACCCGCCAGAGCGATGCCCGGCCGTGGATTCCGGCCGCGGCCAGGAGATGCCCGTCGGCGCTGAACCGGACGACCGTGACCGGGTGCTGGACCGGATCGGCGTCAAGAACGGCCACCTGCCTGTGGTTCGGCACGTCGAAGACGACGACGGAGCCGGTCTCGGTTCCAGCCGCCAGCCAGCGGCCGTCCGGGCTCAGCGCGAGGCCGCTCGCCGCTACCGGTAGCGGCAGCGGGTCGCCGCGCGCTAGTCCGGTGTGAGCATGGAACTCGGTCGGGCCGGCGCGCTTTCCATCCGCGCCAGCGGACCAGACCCGGGCCCGGCCGTCGTCCAGCGCTGCCGCGAACTGGTCGCCCGCCGCACTGGCCGATAGACCGACGGCGTCAGCGCCGAGGGCGATCGGCTTACCGATCTCCTTGCACCGACATGGTCTCGACCGCGGATTTGGACCTGGATGCCAGTCCATCCGGATCGTAGTGTCGAGACTGGCCCGAGAGTACCAACGCAGGCACCGACCAAGTCGATGGTGCCGAGATCTCGTGAGGAGTCGAAGCATGACCGATCACGTGGCCGAACTGGACGAGTTCGGCCGGCGTTGGGCCGCGGCGCAGGTCGCCGGCGACGTCGATGTGCTGGACAGCATGGACACCAAGGACTTCATCCTCGTCGGAACGCTGGGTTTCTTGTTGGACAAGACGCAGTGGCTCGACCGCTACCGCAGCGCGACTTCGTGACCTCCACGCCCGACTTGCGTGACACCCAGGTACGGGTGTTTGGCGACTGCGCGATCGTGGTGGCTATTCACGACCAGGAAACGTCGCATCGCGGTCAAGGCAACGACGGTCAGTTCCGGGCACCCACATCCTTGTGCGCGAAGGCGACCCGTGGCGGCAGGCCGGCATCGACATGAGCCCGATCACGGCGCCGCCCACTCCAGGAAGGTGAAGACTGTGGGCACCTCGCTGCTCAAGCCGACCCTGTTCGTCAGCGTCATGCTCTATGTCCTGGTCGCCGGGGTGATGTGGGGGACGTGGCTCTCCCTGGCCCGCACCATGACGGACTACGACGCCGACACCTTTCTCGCCGACGGCCAACACATGATCGACAACCTCGCCAGAGTCATGGCGGTGCTCATGATCGCCGCCGTGGTGGTTGGACTGGGTGCGGCCGTTCTGCTGTTCCGCATCGGCTCAACCACGGCAGGATGGCTCGCCGCGGTGGCACTGCTGCTGATGATCGGTGTTCTCGTCATCACGCTGGCGATCGAGGTCCCGATCGACAATCAGATCAAGACCTGGACGACGGCGACGCTTCCCGCCGACTGGCAGGAGATCCGTGCTCGATGGTCGGCGTTTCACACGGTGCGGACGTTCCTGTCCCTCGGCGCCGTCGCCGCGGCCGTCGGTGGCGCGCTGACGCTTCGCCCCGTCCACCGTACGGAACCCGCCGAGCATTCCCTGTGACAGACCGAGCTGATCCGACGAAGGTCGACCAACAGAAGGAAAGGAACATCAGCCATGTCACTTGCCCGCGTCCACAACTTCGCCATCTCACTCGACGGCTTCGGCACCGGTGAGGGTCAAAGCGCCGACGCACACTTCGGTCACGCCGGTGAGAGGCTGCACGAATGGATGTTCGCCACCCGGTGGTGGCAGCCCGGCGGTAGCGGCGGCGTCGACGACGCCTTCGCCCAGCAGTTCTATCCGGGCATCGGCGCCGAGATCATGGGGGCCGGGAAGTGGGGCCATCCCGGATGGCACGAGGACCCGGAGTGGAGGGGCGCGTGGGGTCCCAACCCGCCGTTCCACACGCCGACCTTCATCCTCACCCATCACACGCGCCCGTCGATCGAGATGGAGGGCGGCACGACCTTCCACTTTCTCGACGCGTCGCCTGCCGAGGCGCTCGAGACAGCACGCAAGGCCGCGAACGATAAGGACGTACGCATCGGCGGAGGAGCCACCATGATTCGCGACTTCCTTGCGGCCAGGCTCATCGACTACATGCACGTCGTGGTGGTCCCGATCCTGCTCGGCCGAGGCAAACGGCTCTGGGACGGACTCGAGGGCCTGGAGAAGGACTACCAGGTCGAGGCCACCTCCTCGCCTAGCGGAGTCACGCATGTGACGTTCACCCGTACCGGTGTCTGAACCGGGCCCCGTGAACCGATCCGTCTCGTGTGAGACGCGGGCCGTGTTCGCGGAGAGTGCGGAACGAATCATGAAGCTGCCCTTGTCGACGAAGACCACGCCGATGTTCACGGTGCGCCATTCCGGGTCTCAGCGGCTTCGGCTGAATACGTGCGTGGCATGTGGTCGCGCCAGAAGGTCCTGGCAGTCGGGCGGCAGCAATTCGACCTGACCAACGGCTGGGAGGGCCACCCGCCGGCGAGCGACCACGTCGTGGTCGTGTCGCACCGACCGCGGCCGACGGGCTGGCACCCGGAGGCGTCGTACCATTTCGCCACCTCGGTGGAGGAGGGAATCGCACGAGCACATGAGCTGGCTGGCGAGGGGGAGATTGGGTGTGGGAGCGGGTGAGGTCGGCGGGCAGGCTCTGTCGCTGGGGCTCATCGACCACGTGGCGATCGACATCGTGCCGGTCGTCTTCGGCCGGGGAAGCCTTACTTCGGGACGCTCACCGACGGCCACTTAATGCTCGAGGATCCCGAGATGGTCATCCAAGGCGACGGGGTGCTCCATTTGCGTTATCCGGTGCATCGGCGACGCTAGATGTCACCTCTGATTGTCCCGGATATCGGGACCGCTCCCAGCCGCTAGGGGGCCGACGTCCCACTTGATCCGTGACGCTCCGGCTAGACGATCTTGGTTGTCTTCATGGTGCCCGGGCCGTCTGGCGTGGCGGACCGGAGCTCAGTTTGGCGTACAGCGGCGGAGGCGTTCGGCTGCTTGTGCCCGGAGCGCATCGCCGCACACCGAGGTGATGCCGTGCAGTGCTTCCTCCCGGGCGTTGTACGCAGCCATCCACAAGCTTGCCGCCCACGCGATCTCCAGCTCCACGGCCGTCATCAAGCGCCCCCGAATGTCTTGATAGGCCACCAGGAACGCCTCGGAGCTTTCGACTGGCGCCAGCGTGGGCGGCCCGGCACTGGCGAACGACCCACTCGCCGCTCCCACCAGCGCTGCCTCCGGCTGCCACGCCAGGCTGTCCCAGTCGTGCACCGCCCACACCTTTCGACCCCGCCACCGCAGGTTCTGTGCCTCGAAGTCGGCGTGGCCCAGCACGCACGGCAGGCCGGCGGCCAGTAGCCGTCCCCGAGCCCGCTCTGCCGTCTCAACGACGTACGTGGGCACGACACTCTGATCCCGGCTATCGAGGAAGGCGATCGCCGGCCACACCCCCGGATCGGCGTGGTCCCAACGCACCCACGGCGGATTCGGCAGCGGCGGCGCGACGGTCACGGCGGCAAGTTCGGCCATCAGCTGAGCGAACACCTGCGCGTTGCGCGTGGCTATGGCCGGCGAGTCCCCGTGCAACACCTCGCCGCCGGGCCGGAACTCCTCGGCGTGCACAGCCAGCCAACCGACACCGACCACCGCCGTGAGCGGCCGGGCACACGGAAATCCGCGCTCGGCCAACCGGGTCTGCGCCTCGACACACGACACGGCCCGACCGTCATCGGCGCGCGCCTTGACCACGACATCCCTACCGCCAGCCAACCGGAGACCGAACACCATCGAGATCTGTTGCAGCTGGAACAGCACGCCGACGGGTTCGCACACCGAGATGATCCAGACACCAATCCGGCAACCATTCCGGCAGATCCTCCAACCGCACACCCAGGACTGTGTCATAGCCTTCGAACGCACCCGGAGGCGAGATTCGTCTGCCGGACGATCAGCGGAGCTTCGTGACGATCCGCCCTGCCGCATATCGCCCGCCAAGATCGTGCCGAGCCGAATCAAGGCTCGAATGTGATGCCATGGACCGGTTGATGCGTTACGGATCGGGCTCAGATGATCCGTGACACTCCCGGCTAGACGATCATGACGCTCAAGGCTACGCCGCCGTCGGCGCGGGCAGCGGGGAAGAATGGCCGCCATGACTGACATGGATGACCCGAAGACCGTGCTGCACCATTACCTCCAGGCATGTCGCGACGATCTGATCTGGAAGCTCGACGGGCTTGCTGAACGCGATGCCAGACTGCCCCGCACCTCGACCGGCAACAACCTGCTAGGAATCATCAAGCACTGCCTCAATGTCGAAGCCGGCTACTTCGGGCCTACATTCGGGCGCCAGTTCCCGACGCCCGAGGAGTTGGTCCCGCTGGGGGCGTACGACGAGGAACCCCAAGCAGACTGGTATGCACGGGAGGACGAGACCAAAGACGGACTGATCGACCTCTACCGTCGTGTCGGGGCTTTCGCGGACCGCACGATCGAGCAGCTCCCGCTCGACGCGCCGGGGCAAGTGCCGTGGTGGCAGCCAGGAAGGCAGAGCGTGACCCTGCAACGGATTATCGTGCTCGTCATCTACGATCTCGCCCGTCACGCAGGTCACGCTGACATCCTGCGCGAGCTGCACGACGGCGCCGTCGGCTGGCAGCGGGAGAACACCAACGTCCCCGACCACCACGATTGGCCGTCGTACGTCGCCAAGCTGAGCGAGCTCGCCAACCGGTTCGGGTAGTCGGCCGACCTCGCCGAGCGGCACCTGGCCTCCGTTACGCTAGCTGGCGAGCATCTCGGAGTCGATGCAGCTCGGGGCTGGTCGAAGCCCCTGGTTAGACCGCTCGTCAAGCAGTTCACTGAGGTTCATCTTGTCCAGGTGTTTCAACCATCAGCGGCGTCGCTCAGCTCGCTTCCTTGTCGAGGAAATCGAGGGTGACCGCTGCGAAGAGCGGTGACGTGCCGACGTTGTAGTGGGTCAGACCGGGCAGGATCGCGAGAGCGTGGCCGCCGGCCGGTCGGCCTTCGCCAGTCCAGCCGCCGTCGCGCAGTCCGCCGTCGAGCAGCTTGAACACCTCGACGTAGTGGCTCGGAGGAGCCATGTCCGCATCGGCGGCGACGATCAGGGTCGGCACCTGCATGCCGCGGACCTCATCGGTGTAGTCGAAGTCCTTCGCCATCAACGCGCCCATCTTGTCGAGCAGGCGGGGGAAGTCCTCGGGACGGGGCGCGACCTTCTGGTAAAGCTGGTACATCGGGGTGTCCTTCATGAACTCGGCGGCGGCCGCGTTCACCTGGCCCTGCTGCACACGCATCTCCGCATAGATCGCATCGGGCCTGATATTCGCCGCGGCCATGACGAGCTTGCGGACCTTGGCCGGGTACTTCACCGCGGTGTGGAAGGCCACGCCTCCGCCGAACGAATAGCCCACGACGTCCGGCCTGTCCAGCCCGAGGTGGTCGATGAGGGCCGCGATGTCGTCGGCTATGAGCCCCAGCTCGATCGGCCGGTCGATGTCGGCGGTGCGGCCGTGCCCCTGCAGGTCGACGGCGATGACCTGATGGTGGTCCGCCAAGGTGGGAAGAATCGGCCCGAACATTTCGCTCGAAGCGAGCCCACCGTGCAGCAGCATCATCGGTTGACCAGCCCCGTGGGTCTCGTAGTAAAGGTTGATCCCATTGACCTCGGCGTATTGGCCCGAGCCCATCGCATCTGATGTCCAATCGATGGAAGTCACGATGCTGCTCCTCGTGTTATCGGAGGTACTCCTTCATAACCACCCTAACGAATGACGTGCTGTCGGCTACTTCAACCACCCAGAATGAAGGTCCTCCACGACTGCGTGACCTCTGCGCCCGACCCCGTCGACGGTCCTCAGTTGTGTAGGACCGCCAATCCGAGCGGGATCCAGAGTGGACCTCCTACTGGGGGATGATCTGATCGATCAGACGGGCGGCAGCGGGCTCGTGAGAGCGCGCTTCGCGTCCGCCTGATTCCCTCCAGCCCTTCAGGCAGCCGGGCCTTGGTCAACCGGCGACCGGTCTCGTCGACCAGCTTAACGTCGTGATGATCCTCGGCCCGGTCATCACCCACGAAACAGCACCGTCGTCTCTCTCCGTCCCGTTTGGACATTCGTCCGTACGCACGGCAGCGGCATCGAGAAGACGACAGCGATCTAATGGGTCCAAGTGCTGACCACATTTACCCGGGCACGACATACCATCAGCTGTCCACGCCTCCTCACGACCAGCGGGCGCACCGTCTGCCGCGAGACCTAACCCGGCCAGATGAGTCCGGATGAGTAGAGTGCTGACCCGCCAGCCGCTACCGACACCATCCTGACGCAACGGGCTGGGTCTCTACAGCCGGCGGCGAGTGGCCTCGATCAGATGGCGCACGTGTATCTGCCAGATGGGATGCCTCCGGGCCTACATCGGCCCTGGGGAGATCAAGTTGATGGGCGACGCCCGGCGGCGGTCCCCGAGGTCCGCCGCATCGGGTGTCGGGTGCGGTGGACCTGGTGACCCGCTCGCCCGTAGCGTGACGCGCATGCCGATGGTGAGCGTGCTGGGATCGACGTCCACGTGGTCGAACATGGTGCGTCGCCGCAGGAGGCCACGCACACTGCCGTGCTGCTGCACGGCTTTGGGGTCGACTTGAACCGATGACATCCTCACCGTCACGAGCGCCGCCGTCGATGCCCTCGTTCCCGGCCGCTTCGCCTTGGCTGGCGTGTCGTTCGGCGGTTACATCGCGGCCGGACTCACGGCGGCGGATCCTGACCGGATATTTGGCGTTGCGCTCATCGTTCCGATGGTGTTGCCGCGGGAGCAGCGCGAGCTGGCCACGCACGCCGTGCTCGTGCGCGAGGACGGGGTGAACGGCTCGGACGACTTCGAACAGACCGCGGTCATCATCACGGCAGAGACGCTTCGCCGCTGGCAGGTCGAGATCAAGGCGGCGTTCGCGGTCGCCGACGAGGATGCAATCAGCCGCATATACCAGCGCTACGGCGGGTCGTTCGCCGTCGGGCCGCCGGGCGGCTTCGCCCGGCCCGCGCTCATCATGACCGGCCGGCAGGACTTGGTGCTGGGTTTTAACGACCTGTGGAGCCGCTTCGGCCAGTGGCAGCGGGCCACGTTCGCCGAGCTCGACCGCGGTGGCCACCTACTCAACATCGAGCTGCCGGCCCTGCACGACATCCTCGTCCGCGACTGGCTCGACCGCGTCGAGGCGGACGCCACCAACCACTGACCGGGTCGGGCCGCTGTCCCCGAGAGGCAGCCTCGTCCGCTCCTAGGGCCGTCGCGGTCCGGCTCCCCGCGCCGCTGCGTCCGTCGCACTTTGCGTAGCCGAATCGCAGTCGGGTAGGCGGGACGCATAGCTACTTCGCCTTGAAAAGTAGATCGACGTTGGTCGGTGTGTCGGCTTGTGGAGCCTCTCGCTAGCTCGGATCATGATCTCCGGGTCCGTTGGTGAGGAGTCGGGGTGTCTGTCACGCGCAACCTTCAGCCGTCGTTGTGGGACTCGGTGCTGCCCGAGGAGTGCCGACGGTTGTCGCCGCTCCTGGAGCGGGTCGACTGCTGGTTGGACGACGAGGCATTCTTCGCCCCGTTCCGGAAGCGCTTCAGCGACCTGTTCGGACGGCCGAGCATCCCGATGGAAGTCTATCTGCGGATGATGTTCCTGAAGTTCCAGTACCGGTTGGGGTACGAGTTGCTGTGCCGGGAGGTGGGCGACTCTATCTCGTGGCGGATCTTCTGCCG
>JAXIPB010000158.1:0-3167 GCA_045403155.1 Micromonosporaceae bacterium
CTCAACCGAGCCCGACCGGGCCAGCTCGCGAACGCCCGCCGCCCCCACTCGCCGACGGGCAATGGCTCGCGCGCGCACGCTGCCGGCGACCCACCCCGCGCTCATGACGATCCGGCTCCATCCGATCCGAACGTACGAAGTTCGGCTCGGACCAGGTCGATGGCGCGGGCGACGAGTCCGACCCGACGGGCGTCGCCGTCGTGCCGGACCTGTCGAGCCTCGCCCTCGGCGCGGGCCAGCGCCCGCCTCGCGGCATCGGCGGCCTCGGCGCGCAGAGTTGCCGCCGTCGAGGCGCGGTCGGCGGCGCTGTCCGCCCGTGCGCTCGCGGCTATGACCCGGCCACGCTCGGCCGCCGCCGCCTCCCGATCGGCCGCTGCCGCCGCGGCCTCTCGCCGCAGCTCATCGCAGTGCCGTACGACGTCGGCGAGATGGGCAAACACCGGCTCCAGTTCGGCGACGACACTGTCCCGCCGGTCGCCCGGTACGCCGACAGCGGTTGCCGCCCCCGGTGCCCCAGCCGGTCGAAAGCGGTTCAGGAGGTCGCGAACGCTAGGCACCCCATCAGCATGCCGGACGCGACCGGCCTGGCGGCAAGGGTCGACCGCCCCGCCCGCCGCGGGTCTTTCGGCCTCGTGCTTGTCGCTCCACGGCCACCCACTCAGTGGGACAATGCGACGCTCTCGTGCGTGATCGACTCGATGTCAGTGGTGGCGGTGCTCAACAGCATCTCGCCGAGATTGACAAGAGCGCGCGCTACCGCGATCTCGTCGCCGATCTCCGGTACGTCCCGGTCGGCCGGGCTGAGCGCGGCGCGCCCCGTCCCGAGGAGGTGGTTTCCGATGTCGTCGTTGAGGATCGCCTCGGCGTACGTGCGCCCATCCTGCTCGCCCACGAGTACCTCGACCGTCCAACGCCTCACGGCTCTCATGGCAACCTCCAACCTCGGCGTGATGCTTCTTCATCCAACGCTGCCCGCCGGCCACCGATGTGGATAGTGACAATGGGCCCCGCGTCTCGGGACCAACGGCGGGTTCGTCTCGTCGTGCGCGGACGACGATTGAGGGTGGAAGGGAGATTCGACATGAACGGCAAGAACACCTACCGCGCCCGCGGAGAGACACATCTGGTACTGGCGGCGAGTCAGGAGCGGGCGTGGCCGTACGCCGATCTCGTCGGGACACACGACGTTGTGATTGACCAACCGCGGCAGACACCGGCGATAGCCGGGAAGTACCTGAGCCTGACTAGCTTCCGACGCGACGGGTCCGGCGTCGCCACTCCGGTCTGGTTCGTGCAGGAAGGCCGGCGACTCTTGGTGGAGACCGAGCGCGACTCCTACAAGGTGCGGCGCATCCGCCACAACCCGTCGGTGCGGGTAGCCGTGTGCACCGCCACTGGACGACTGCGCGGCGAACAGATGCCCGCGCGAGCCGAGCTGCTGCCCGACTCCGAGACCGGCCGCGTGCAGCGGCTCCTGGCGGAAAAGTACCGGTTCGACATGATCTTCATCAAGCCACTACGCGCGCTGCAGGAGATGCTACGCCGGGACGAGCACCGATCGAAGCCTGTGATCGTGGCGATAACACCGAGATAAACAGGCTCGGATATAAGGTCGCCCCCCGGTGGGGGACCTTTGGCCCTGACGTCGATCTTCCGCGGTGGTGCACAGTCGATGTAGGTCGGATGCGTCCGGCTGCCAACTAACGAGGAGGTGCCGCAATGAGGCGGTGGACGGTCAGGGACGTAATGACGGACAGGGTCGTGTCGGTCACCGAGACGACGCCATACAAGGAAATTGTCCAGATCCTCGCCGACCGTGCGGTAAGTGCGGTGCCCGTGGTGGACGAAGCCAAGCGGGTCTTGGGGGTCGTCTCGGAGGCCGATCTCTTGCACAAGGTGGAGTTCAATGGTCTGGAACCGCACCTGCACCTGCTTGAGCGAAAGCAACGTCGGGTGGCCCGAGTCAAGGCTGGCGGCGACGTTGCCCGCGACCTGATGAGCAGTCCGGCGGTGACCGTCGGTTCTGACGCTTCGCTGCCCGCCGTCGCCAAGATGATGGACAACGAGCGGGTCAAGCGTCTACCGGTGGTTGACGAGCAGGGCCGTCTCGTCGGGATCGTCTCCCGGCGCGACCTGCTGCGCATGTACCTGCGCGATGACGAGGCGATCCGCGAGGACATCCGCGAGCAGGTGCTACGCCAGGCACTGTGGATTGATCCGGAGACGATCACGGTTGAGGTAAGCCAGGGAATCGTCACCCTGGGAGGTACCGCCGACCGGCGCAGCACTGCGCAGATCACGGTGCGACTCTGCGAAACTGTCGCGGGCGTCGTGGAGGTCGTCGACCAGATCGGTTACGAGTACGACGACTCGGCCGATCTTCGTCGCCATAACCTCATGACTCCGACCGTCAAAGAGACGATCCCGTAGCCCGTTGGATAGATCCGAGTATGCCGTGACGGCGAGGCCGTCACGGCATACCTAGTTGGAGCGTGGACGCGGCGTGTCAGGAGCCACGGCGCGCGCGGGCGAGTACAGATCTACCAGGCGCATTCGCGAGGCCTGTAGCCGATCGATGAGGACCTCGGCGAAGCGACGCGTCAGTTCGTAGCCGAGAGCTGGGTCGTCATCGCACAACCGCAGCACCCCCTTGCCGTCCATCTCGACCGCCAGGACCTGCTCCGCCGCGACCGCCGTGAAGTGCCAGCGATATGGCGGGAACATCCAGGACCAGCCAAGAACGCTCCCTGGGCCAAGTTCCTCGATCACGATATCGCCGCGGCCCGGAACGTTGAATTCTAGGGATACGCGCCCGTCGCGGATCAACCAGAATCGATCGGCCGGATGGGCTTCACTGAACAGCCGACTCCCGCCGTGGTGCACGGATCGCTTGCCCTGGTAGGAGAGGCGCTCCAACCACTTTTCGGGTAAGCCCTCAAGAAACGGGTGTGCGGTTAATAGATCGAGTGTCGTGATCATCATGAACTCCCGTCAGGTCGTGCTACTCACCAAGTGGACCCGACTCCACCGCTGGGGCAGAAGTGCCGACCGTCCCGGTCGGCTCGGGACCTAATACCTGTACTAACGCCCGCTCACCCGAGGACCGCGGCCGCAACCGGGCGTCGGAGCGCGCCGTTCGTCATATTCAGAATCTGCCTGGTGCACGA
>JAXIPB010000220.1:0-4596 GCA_045403155.1 Micromonosporaceae bacterium
CGCGAGCTGGAGCGCGCCCTCGGCCAACGCGGGCACCAGGCCGACGGCGAGATCGCCGGCTTTCAAGAGCCGGCGAACCTGGCCGCAGAGCTCACCCTGGACGAGCTCGACGAAGCCCTTGCCGCCGACCTTCAGGAACGACTCGAGGCCCTCGAGCGTGCCGAGCATCGGCTGGCCACGGGGACATACGGCCTCTCCATCGAGAGCGGTGAGCCGATCCCGGATGAGCGCCTCGAGGCCTCCCCGACAGCGGAGCGGACAGTGGAGGAAGAGCGCGCTCTCACCGAGCGCCGCGAGGTCTGAGGGGAGGCTGCCTCGTGCAGATCCGCGCCGGCCGCCCAGAAGGTTCCCGGATGCGCGCGCAGCCGGCGAGCCATTGCGCCTGTTCAACACCTCGGCGGGAGACTGCAGGCAACGGACGAGCGCGCGCGAACGCCCGTAGATACGCTCGACCAACCTACTCCTCATGGACGCGCAGATCTCGCGAGTGGGGGACGAACAGCCCGGCCTTGATGTTCTCCGGCGTGAGGCGGACGAAGCCCGAGCGGGGCGGTCCGATTCGCCGATACGTGATCCACGCCGTGAGGCGAAGGCGTGCGACGCGGCCAACACCGCCCTCGGAGGCCAACCCCCGGTCACCCGCGTCGACAACCTGCCTCGGCACTACGGCTAGCTCACTCCGCCTAGGGATCCCGCGACCCGCGATGAGTCCTGCCGCGTCCGGCGGTCGTACTGTCGAACCCGTTTCGGAGGAGGACTCCTGATGCGCAGCGTGACCTATTCGATGAGCCTCTCACTTGACGGCTACATCGTCGGGCCGGACGGCGGCTTCGACTGGCCGGGGTTCGACGAGGAGGTCTTTCGCTTTTGGATTGACGAGATCCGAGGGGTCGGCGTCCACCTGTTGGGACGACGGCTGTACGAGACGATGCTGTACTGGGAGACCGCCGACCAGGATCGATCGCTCGACGAACCAGAGCTCGAGTGGGCCGCGCTCTGGAAGCCGCTCCCCAAGGTGGTGTTCTCCACGACGCTGTCCGCGGTGCAGGGCCATGCCCGCCTGGCCCCCGGCGGCCTGGCGGAGGAGATCGAGCGGTCGCGGGCCGAGCCGGGAGAGGGGGACATCGCGATCGGCGGCGCGAGGCTCGCCGCCGAGGCGGCCGCGTTGGGTCTGATCGACGAGTACCGGGCCATGGTCTACCCGGTGCTGGTTGGCGGTGGCATTCCGTTCTTCCCCCAGCGCGAGCGCCGGGTGGATCTCGAACTCGTCGAGACCCGCACCTTCAGCTCGAGAGTCGTCTACCTCCACTACCGCGTGGCGCGCTAGCCCTAAGCGCCTGGATCGGAGGGGGAGTCTCGCTTCTGTCAACAACGTCTGTGGGAACTACAGCTAGGCGACACCCTCCGATCATCAGACCGCGTGGAAGTCGATGGTCCTGACCTGGCAGGGAAGACCACGCTCGCCAACGAGATCGTCGGAGTGAACGGCACGATCCCCCAGCCCGAGCTCCAAGCAGAAACCGTGCGGGCCATCGTGACGGCCCCGTGTACGCCGCGGGGCCAATGCGGGGCCATAGAGGCTCATGACTCCCGGACCTGTCCCCTGACCTGCGTAGTCCCAACGGGGTTCGAACCCGTGTCTCCACCTTGAGAGGGTGAGGCAGGTTGTCTCAGCCGTTCCCGTACGTCTCTGACCTGCGCGTCGTCTCACGTCATGAGACGCGAAAGGCCCTCTGAGACCCCTTGAAACGTAGGACGGGGGGAACAGAGGGGGGGACGGAGTCCTTGGTCGAGGCCAGACCGCCCGGTCCGAGTGTCCACAGCGTGGAATCATCTAGAGAGCTGTGCTGGCGGCATCGAGGAGGTTCCATGGCGACGATTCCTGTTCCAAACACCGGTCCAGCGCGACCGCGATTGTCGTTCAAGCAGCGGTACGAACTTGCCGGGGCGAGCGTTGCAAACGCCATCGACTTGAAGGGAGACGCCTTGGTGCTGCTGGCGCAGGGTCGGCTCCAACGGGCCGCGTTCCTCCTGTACTCAAGCGTCGAGGAGGTCCTGAAGGCGCATCTATGCCTGCGCGAAGACCCCGAGGACTGGACCGAGTTCTGGCGCACGTTCCGCGACCATGACCGCAAGCTCGCGCTATTGAAGGAAGTCGACCCTGCTCAGCCAGCGAATACCGATGAACTGATTGCCGTACTGACGCATTGGCGCGAAAGGTGTCTTTACGTCGAGGTAAGCCATCCCGGCAACCCGCTGACGCCCAGGGGGCTCGTTGATCCCGGTGGCCTGGATGCTGACGGCCTCGCCCCGTTCCCCCGATGGATTGACCAGGAGAGTCGTCGGCTCATCGGGCGGTTGAAAGAGCTGGAACCGTCCACATAGGGGGCTCACGGGGGAAGTAAGCGCAGGCTCGGGTGCTCGTGTTCCGCGTCATCTTCAAGAAGTTCCAGCGTGTTCGGGTAGTGGTGGATACGTTCGGTGCCACATACGTCACGGCTGTCACCGCCAGAAAGTGACCCCCCGGGGGGAACAAAGGGGGGAACGAGGCCCGTCTAGCGCTGCCCGAACCGCCATAGTCGAGGTTTCCGCAGGTCATCCGGGGTAGTCCCAACGGGGTTCGAACCCGTGTCTCCACCTTGAGAGGTTGAGCCGGGCCGATCCCGTGACCTGCGGCGGAAGCCGAAAAGGGTCGTTCACCTGCGGATTCGGTTCCCGGTCGGTTCCGGTCGTTACCTCTCGCTTCTCGATACATGCGGGATAGATACGGGATCACGAGCGTCCCGAGCGCTACAACCACCCTCGGTGGGCCTTCGAACTAGACGGTCGGATTACTTCGGCCACGCTGCGCACGGCGAGATGCATGTGGTCTGTGATCGTCAGGTTGGATGGACCGCGAGCGGGGCGAAGATTCCTCGCTCGCGCTCGCTGAGTCGTGCAGGCTCCTCGTCGAGCCAGGCGCGGCGGAAGGTGCGGGAGGTAGCTCAGATGGTTCTTGTACGCGCCGAACCCCGCGATGGTCTTGCCGTCGACCTTGAACGCGGGAGCGCCGTAGGCGAGACACTCCTCGGCGTGGGGCAGCAGATCGTGGAGCATTGCGCGAAGGGCTCGAAGCGTCGACCGCTTCGGCTCATCGAGAGCCTCGAGATGGGCATCGATCGGGTTCTCAGGCATCAGAGAGAGAGGTGGCGCGCCCGGGGTCCTGCCCCGAGCCTGAGTGGTTTTGACCCTCACTCGGCACGCGACTCCTCGAAGCGTGGCGATCAACCAGATCCGGCGGAATGGTGATCGGTCGGGACGGTGCGTGCGCGGTCATCTCAGCGAGTAGAGCAGCAGCGCGATGTTGGAATCGCCGAGCTGTCGCGCGGCGCTCAGCCGCATCGGGCCGGGCGGCCGGACCGAGAAGGCCGGGACGCCGTCGGCCAGGACCCCAGCGCCGACCATGATGTGCAGCTCGTCGATCAGACCTGCGGCGAGCAGGTCGTTCCACGTCGTCATGCTGCCGAAGACCACGAGCGGGCCGCCCTCGCCCTTCTTGGCTTGGGCGATGGCGTTGCGTGCCTCGTCCCTGCGTACGATCCTCGTGTTCTGCCGCCACGGGCCGGTCTCCTCTGCGGTCAGGGTGTCGGAGACCACGAGGTGTTCGAGCTCGCGGTGGCGGCGCGAGATGGCCCGCTCGACCTCGGGCTGGGCCGGGTCGTCGGCGACGGGTGGCCAGTAGCTCAGGAACCCGCGGTAGGTCGTGGCGCCGTACACCAGGGTGTCTGCGGCCCGCATGAGCTCGAGGTTGTAGTCGCTGAATGTCGTGTCGAACGGCAGCGCCATCACGTCGCCGCCGGGGCCGGACGCGTAGCCGTCCAGTGAGATCAGGTTGCTCACGATCAGTTTGCGCATCGTCACTCCCATGTGCCCGGCGCCGGCCAGACCGGCGCGCTCCACGCGGATACAAGACCGTCAGGACGCTCAGTAGCAACCGGTGCCCGGAAGCTCACCGCGGTGGCGCTTTTATGGCAGCCGCCCGGTCTCACCTCGTCCGACTCCGGAGTCATCCTCTTCCTTCGAATATGACGGCCGGCAGGCGGCAGACTCATCGTTGCTATCGCCTCGCGTGCTCGTCTGACACCGCGTCCTGCCGACACACCAGCAGGTGACCGCCATCCCGGGCATTCGATTCCACTCGCCTTGGAGAGGGAACGCATCGTCCGCGTGCGGAGCCGTCTTGCGCCGGACTTGAGTCCGTCGGATTCAGATCTTGGTCGGCTCCGCTTGGCGGCAGATACCTCATTCACGCCTTCGAGGACGGCGCTTCGCGCGACCGGACCGGCCCTGGCGGAAACAGGCCCTTCCGCCGGATAGCGTCGACCACGACATGAAACGGCACGTACTGGAAGGCTCCGATCAGAGCCACGGGAGGCGTGAGTTTCTCCTCGCCTCTTACCTGCACTTCCTTTGTTCCGCCGCCCGGGTCCGTTGCGTGCCAGAGCTCGTCGGCCTGGTCCCACTCGAGGTGCCACCAACCAGCTGCGTTCGGGTACCCGTACTTTGGTTTCGCGATGAAGCCGCGAATGCAGCTCGGGTGCTCTGTGCAGGCTTCGG
>JAXIPB010000179.1:0-15062 GCA_045403155.1 Micromonosporaceae bacterium
GACGGGCACATCCGTTGCCTGGCCCGACCGGCGTGAGCCCCACCCCGGCGCAGCTAACCCGCGCGGTCGTTGGAGGTCTGACCCCCACCACCCGGTGGCGCGGTCGGCATCATGATTGACCCCGACTAGCTGCGGCCGTACCACTCCATGCACACCGCACCCGCCGGCAGCGAAGGGATGACCGGCAACCGGGGACAACCCGGCACCGCCATCCGTCCACACCGGACGCTGGAGCACACGGCCACCCACAACCGCAAAGCCCCCCGTTCCCGGCGCGACGATTCTGCGCCGCTCGGGATCGGCGTCAAGGCCAAGCCCGCTTCGCGGGTCGACCTCCGGTCGAGCCTGGACCCCGACCCCTCGCCGGCGTATGCCCGCACCCAGCCGGAAACAGGCACAAACCGGTCACAAAACAGTCCCGCCCCCCGGGTTGACACGGCCCCGCTCCTTCAGGGATGACCTCCAGGTCATGATCGGCGCCAGGTGGGGGGGGTTACTGGCCGGTGGGGTTGGGGACCCGGTCGAACGTCTCCGGCACCGTCAGCCAGTCGCCCCGTCCCAGCGGCCAGAACAGGACGAAGGCCCGTCCCACGACGTCATCGGTCGCGATCGTCGCTTCATCGACGCTGCCGTGTCGGCTGTACTGCTCGCGAGAATCTCCCGACGCCGAGCGGTGGTCACCCATGACCCAGAGCTTGCCGGCGGGCACAACGATGTCGAAAGAGTCCTCGCTAGCGACGTCCGAGCCGCCGTTGCCGTCGGTGTAGAGATAGGGCTCATCCAGAGCCGCTCCGTTGACCGCGATTCGACCCTGGGCGTCACAGCACACCACGTGATCGCCGCCGACGCCGATCACCCGCTTGATGAAGTCCTCCTCGTTGGGGTCCGATCGCCAGTGCGTCGGCGCCTTGAACACCACGATCTCGCCCCGACTGGGGTCGCGGACGTCGTACACGAGCTTGTTGACCAGGACCCGGTCGTTGATGTTGAGGGTGTGCTCCATCGACTCCGATGGAATGAAGAAGGTCTGCAGAACGAAGGCACGCACCAACACCGCGACCAGGATCGCGACGCCCAGCAGGATCGGCAACTCGCGCCAGAAACTGCTCCGAGGTTTGGCGGTGCGCTCATCAATCATTGGGGAAGAGTACTTCGTCCCCATCGCGGCTTCCGTCCCGATCGCGTCATTGCCACCAAAGGTGCCAAAATGGGCACAACCATGGCGCCCGCGCCGGTGCCGGAAACACCCGACAACTGGGTCCGGGATCCCGTACCGCCAAATGCCACCGGTCCGGGCACATTGGCGAACGTCTCTGGCACGTTCAGCGTATCCCATCGGCCGCTCGGCCAAACAATGACGAAGGCTCGGCCGATCACGTTCTCAACTGGCACCGTGCCTTGGCAGCGCGAGTCCTGCGACACGATGCGGTGATCACCCATGACGAAAAGCTGACCCGGCGGCACTAGTACCTCGTCGAACCGGCGGGATCGGCAGGCGTTGGGATCCGGTGGTACCTCGACCGGCGAGTTGTTCAGCACATACGGCTCATCGATACCCCGGCCGTTGACGTAGACCCGGCCATCCGGATCGCAGCACGACACCCGGTCGCCGGGCACACCGATGACGCGTTTGATGAAGTCCTTCTCCCCGGGGCGACTGACACCGATCAGGTCGCCTAGCGCTCGCCCGACCCGGGCCAGCAGCCCACCGCCAGGCTCGGGAGGGTTCTCCGGCGCCCAGTTGTCCGTGCCGCGGAAGACGACGACCTCGCCACGCTCCGGCTGGCGTACGTCGTAAACGATCTTGTTTACGAGGACCCGATCGCCGACGAGCAGTGTCTGTTCCATCGAGCCCGACGGAATGTAGAACGCCTGCAGCAGGAAAGTCCGGATCAGCACCGCCAGACAAAAAGCGATGACGAGCAAAAGTGGTAACTCCTGCCAGAGCGGCATTGATCGCCTGCCCTGGCTCCGCCGGCCGAACCGGCGGGTCCGATCACCCTCGTCGTCCTCGGACACATCGGTACGCCGTGCGAGGCGCCGCAGCGGCGAAGGCTCGAGTTCCCCCCGGCTGGGTGAGGCGGGGTCATCGATCGATGCTGCGTGACCCGGCGTGTGACGGTCGCTCAGGTTGACTCGTCGGTCAAGGGACGTTGACCGGAAACCGCCTGTGTCCTCGTCGGACGGCCAGCCGAAGTCGCGTTCGCGGCCAAAGTCGGCGGGCCGGCCAAAGTCGGCGCGCCGGCCATAGCTGCTCGGCCCGTCATGGTCGCTCGGACGGCCAAACTCGGTCGGACGGTCAAACTCGCTCGTACTGTCAGACTCGCTCCTGCGGTCAAACTCGCTCGGACGGTCGAAACCGCTCGGACGGTCGAAACCGCTTGGTCGGTCGAAAAGCCCGGTGTTTCGGTCCCGGCGGCCGTGCTCGTCGTGCCCGAACGCGGCCTGGCCGTGCTCGGGCCCGCCTGATGACGCCTGCCCCCAAGTCGGCATTTCGTATGGCGACTCACTGGGCAACGGTGAGCCGTACCTCGACTGACCGGACGGGTGTTGCCCGTACGCGGACTCGCCGTAGGACGGCGAATCGCCAAACGCCGAACTTTCGCTATAGGGCGGGGAATCCCGATACGGCGGCGAATCGCCGTACGACGAGGTTTCGCCATAGGGCGGGGAATCGCTGTGGGGCGGGGAATTGCCGTAGGGCGGGGAATTGCCGTAGGGCGGGGAATCGCCGAACGAGGATTGGTCGTACGGTGACTCGTACGGCGAGGAAACCGGATGGTCAGCTGCCCGGTCGCGAGCGTGACCGGCGTCGGTGGCGTCCCAGGCTGACGAGTCCCAGCCCGGCGAGCCGAACGTCCCGGCGGCGTGTCGATATCCCGGCGGCGGGGATCCGGAGCCACCAGTACTTGACCGACCATCGTCGCCGTACGCGTCCTCGGCCGGGTCGGTTTCCTGCCCGTACCGGTAGTAGCTATGCGCCTCGCCGACGTCGTCGCGCTCGGGTCCCTTGCCGTCCATCACGCGCAAGCCTAGAGGTACGAATCCAGGTCGTGGGACCGCCTAGGCAGCAATTGAAGAACGCTTGCCGTGATCAAGGCGAGGACGGGCAACCACCGAGGTCAGCTCGTGGTCGCCTTCTCGCGCTTCTCCTTGATCTTTGCCTTCTTGCCCCGGAGGTCGCGCAGGTAGTAGAGCTTGGCACGCCGGACGTCGCCGCGGGTGACGATCTCGATCCGGTCAAGGGATGGGCTGTTGAGCGGGTAGGTGCGCTCCACCCCGACGCCGAAGCTGACCTTGCGAATCGTAAAAGTCTCCCGCAGGCCACTCCCCTGGCGACGGATGACGACACCTTGGAAGATCTGAACCCGGGAACGGCTGCCCTCGACGACCCGTGCATGCACCTTGAGGGTGTCGCCGGCACGGAAGTCCGGGAGGTCGGTTCGCAGTGACTGGGCATCCAGGGCGTCCAGCGTGTTCATCGCTGCTTCCTCATCGTCGTGGCACACCGGCACCCGGCATGCGGTCTAGGGCCTGCAACTGGCTGTCTTTGGGCGCAAGAGGTACGGCGCCTTCGCGTAGATTTCGCTCGCACGAACCCGGCCTGCGGCTCCACGCGACCTGCGGCCTCGTGCGGCAACCCCACTACTTTGCCATATCGCCACCGGGCACCGGAAACCCGCCCCCCCTGAGCACCGCCCGGTCGCCCTCGTCCAGCGCCTCCGGCGGCAGGGCGGCGAGCAGGTCTGGCCGCCGGCCGGCCGTACGAAGCAGTGCCTGGTCGCGGCGCCAGCGCACAATGCGGGCGTGGTCTCCCGACCGCAGAACCACGGGCACCTCTAGACCCCGCCACGCGGCCGGCTTGGTATAGACCGGCGACTCGAGCAGGCCGTTGACGTGTGACTCCTCGACCAGGGAGTCGGCGTTGCCGAGCACGCCGGGCAGCAGCCGGCTCACCGCCTCGAGGATGACGAGCACCGCGACCTCGCCTCCGAACAGGACGTAGTCGCCGATCGAGATCTCGCTCACACGGCCTCGGCGGGCCGCGTGGTCGAGCACCCTCTGATCGAGACCTTCGTATCGACCGCACGCGAAGAGCAGGTGCTTCTCAGCGGCCAGTTCGTGCGCCATCGCCTGCGTGAACGGAATCCCGGCCGGCGTCGGCACGATGACCCGCGACCCGGCGTTCGAGGTGCCCGCCGGGTTCGACGGGTTCGACTGGTTCGACTGGTTCGACTGGTTCGCGGGCAGGAGGGCGTCGAGAGCCTCACCCCACGGTTGCGGCCGCATGACCATCCCGGGGCCACCGCCGTACGGCGTGTCGTCCACCGTCCGGTGGACGTCGTGCGTCCAGCGCCGAAGATCGTGCACGTTGATCTCTATCTGGCCCTCGGCCTGAGCCCGTCCGATCAGGGAGAGGCCGAGCGGTGCGAGGTACTCGGGAAAGATCGTGACGATATCCACCCGCATACGTACCCCCTAGAGATCAAAAAGGCCGTCCGGCGGGGTCACGACCAGCCGACCGGTGGCGAGGTCAACCTCCGGCACGATGGCCCGAACGAATGGCACCAGCGCATCGCGCCCGTCCGACCGCCGCACAATTAGCAGGTCACTCGCGGGCGGGTGTTCGATGCGGACGACGTCGCCGATGTGCTCACCGGTCTCGGTCTCCACTCGCAGGCCAATCAGCTGGTGGTCATTGAACTCATCCGGGTCGGTCGGCGCCGGCACGGAGTCGCTATCCACGCAGAGCAGCACACCCTTGAGCCGATCGGCGATGTCGCGATCCGCCACCCCGTCGAACGTGACCAGGAGGCGACCCTGATGCGGCCGCACCTCGTCCACACGAAGCGGCCCGGCAGCCGCGGGGTCGGTCTCGAGCACCGACCCGACGACGAAACGCTCACCCGGGGAATCCGTATGCACGTCGACAACGACCTCGCCGCGGACGCCGTGCGGCCGGATGATTCGTCCGACGACCAGCTGCATCAGTACGCGTCGACGATGTCGACTCGAACGCCCCGCCCGCCAACCGACGTGATCACCTGGCGCAGCGCCCTAGCGGTACGGCCACCGCGGCCGATCACCGTACCAAGGTCATCGGGGTGCACCCTGACCTCGAGCCGTTGCCCGCGGCGACCGTCGATCATGCGCACCCGAACGTCGTCCGGGTGCTCGACGATGCCCCGCACCAGATGCTCCAGCACGGGGCGAAGCGCCCCGTCAGCCTTGCGCGTCGGTGCCGGCATCGGTGGACTCCTCGGCCGGAGCGGGCGCCGTTTCGGCGGCCGGCGTGGCCGGCTCGACCTCGGCCGACGGCTCGGTCGTCGGCTCGGTCGTCGGCTCAGTCGCCGCCTCCGGCGCAGTGGTGGCCGGCTCAGGCTCCGCCTTGGCGTCGGTGGCCGTCGCCTCGGTGGCCGTCGCCTCGGTGACCGTCGCCTCGGTGGCCGTCGCCTCGGTGACCGTCGCCTCGGTGGCCGTCGCCTCGGTGACCTTGGCCTCGGTGGCCTTGGCGTCGGTGGCCTTGGCGGTCTTCTTGGCTGGCTTCGGCTTTGCCTCGGGCTCGGCCAGGCCTGCCGCGGCCTTGGCCTCGACCTCGTAGGCCGACCTGCGATCCGCGCGCGCCGGCGCCACCATCAGCGGCTCGGTCGGCGCGGGCAGACCCTTGAACTTCTGCCAATCGCCGGTCTTGCTAAGGATCGTGATCACCGGTTCGCTCGGCTGGGCGCCGACCGAGAGCCAGTGCTGCACCCGCGCCGAGTCAACCTCGATACGTGAGGGATCCTCCTTGGGGTGGTAGAGACCGACGTACTCGATCGCGCGGCCGTCGCGCTTGGTGCGCGAGTCGGCGACGACGATGCGGTACTGGGGATTGCGGATCTTGCCCATCCGCATGAGCCGGATTCGTACGGCCACTGTCTGCTCGCTCCTGACGTATCAGATTGTTCGGCTCGCAAGCTTCGCCGAAGCGTGGCGAGCGTGCTGACCGCCACCGTGGGGTTAGTGTGGCCCGCTGCTCTGAGTAACAAGGGACTGACGACGCGCCCGGGTAGAGGGCGCCGGACGCGCGTCGGATACCAATAACGGATTCTGCCAGATCGGCTCGGCCGGACACGAATCACCCCACGAATCCGCCACGAAATCACACCGCCGGTGCTTGATCGCCCGCGACTGTTCAACACCTGCCCTGTTCCACTCGGGCGAAGCGGGCCAGTGTTGAGCACCCGCGACGATCTTGGAGGGAACCTCAGCCGTGAGCCCGCGGCCGGTCCCAGCCGACCGGCATCGCGGCGGGAATCGACCACGAGCCGTTAGGCCGATATTCCGTACCAGAACCGTCGAACGGGAACTCGCCGGCCTCGACCAATTTGATGACCCGCTCCCCCTCCTCACGGACGGCGTCGGCATCGTCGACCCAGTAGACGTCGGGGTGGGCCAGGTGGTGGGCGAACTCCTCCTCGTCCTTCCACCGCCAGGTGCGGTCCGGCGCCACCACGACGTCGAGAAAGTAGTCGACGGTGTCAACGCCCGCGGCGTGGCCGTCGTCCCAACGGACGGCCGGCGCGTCGAGGTTGATGTACCACGAACGGAAGGCGCCGTCGGGCTCGAAGAAGAACCAGACCGAGTGCGCCTGCCCGGGTGGGTGCAGCATCAGCACATCCCCAACCCAAATGAGTTCGCGCGCCGTCTTGGCGGTCCGCCCCCACTCCGCGAACGGGACCTCACGGAAGGCGCGGCCGTCGGCGGCACCGATGTCGCGAAATGCGCTGCCCGATGCGACCCAGAGCCACAGGCCGCGCTCGTCGTCGGCGGCCACCCGACCCACCCATACGCGGCTCAACAGATCCGCGCGTTGGAACTGGCGGCGCAGGACCACGCGCCCGATCTCAAGAGTCACAGCGCTCGACCATAGCCGACCCGTGACGGTCGAAGGTCGGGCGTCAGTAGGACCGGGCCAGGTAGGCGATGAGCCCCTTCTCGTCCTCGGAGTCGGGCACGGAGCCGTCGGCGCGGACGAGGCAGCGCACCGAGACGCCGAGATCATTGGCCCTCGCCTCGCCCGCCGTCCCGACCTTCGCCCATGGGATCCGCGCGAACCCGACCCCCGATGCCTCGATGGCGTTCGCAAGGGTCTTGACGTCCTCGATCCACCCTGCTTGGCGGGCGCTCGCCTCGTCGTACAGGGCCTGCTGGTCGGCGGCGAGCCAATCGAGGACGGTCGCCACCGCGTCCGTGACCGGCACCAGCGTCTTCGATAAGTCGATTCGCCGAACGATGATCACGTTTCCCGCCTTCAGGTCCCGCGGACCGACCTCGAACCGTACGGGATATCCGCGCAGTTCGGCGTTGACGGCCCGCCGTCCAAACGGGACATCCACCCGGTCGTCGAAGCCCACCCGAACCCCAGCGTCGCGCAGAGCGTCCCGCAACTTGGCCGCCTGCGCCAACACCCCGTCGCCGTCCTTGACCACGGTCACCTGAACCTGAACGGGCGCCAACCGGGGCGGCAGCCGGAGACCGTCGTCGTCGCCGTGGCACATGATCAGTCCGCCGATCATGCGGGTCGAGGAACCCCACGACGTCGTCCAGCAGTACTCCTGCCTTCCCTCCGCCGAGAGGTAATCCATCTCGAAGGCCTTGGCAAAGTTCTGGCCGAGCTCATGCGACGTTCCCATCTGCAGGGCCTTGCCGTCGCGCATCATCGCCTCGAGCGTGTACGTACGAGTCGCGCCGGCGAATCGCTCGCGCTGCGTCTTGAGCCCCACCGTCACCGGGATGGCCAGAACGTTGACCATGAAGTCCTCATACGCCTCGTGCAGGATCTTCCGGGCGTAGTCGCGGGCCTCCGCCTCGGTCGCGTGCGCGGTGTGCCCCTCCTGCCAGAGAAACTCTGCGCTGCGCAGGAACAGCCGCGTCCGCAGCTCCCACCGCAACACGTTGCACCACTGGTTGAGTAACAACGGAAGGTCGCGATAGGACTGCACCCACTTGGCCATGTATTCGCCGAATAGCGTCTCGCTGGTCGGCCGGATGACGACCGGCTCGTCGAGCTGCTTCCCGCCGCCGTGCGTGACGACGGCGAGCTGGGGCGAGAAGCCCTCGACGTGCTGGGCCTCTCTCCGCATGTACGACTCGGGGATGAGCAACGGGAACGAGACGTTCTCCGCGCCGGCTGCCTTGATGCGTGCGTCCATCTCGGCGACCATGCGCTCCCAGATGGCGTACCCCACCGGACGGATGATCTGCGACCCGCGCACCGGACCCGGCTCGGCCAGCTCGGCCTTGGCTACGACGTCCTGGTACCAGCGGGGAAAGTCCTCGGCCTGAGGGGTAAGCACGCGCGCCATGGGCCGTCATCCTACCGCCCCCCACCCCCGCCGATCATGATTTGGAGGTCATGATCGACGCGGGCGGACGACGCTCAGCTCATGATCGACGGGTTGAGGGGGTGGCCGCGGAGCACGATGACTCGCGGTGTCCGCACGACACTGAGATCCTGGCGCGGGTCGGCGTCGTAGACGACAAGGTCGGCCAGGCCGCCCTCAACGATGCCGCTGAACCCCAGCCACTCCCGTGCTCCCCACGAGCCGGCCCGCAGCACGTCCATCGTGGACATGCCGGCTCGCTCGTGCAGGAGCAGCATCTCCTCCGCGGCGTTGCCGTGCTCGATCCCGCCGCCCGCGTCGGTGCCGACGTAGATCGGGACGCCCGCCTCGTACGCCGCCGCCACCACCCCGGGGAACCGGTCCCGGAGCGCCACCATGTGCCGGCCGTAAGCGGGAAACTTCTCACTCGCCGCCGCCGCGATGCTGCCGAACGTCGCCACATTGATCATCGTCGGGACCAGCGCCGTGCCGCGCCGGGCCATCTCCGCGATGTCCTCTTCGGACAGCCCCGTGCCGTGCTCGACCGAGTCGACGCCGGCCCGGACCAACGCCGCCACCGACTCCTCCGCGAATGTGTGCACCGCGACCCGGGCGCCCGCCGCCTGGGCGGCCGCCACCGCACCCGCCATCGCGTCGACGTGCCACGCCGGCGCCAGGTCACCCACGTCTCGGTCGATCCAGTCGCCGACGAGCTTGACCCACCCATTGCCGGCCGCGGCCTGCTGCTTGATCGCACCCGGGAGCCCGGGCGCCTCAACCTCCACCCCGATGTCGCGGAGGTAGCGGCGCACCGGCGCCACGTGCTGGCCGGCGCGAGCGAGTCGCGGTAGGTCCGGGTCGTCGTCGAGTTCCGGGTACGGGTACGGGGAGCCCGCGTCACGAATCGCGAGCACGCCTCGGTTCCGGTCAACGGCGGCCAATGCCCGAGCCTCGTCCAGGGCCTCGATCGGCCCCCCGCCCGGCCGGATGCCGACGTGGCAGTGCGCGTCGACCAGGCCGGGCAGGATAAACCCGCGGTCGGCAACCGTGGCGGCGCCCGGCACGGGCTCGAAAGTGACCCGGTCGCCATCCAGCCACAGATCGCGAACCTCATCGTCGGGCAGGACCACGCCGCGCACATGCCAGGCCATGTGCATAGTCCTACCCGACGTTCAGCCGCTTCCCGACCCCGCCTCCAGCTTGGCCCGTCTCGCGGTGAGCGCCGGCAGGTCCACGGTGACCGACCACGGCCGATCCGTGGTGAAGACCTCGGACGTGTGCGCGCCCGGCTCGTACTCGCCATTCGAGCCGAGTAGAAATTCGGTGAGCGTGAATTTGTCGTGCAACGGGTCGATGACCCAGTATGTCGGGACGCCGGCACGTGCGTAGATATGTGCCTTCTCGTACATATCGCGGAAGGTCGAGTCGGGCGAGATGATCTCGACCGCCAGGATCGCATCGCTGACAGGTACCGGCGAACGGTTCACTCGTTCGGATCGGATCACGACAACGTCGGGTCTCGGCTCGTTTCGATGGTTCACCCTCAACGAGAGATCGACGCTCACCAGGTACTCGGGTGTGCAACCCGACCGAAGGGCCACAGCGACATCGATCATGAGGTCCTGATGAAGTGCGGTGGGGGAGGGCACGATCAACCTTCCGTTGATCAGCTCGTACCGGTAATCCGGTGGCAGCTCGGCGAGGTCGTCGACCGTCCACTCCCGCCGGTCGGGCAGGATCGGGGCTGCGGTCATCGGTGTGTCCTCCGTCACGGGGATTGCACCTAGCCTATCGAGTCAGCCTATGGACCAGTGTCGCTGTCCCGCTTGGTGAGCTTCGTGAAGTCCAGCTTCGGAACCTTGAAACCGGCCGGCAGGCCCGCGGCACCTGGGTCCAACGCGGACGGATCGAACCCGGGCGGCAACGCCGCCGAACCCGTCGGCATGCCACCCGGCACGCCGCCACCGACTGGACGCCGCCCAGCCGAGCCCTTGGCGCCCTTGCGCTTGTTCTTCGGCGACTTGGTCGCCTTGCGGCGCATGCCGGGCAGCCCCATCATGCCGCCCATCGCCTTCATCTGCTTCTGTGCGTCCGCGAACCGGTTGAGCAGTTGGTTGACGTCCATGACGGTGACGCCGGAGCCGTTGGCGATGCGGGCCCGGCGGGAGCCGTTGATGACCTTCGGGTTCGACCGCTCCCCCGGCGTCATACCCCGGATGATCGCGGCGACCTTGTCGAAATGCTTGTCGTCGACCTCGGCCAGCTGCTCCTTGTACTGGTTCATGCCGGGCATCATCGCGAGCATGTTGGCGATGGGGCCCATCCGCCGAAGCGCCATCATCTGCTCGAGGAAGTCCTCCAAGGTGAACGACTCGCCGCCGACCAGCTTGGCGGTCATGCGCTCCTTCTGCTCCTCATCGAAGGCCGCCTCCGCCTGCTCGATGAGTGTGAGCACGTCGCCCATGCCGAGGATGCGGCTCGCCATCCGGTCGGGGTGGAAGACGTCGAAGTCCTCCAGCTTCTCGCCCGTGGAGGCGAACATGATTGGCTGGCCGGTGACCTCTCGTACCGAGAGCGCAGCACCACCGCGAGCGTCACCGTCTAGTTTGGAGAGTACGACGCCGGTGATTCCCACGCCGTCGCGGAACGCCTCCGCAGTCGCAACCGCGTCCTGACCGACCATGGCGTCGATCACGAAGAGGACCTCGTTCGGGTTGACCGCGTCGCGGATGTTCGCCGCCTGCGCCATCATGTCCGCGTCGATGCCCAGCCGGCCGGCGGTGTCGACGATCACAATGTCACGCATCTGGCGCTTCGCGTGCTCGATCGAGTCGCGAGCGACCCGCACGGGGTCGCCGCCGAAATGCTGCTCGGCGTTCCCGCCACCGTAATTCTGCTCGGCGTTCCCGCCACCGTATTTCTGCTCGGCGTTCCCGCCGACGACGTTGCCCGGCTCAGGGGCGAAGACCTCGACGCCGGCGCGCTTCCCGAGCACCTGGAGCTGATTGACCGCGTTCGGGCGTTGAAGGTCGGCCGCGACCAGCAACGGCTGATTGCCAAGACCCTTGAGGTGCTGGGCCAGCTTGGCCGCGAGTGTCGTCTTACCGGATCCCTGCAGTCCCGCCAGCATGATCACCGTCGGGGGGTGCTTGGCGAACTGCAACCGGCGGGCCTCGCCGCCCAGCACGTTCACGAGCTCCTCATGAACGATCTTGATGACCTGCTGCGCCGGGTTGAGCGCGTTCGAGACGTCGGCGCCGCGCGCGCGCTCCTTGAGCCGAGCGATGAAGGCCTTCACAACCGGCAGCGCCACGTCGGCCTCGAGCAGGGCGAGCCGGATTTCCCTCGCGGTGGCGTCGATGTCGGCGTCGGAGAGGCGGCCTTTGCCGCGCAGCTTGGTGAAGATCCCAGAGAGACGGTCGCTTAGCGTGTCAAACACGTCGCAATATCCCCAAACAGTGAATTATCGGCACAGCGGACGACCCGACCTGGCCGTCGAGCCATTCCAGGGTAGCCGCCCAGCCGAGAGAGATAGCCGACACGGGCGAGCGTTCCCGGTCGTGGTCAACTACCTTTCGGATCGTGTCGCGCCCCGCCGAGGCACACGGACTCCGATATGCACCCGGCCTCGACGGTATCCGTGCGCTTGCCGTCTTCGCAGTCGTCGCCTATCACATCGGCACGACGAGTGACTCCACCGTGCTTCCCGGTGGCTTCATCGGCGTCGACATCTTCTTCGTCCTCTCCGGTTATCTGATCACGAGCCTGCTTATCGTCGAGGCCCAGCACGGCCGAATCTCGATCAAGAAGTTCTACATCCGCCGCGCCCGGCGCCTGCTTCCGGCGCTGTTCGCAATGTTGCTGGTGGTCGGCGCCATCGGCGTGCTTTGGCTGCCGCAGCAGGCCGCCCGGCTCCGCGGCGATCTGCTCGCGTCGCTCGGCTACGTGACCAACTGGTGGCTGATCGCGGAGAACAGCTCCTACTTCGCCACCGCCGGCGACCGGCCACCGCTGCTGACCCACCTATGGTCGCTCGCTGTCGAGGAGCAGTACTACCTCATCTGGCCGCTGGTACTGATGGCCTTCGCGGCCGTACGCGCCCGTCGCTCACTCATGCTCGTCGTGGTCCTCGGCGCGGTCGGCGCCTCGACGGCCGCCGCCGCGCTCATGTACGACCCGTTCTCCGATCCCTCGCGGGTCTACTACGGCACCGATACGCGGGCGATGGCGCCCCTGCTCGGTGCGGCACTTGCGATCTGGGCGCAGCCGTGGCGACACCGCACCCGCCTGCCCGGCGGAACCCGGCACGGCCTGGACGCGCTCGGCATCACAAGCCTGTTTCTGCTCGCGGTGATCGCCGCGGTGCTCCGCGACTCCGACCAGGCGCTTTACCTCGGCGGCTTCCTCGTGATCGCCGCACTCGCCGCGGTAGTCGTCGGCGTCGCCGGTCACCCCGGCACCGCCCTCGGCGAGATGCTCGGGACGCAACCGCTGCGCTGGTTGGGCGAGCGATCGTACGCAATCTATCTGTGGCACTGGCCGGTGTGCCTGCTTACCCGGCCCGGGGTGGACATACCGATCACCGGGTGGCTCAACGCGGTCCTGAGAATCGCGGTCGCGATCCTGCTGGCCGAAGTCTCGTATTGGCTCATCGAACGCCCGATCCGGCGTAAGGGCTTCCTCGCCCCGTTGAAGGCGCGCCCCGGGGGCGGTACGCGGGCGAAGGCCCCCATCTTCCGTACCGTCGTGCTCAGCGTCGCCATGATCGCCGGAGGTTCGGCCGTCGGGCTGCAGCTCACCGCCGCGTCGGCTGTGCCAGCAGCGGGCGGCCCGGTCGACGCCGGACCGGAGGCGACGCTCGGTCCACTGCCCACGGCTTCTGCAAGCGCCGGCCCATCGCCATCGGCCTCCGCAGGCCCGCTGCCGGTGCCCAAGGGCGCCAAGGTCGTCTTCTTCGGCGACTCGCAGGGCATGACGCTCGTCATCAACAAACCCGCCGACCTCGGGCAGTACATCAACGTCGTCGACGCGACGATTGAGGGCTGCGGCGTGCTGCTGGGCAAGGTGGCAAGCCGGAGCGGCGAGCGGCGCAACTTGACCAACAACTGCCGCAACTGGCAGCCGGAGTGGGCGTCCGAGGCCCAGCGGCTGAAGCCGGTCCTGGCCATCGTGATGATCGGGGCGTGGGACGTCTTCGACCTCACCCTCGATGAGGGGGGCACGCTGACGTTCGGCACGGCGGCCTGGGACTCGAACTTCACCGAGGCGATTACGGGCGGCGTCGACACCCTCAAGGCCGCCGGGGCCGAGGTCGGGCTCTCTCTGTTGCCTTGCTACCGGCCCCTGCGGAAGAGCGCCGGATTCTGGCCGGAGCGGGGCGACGACGACAGGACCCGCCACGTAAACGAGCTTCTCCGGGCCGTGGCCTCCTCGTACGCCGCCGGGGTCCGTCCGCTGGAGCCGCCCGCGGCGTTCTGCACAGACCCGGCCATCGCCACCAACACCGCCTACCGATGGGATGGCATCCACTACTACAAGAAGGGCGCGGCGCTCTACTTCAGCACGATCCTGCCGCAGCTTCTCCTGGTCTAGCCCAAATGATCACCGCGACTGTCTATCAGTTGCCCCGCCCGCGGCCCGCACATCGGGCGTGTGTCGGACACCTGCGATGATCTTGGCCGAAGGTCGGCGCACCTAGGAGGCGGTCGGCGGGGAGGCGGCCGGCGGGGTGGCGGCCGCGGCGAGCACGGCGCGCTCCACGCCGGCACGAGTCGCGGCGGTCGACCAGTCTCCAACGAGGTAGAAGGCGTCAACGACGTCGGATCCGAGGGTTGAGATTCGAGCAGACCGTACGTTGGCTCCGGCGAGCTCGAGCGCGTGAGCCACCCGATACAGCAGCCCGACGTCGTCGGCGGCCCGCAGCTCCAGGATCGCCGCGTCGGTCCCGCCATCGATCGCCCAGACCACCCTCGGAGGCGCGACCTCACGGCGCGTTCCACCGCCCGCACCGCCACGCAGCCGACCGTCGCTACGCACGCGCGCAGCCAGCGCCTCATCGACACTGAGTTCGCCGAGGAGCGCGCGGCGCAGGTCGAGCGCGAGCCGCTGCCGGTCGGGCCCCGACGTGTCTCGCGGCTGAACGCGGCACGCCACCACGGCCACCGGGCCTTCGTCGGTGGCGACGGTCGCGGTGTCGGCCGAGACGACGTCGAGTCGATGCAGGGTCAGACACCCGGCGACGGCGGCAAGGAGGCCGAGCCGATCGGCGGCGGCCACGACGACACGATCCGGATTGATCTCCACAGAGGGCAACGCGCCGATGGCGAGCATGGCGTGTCTCGGGTCAGCCGACGGAGGCGGCGCGACCGAGCCGGTTACCAATGCGGCCCGCACGCGCGCGACGAGATCCGCGACGAGTCGCTCCTTCCACGCCGACCAGGCCGCCGGGCCGGTGGCCTGGGCGTCCGCCCGGCTCAACGCGTGCAGAAGGTCCAACGTCTCAGGGTCCCCGACCGCGTCGGCGACGTCGTGGATCGTCCGCGGGTCGGCGAGGTCACGTCGCGTGGCAACCTCCGGTAGCAGCAGGTGCCACCGAACCAGACGGGCGACAACGGCAATGTCCGGCGGTGGCAGGCCGATCGCCGCCCCGAGCTCGGATGCGACCTCGACGCCCACGACGGAATGATCGCCGGGCAG
>JAXIPB010000065.1:0-3432 GCA_045403155.1 Micromonosporaceae bacterium
CCCCGCGCCGCCCCCCCCCCCCCAAACGCCCCAGCAATTCCCCACCTTTAAAGTAGGGGCGGGGTTGGGCGACGCTCAAATCATGATCACGGTGATCTTGGAAGGAGGTGGCGGTAGGTCGTGACGATAGAGGAATTCTCCGAGCTGCCCGATGGCGGCGGCCTGATGAGACGGGCGCTCGTCGGAGCGCTCCGTGGCGACCACGCCGGCACAGGGACGCTGCCCGAGGTCGAGTTGCGCGTTCGCGACGTTGGTGTCGACCGCGAGCGTCTCGTGCGATACGCCCGCGTCTGCGGGTTCCGGCTCTCCGACACGCTTCCGGTGACCTATCCCTACGTGGTCGCCTTTCCACTCACCCTGGAGCTCATGACGCGGCCGGAGTTCCCGTTTCCGCTGATCGGGTTGGTCCACATCCACAACAGCATTCAACTGGTGCGGCCCGTGCGGGCGGACGATCGGCTCGACCTGGCGGTGACGGCGGAGAACCTCGGCCCGCATGAACGGGGTCAAACGGTCGACTTGGTTACGGCGGCCACAGTGGACGGTACGGTGGTGTGGCGCGGACGTTCGTCGTACCTGCGAAGGTCCGGCCCGAAGCCCGAGCGGCCCGACTCCCGTTCGCCGGAGCCGCCGCCCGCGGCCGGCGCGGTCTGGCGTGTGCCGGTGGACGTGGGGTCCGCGTACGCAAGCGTCTCGGGCGACCGCAATCCGATCCACACCTCGACGGTCGCGGCGCGGATTCTCGGGTTCCCGCGACGGATCGCCCACGGGATGTGGAGTAAGGCGCGCTGTCTGGCAGCACTCGAGGGCCGGCTGCCGGACGCGTTCACGGTGGACGTGTCCTTCAAGCTGCCAATCCTGCTGCCGGCGACCGTGGCATTCTCGTCAACGCGCGACGCCCACGGCGGGTGGCGATTCGCGCTGCACGACGCCACATCGGGCCGGCCGCACCTGACCGGCGAGCTGGGCTAACGGCCGACGGCCAGTGCTACGCGGCCTTCGGCCGCTGCCAGACATCGCCACGGAGGAGCGCTCCGGCTCCCATCCACACCACGTTCATCAGCCGAGTCGCCGTAACGTCGGGTGCCTCGTCAGGATGCTCGACGACCCAGTCGGCCAGCGCCTCGGCCGCGCCGACGAGGGAGTAGCCCATGGTCGCCACCTCGTCTGGGCGGACATAAAGTCCGGCGGACACCGCGGCCCGCGCCAGCATGGCGGAGACGACCTCGGCCATGCGGCCGCGCAGCTGGGCGAGCACCACGGCAAACGGCTCCTGCCCCCTAGCTTGTCTATAAAGGACAGTCCAGCCATCGCGATGTGCCGCCACGAAACCGAAGAAGGCCCGCAGGCCTCGCCACAGTTGCTCGTCGGCCTCCAGGTCCTCCGCCGCGGCGGCGGCGAGCGCCTCCATGAGCCGTATTCCCTCGCGGTGCAGACAGGCGATGAAGAGTTCCTCCTTCGAGCCGAGGTACGCATAGACCATCGGCTTGGAGATCCCGGCCCGCTCCGCGATCTCGTCAACGCTCGCGGCGTGATAGCCCCGGCGGGAGAAGACCGACACCGCGGCATCCAGCATCTGTTGCTCGCGCACCGCACGGGGGAGGCGGCGGAAGGACGGTTCGGCGCGCACGCTGGACAGCTTACCTACTCGTGCGTAGGGTTACGCGCGAGTAAGTTATCGTGTCCGTACCTGTGGAGGGCTTGCCGTGTCCGACATCGACCCCGCCGACTTCTCGTCGGCCGACCCCGCCAACTTCGCATCGATGGTCAAATCGGCTTCAAAGGAACAGCTCGAGGCCGTGCTCGCCGGCGACGGCCGAGGCAAGATCCTCGATGAGATCTTCGGCCGCTTCCCCGCCCAGTTCCGGGCGGACCGTGCCGGGTCCACCAACGCGGTGATCCACTGGAACATTACCGGGCGCCCCGACGGCGGCACCGACACGTACGAACTCGTCATCGCCGACGGAACGTGCACGCTCTCGCCCTCCCCCGAGGCCGAGCCGAAGCTCGCGGTGACCATCGGCGGCGTCGACTTCCTGCAGCTGATCTCCGGAAGCGCCAACCCGATGATGATGTTCATGACCGGCAAGCTCAAGGCCAAGGGCGACCTCGGTCTCGCCGCGAACCTCGCCAACCTGTTCGACCTGCCGAAGAGTTGACCGTGGTTTGCTTCGCCGGAGGCGATCAACGTTGTAACCGCGCCGGACGCGATCAACGTAGTCACCGCGCCGGAGGCGATCAACGTGGTTGAGTTCTCGCTCCACCTCTCCGAGGAGCAGCGGGAGTTGCGCGACTGGGTGCACGGCTTCGCGGCCGAGGTCGTGCGCCCGGCCGGCGCGGAGTGGGACGAGCGCGAGGAGACGCCCTGGCCGCTGATCCAGGAGGCAGCGAAGGTCGGGCTGTACGGATTCGACTTCCTCGCCAACTGCTACGCCGATCCGAGCGGGCTGTCGCTCTGCATCGCCAGCGAGGAGCTCTTCTGGGGCGACGCGGGCATCGGCATGGCAATCATGGGTACGGGGCTGGCCGTCGCCGCAATCTACGGCTCCGGTACGCCGGATCAGATGGTCGAGTGGGTGCCGCTGTGCTTCGGCGATGCCTCCGATCCCAAGGTCGCCGCATTCTGTTCGACCGAGCCCGAGGCCGGCTCCGACGTCGGCGCGATGCGGACCCGCGCGAGGTACGACGACGCCCACGACGAGTGGGTCCTCAATGGACAGAAGGCCTACGCGACCAACGGCGGCATCGCCAACGTCCACGTCGTGACGGCGTCGGTGGATCCGGCACTCGGTGCCCGCGGCCAGGCCGCTTTCGTCGTGCCACCCGGCACGAAGGGCTTGGTCGGCACGAAGAAGCTACGCAAGCTCGGACTGCGCGCCTCGCACACGGCCGACGTCTTTCTCGATGACGTACGGGTACCGGGCTCCTGCCTGCTCGGTGGGCGCGATGCGCTGGAGGCCCGGTTGGAGCGCGCCCGCAGCGGGCAGCGCGCCTCCGGCCAGGCGGCCATGCGCACCTTCGAGCTGTCCCGACCGACCGTGGGTGCGCAGGCCCTGGGCATCGCGCGCGCGGCGTACGAGTACGCGTTGGAGTACGCGAGGACACGCATCCAATTCGGACGACCGATCATCGACAATCAGGGCATCGCCTTCGCCCTCGCCGACATGCGCACCGAGATTGACGCCGCGCGGCTGTTGGTCTGGCGGGCGGCCTGGATGGGTCGCAACAATCAGAGCTTCGACGCCGGCGAGGGATCGATGTCGAAGCTCAAGGCGGGCGAGGTCGCGGTCGACGTCACCGAGAAGGCGGTGCAGATCCTCGGTGGTGCCGGGTATCTCCGGGAACATCCGGTGGAGCGTTGGTACCGCGACGCCAAGATCTACACCATTTTCGAGGGTACGAGCGAGATCCAGCGCCTCGTGATCGCGCGGG
>JAXIPB010000274.1:0-3583 GCA_045403155.1 Micromonosporaceae bacterium
CTGAGGGCCTTGACTTCGTCCCGTAATTGCATTCTCGACGCCCCATCATCGGGCGACCGCGATCACAGAGCGACCGCGGTCACCGTCGAGTTGTGGTATCCCGCGACGGTGCTCGTCCGGGCAAACTCGCCGTACGTGTAGATCCCGAAAACCGGTACCGGGTCGGCCGCAGCCTGCAGCACCTGCGCCTCCTCGAAGCCGCGATCCTGCAGCACGTCGAGCCGGGCCACGCAGCTGAACAAGAGCAATAGCGAGGCGTCTCGGCCGGCGACCGCTTGCTCCGCGATCCGGCGGCTCATGGCGAGCGTTTCCTCGTGGTCGCAGGAGACGATCTGGATCGCCGAGTACACGGGCAATGGCGCGAACGTGCGTATGTTTCCGTCACCGTCCATGAAGACGCCCCGAATCAGGTGCGAGCCGTCCGGCTCGATGAGCCCGAACGCGTGCAGCGAGTAGTAGCCGCCCGGCCGTACCCGGTCGAACTCTCCGAGGTGGCCTTGCCGAATGTGCTCCTCGAAGACGGCGCGCGCGGGCCGACCGGCAATCTCGTGGACTACCTGCCCGTCGACGCATGTCACGAGGAGTGGTAGCCCGATCGAATGCCAGCCGTGGCCGACGCTGACCGGCACCGGTTTGTCCGAGTCGATCCATACCGCGACCGCGGCATCGGTGAGCACACGGTCGTCGTGGAAGACGAACGTCTGGCTCAACCTTCGATCGTCGGCCGCGCAGCCCCCGACGACTGGCACGGCCGTACCGGTCACGCGGTGAATTCCGGTTATCAGGGCCTGGTGGTCGGGCGCCAGTCCGTCCGCCAGGAGGAGCATCGTCGCGTAGCGGGAGCGGTCCGGCCCCACGGCGGAGCGTGACGTTCGGGCCAGGTTCGCGCCGGCCGCTTCGGCATCGGCCGCAAGGTCGCCGACGGAGGCGATGCCGAACCGGTACGGACCGGATGTCAGCGCCAAGACGGTGACTCCCTGCCCTGGTTCGGTCAGCTCTGCCCCGCGGAAATGCCCATTGCTCGTGGCTCCGACCAATGGCGCATCGCCGGTGACATCGCGGACTGCGCCGAGCAGCGCCGTCAGGTCGTAGCGGACCGACGCGTACACGATGACCAGGTCTGCTGGTCGCTCCGCCAGGCCGCCCACAGCCTCCTCGGCTGCGGCCACACCAGCCTCGACCGCATCATCGGCCTCACTGGCACCACTTGCGGAAAACAGTCTCTCCCGCAGAGCTGTCTGAGTCACGGCGTCTCCCCCCGTTTTGGCACGCCGGCGTCAGCCGACCATCGTAGTTAGTTCGAGACGATTTACGAGCATTGCTCGTATTCGGCCGATCCGCAACCTGCTGCTCAAGCGCCCAACGGTCGATACGTGACGATCCGCGCGCTGCAGGCGTACGGGGAACAGTTCTCGCAATACTCCCGGTTCATGATCGCACTGCGGCAAGCGCACCCGGGCCGAATGCCTGTCGACATCGATTGGGGTGCGTGGAGTGTATCGCTCACCACCGCAAGCCTCGTCGCCCCACTGAGCGTGGCGCGTGCGATCCCGAGGGTACCGAATCGTCTTTCGACGAGCCGTACGCCGCGAGTAGCCCGCGCCGCGGCGTTGATGTCGGTGAATTCGTCGGTCCGATTGCCGGGCCGTGCCCAGCACGAACAGTTCTCCAGCACGACGGCGGTCTGCAGGCCGCACACGTTGCGGTGTCGCAAGTGGACGAATCGGCGTTGGGTGATCGCGCTGTTCGGCGACTCCTTCGACCTGCCCACGTGGTCGCAGAACGCCTCTCCGTTCGAGCAGACACCCAGCGCCCCTTCAAGCGCGTCGCCGCGACTCCGCTTCTGGTCGTTGGCGCGGTCGTCGTGCTGCTGGTAGGGGCCGACTTTCCTGGGTTGCGACGCCGAGACGTCGGTTACTGACTACGCTGACTCGGGTTGTGAAACCGCTCGAGCGGGATAGGAGTCCGGTACCCGGCCGACGGGACCTTATGCCCTGGCCCCGCCCGCCACTGCGGGGAATGATCAAGGGGTGGGACGCATAATCCGTACATCGCTGAGGCGTGCCTGGGACCAGCCAGCGGGTCCGCTGTTCGCAGTTTCGTCCGTGTTGCTCGTGGCCGGAGCGCTGGCTTGGGTGGCCGCTGCCGGTGCCGTCGCGGCCGGACTTTGGGTGGTCGCCACCCTCGTCGGCCTGACCTACTCGAGCTTGTCGCTGGTTGCGGCGATCCGCCGGCGCCAGCTGAGTGTCGACGTGATCGCGTGGCTGGCGCTTGTGGGTGCGTTGCTGGTCGGTGAGGCATTCGCCGGCGCGGTGATCGCGGTCATGCTGGCCACCGGGGTGTTGCTGGAGGCGCGCGCCGCCGCACGTGCTCGGCGGGAGTTGAGCATGCTGGTCTCGCGGGCTCCGCGGTTCGCCCGCCGACACGAGCAGCGCGGGGTGGTGGAGATACCAGTCGAGGACGTAGCCGCGGGCGACCGGCTGCTGGTTGGCTCGGGCGAGATCGTTCCGGTGGATGGTCGGCTGCTCGAGCCGGCGGTCTTCGACGAGTCGGCCCTCACGGGTGAGTCCCGGCCGGTGGAGCGGCGACCGGGCGAGGACGTACGCAGCGGCGTGGTCAACGCTGGCCGGCCGGTGGACCTGATCGCCACGGCAACGGCCGACGAGTCCACGTACGCGGGCGTCGTGCGCCTTGTCGAGCAGGCGCAGGCTGCCAGCGCCCCGTTCGTACGCGCGGCGGACCGGTTCGCGACCTGGTTCGTGCCGTTCACCCTCGCGCTGGCCGGCGCGGCCTGGGCGGTGACGTCCGATCCGGTTCGGGCGGTGGCGGTGCTGGTGGTGGCGACGCCGTGTCCGCTGCTGTTGGCCGCTCCGATCGCGATCATGTCGGGGCTGTCCCGCGCCGCCCGGGCCGGTGTGGTCGTGAAGGGCGGCTCCGCACTGGAGCGGCTGGCGGCCGGGCGGGTGCTCCTGTTCGACAAGACCGGAACGCTCACCCGAGGGCGGCCGGCGCTCACCGACGTGATCGCCGGGGACGGCTTCGACGGCGACGAGGTCTTGCGGCTGGCGGCGTCTCTGGACCAGGCGTCTCCGCACGTGCTCGCCGGATCCATCGTGAGCGCCGCCCGCGACCGCGATCTGAAGCTGCGGGCACCCGAAACGGTCACCGAGCGGCATGGCTACGGACTGGAGGGCGGCGTCGACGGCCGTTGGGTCCGGCTCGGCAAGGCCTCCTGGACGATGGGCCAGCCGCTGCCGGCCTGGGTGCGCCAGGCCCGCCGCCGCGCCGAGCTCGATGGCTCGCTGACCGTGTTCGCCTCCGTCGACGGGGTACCGGCCGGGGTGCTGCTCTTCGATGACCCGGTGCGCCCCGACGCCCCGCGCATGGTCCGGGCACTGCGCGCGGCCGGAATCTCCCGCGTCGTCTTGGTGACCGGTGACCGCGCCGACATCGCCGAAACGGTCGGCCGCGTCGTCGGCGTCGACTCGGTCTACGCCGATCGCGACCCCGCCGACAAGCTCAGCATCGTCACCGGCGAGCAGGCCGCCGCGCCCACGATCATGACCGGCGACGGGATCAACGA
>JAXIPB010000281.1:0-5142 GCA_045403155.1 Micromonosporaceae bacterium
GGTGCCGGACCCTGCCGCAGCGGTTCCGTCCGCATCGGTTCCGTCCGCATCGGGTCCGTCCGCATCGGTTCCGTCCGCAGCGGTTCCGGCCGCACCGGTTCCGTCCGCACCGGTTCCGAGCGCACCGGTTCCGAGCGCACCGGTTCCGTGCGCCCCGCAGAAGCTATGTCCCAACGCGCGCTCACGGATAAAGCGTGCCTGATCCGGCAATTAGCCGCCAAGCAACGCTAATCTCTTTCCACACATGATCACCCGCAAGTGTTGACAACTCGCCCGGTCGCGACGAGGCGGGCCGGGCGAGTGTCGTGCACCTGCGATGATCTTGGTCGGCGTGGACCGTCAGGCGGCCATCAGGCGCAGGCCGTGGCGAGCTTGGTGCCGATCGCTGTCAGCTTGGCTTCCGCCTCGGCCGCCGGAGTCTGATCCGTGTCCGCGTTCAGGGCGGTGATCGTCGCAACACCCTCATCGAGCGCGGCCTTGACCTCCGGCTTGATTGGCTTCGCGGACAGTTCGGCCAGCTTGGCCGACCACGCGGTGGCGGTCGACCGCAGCTCCGCCTCGATCTGCGGCAACTTGGCGGTGTCACCAGCAGCGGCGGCGGCCATTCCCTCCGCCAACTTGGCCTTGATTGCTGTGCCAGCGGTCGTACTCGTGCTGATCGCCTCGGCGCAGACCGCAGCGGTCTGATCCGCGGGCGCCGTGGTGGTCGGGATTCCGCCCGGAGGGGTCGGGTTCGCGCACGCGGCGGCACCACCCAGGGCGGCGGCCATCAGAACGGCTGTGATCATGAGCTTGCGCATCGGTGTGTGCTTCTCCCTCATCGAAACGCGTCGGCCTCGTCCGAGACATCGACGCACGGCGTCGCCGACTGTAGCGGGCCTGGGCAACCCGACGGCAACCCAATTGTCGGGAAGCGCATTCAGGGGCGGAGCTCCGCGACGCAGCATTTCACGCTGCCACCGCCCTTCTTCAACTCCCCCAATTCCACCGGTACTGGCACGTACCCGGCGGCCGCGAGCTTGCCCGCCAACGCGGTCGCGTCGGAGTTCAGCACGGCGTGTCGGCCGTCGCTGACAAGGTTGAGCCCGAAGGTGAGAGCGTCGATCTCGTCAGCGACGACCGCGGATGGAAAGAGTTGCCTCAGCACGCGTTGTGAGGCCGCCGAGAACGCGCCCGGGTAATAGACGATGTTCGAATCATCGAGCGCCGCCAGCGCCACGTCGAGGTGGTAAAGGTGCGGATCCACCAGGCGAAGCGAGACGACCGGGCGACCAAGCGCCTCCTGTGCCTCGGAATGGGCGACCGCCTCCGTCCGGAATCCGTGCCCGGCGAGCACGAGACCGCCGTAGGCCTTTGGCAGATAGGCGAAGTCACCGTCGCCCTCGTTGGTCTCCCGCGGCGCGACGAACCGCCACTCCTCGGCGCGGGCCTCGTAAAAGGCGCGATGGGCCGCGGCCTCGGCGGTGCGTTGGGCGTAACGGAACCGCGCGCCGTACACGACGCCATCGACGGAGAACGCTCCGTTCGCCGCGAAGACCATGTCGGGCAGGCCGGCGAGCGCGTCGACGACATGAACCGTGTGACCCATGTCAACCAGCGTGTTGCGCAGCCCGTCCCACTGCTTGAGCGCGAGCTGTGAGTCAACCAGCGTGCCGGCGTCCATCCACGGGTTGATCGCATACTCGATGACGTAGTGCTCCGGAGGGCACATCAGGTATGTGCGGGTGCGCGGCTCGGGGGTCACGATCACTAAGGGTAGGTACGCTCATGGGGCGTAAACAGCCGCATTCGTTGCGAGGAAGAGGCGATTCGTTGCACCTTGACGACACCGACCATCGAATCATTGCGGCTCTGACCGCGGACGCCCGGGCCTCGTTCGCCGACATCGGGCAGATCGTCTCGCTCTCCGCGCCGGCGGTGAAACGGCGTGTGGATCGGCTTCGATCGGCGGGCGTGATCCGCGGATTTACCGCAGTGGTTGATCCGGCGGCCGTCGGTTGGGCGACCGAGGCGTTCGTGGAACTCTTCTGCACCGGGCGCACGACGCCCAGCCAGATTGCCGCGGCGACCAGACGGCACCCCGAGGTCGTCGGCGCGTACACCGTCTCCGGCGAGGCCGATGCTCTGGTTCACCTCCGCGCGGCCGACATCCCGCATCTGGAACAGGCCCTCGAGCGCCTGCGGGCGGAGTCGTTCATCACCTCGACCCGCAGCATGATCGTCCTCTCGCGGCTGGTCGACGGCCCTCTTGGATAACTTGCCGCGTTGATCGCCTCCGGCACTTTGCCGCGTTGATCGCCTCCGGCACTTTGCCGTGTTGATCGCCTCCGGCGAAGCCGGAACCCGAGCCGGCACTACCGCGTCCAAAGCGACATGAGTGGACTTCCGCGCCGTCTCCGACTTCGATTCGGACCTGCCGGCTTGGCCGTGTGCGCCGGGCTGGTCGCGCTATCTGGTTGTACATCGTCGGAACAGACCATCGGGTTCGTGGACAAGGGCGTGCCGGCGGGGTCATTCCAGTTGGTGGGATTCAACTCCTGCGATGAGGCCCTGGGCGGGCTGCGGGCGGCGGCCAAGTCGGTCGTCGGTCCGTATGGATTCTTCTCCGGCGGCGTGTGGGCCGCGGAGGGTGGCGCTCGGGCAGACGGCCTCGCCGGTGCGCCGGTGCCGGCACCGGCCGCCCAAGGCGCGGCGGGCGATTCCGCGAAGGAGGCCGGCGGGGGTGGGTCGACGCCGAACTACTCCGGCACCAACACGCACGAGGCCGGCGTGGAGGAGCCGGACCTGGTCAAGACGGACGGCCGGCGCATCGTCACCGTATCCGGCGGGGTCTTACGGGTGGTCGACGCGGCCAGCCGGAGCCTGGCCGGATTCGTCAACCTCTCCGATCCGTCGGTGCCCGACGAGGCGTGGCGGTACGCCCCGGCCGATCTGCTTCTCGCCGGCGATCACGCCCTCGTGCTGCTGCGCCAGGATTACCCGGCCTACCGCGGCGGGGCGGTGGAGGACGTGGCCGTGCCTCCCGGCGCCCCGGTCGCAGCGCCGGGAGGCGCCGGGGCCACCAACCCGAAGGTGGCGCCGATCACCGGCCCTCGACTCTTCCTCGTCGACATCTCCGGCCAGCCCCGGGTGCTTTCGACCGTTCGGGCCGATGGCGGGCTGGTGGATGCCCGCCAGGTCGGCTCGACGGCGCGGGTGGTCATTCGCTCGAACCCTCGCCTCGTCTTCCCGTACAACGAGAAGGCGACCGACGCCCAGCGAACCAACGCCAACAAGGGCATCATCGAACGCGCCACGATCGAGCAGTGGCTGCCTCGCATCGAAGTCACAACCGGCGGCACGACTCAGGTCACGACGATCGGTTGCGACGCGATCAGCCGGCCCGCCATCTACACCGGAACGAGCATGCTCACCGTGCTGACGTTCGGCATAGGCGCCTCCGCCCTCGGTGACGGGCAGCCGACGAGCCTGGTGGCCGACGGCGACACCGTCTACAGCAACGGTCCCAGCCTGTATGTCGCCAGCGACCAGCGGTGGCGCGCGGTACCCATGGTTGACGGCCGCGCCGAGGCCAAGCCCGCCGACGCGCGAACCGAGATCTACAAGTTCGACTCCTCCTCTGCCGGACGGCCCACCTTCGTCGCTGGCGGAAGCGTTCCGGGCTACCTGATCAACCAGTACGCGATGTCTGAGTGGGATGGAAAGCTCCGGGTGGCCGCGACGGCCGAGCCGTCCTGGAACGCTCAGGGACAGCAGCAACGCCGCTCCCAGTCCGGCATCTATGTGCTCTCCCCGAGCGGAAGGTCACTCAAGCAGATTGGCAAGGTCGAGGGGCTCGGCAAGGGCGAACGCATCTTCGCCGTACGCTTCGCCGGACCGATCGGCTACGTCGTGACATTCCGCCAGACCGACCCTTTGTACACAGTGGACCTCGGCGACCCGACGAAGCCCACGGTTCGGGGTGAGCTCAAGATTCCCGGATACTCTGCCTACCTGCACCCCGCTGGAACCGGCCGCCTGCTTGGAATCGGACAGGACGCTACCGACCGGGGCCAGGTGACCGGTCTGCAGGTCTCGCTCTTCGACGTCGGCGATCTGGAGAAGCCCGGACGGATCTCGCAGTACAAGCTGTCCGGAGGCAACTCGGAGGCGGAGTTCGATCCCCACGCGTTCCTGTACTGGCCCTCCGACGGCCTGCTCGTCGTGCCACTGCAGCGCTACGACGCTGTGCCGGTGCCGGGCGGCTCGGGACCCGGCTTTATCGAGAAGACGGCGCCGAGCGTCGGTGCGCTGGTGCTGCGAGTCAGCGGCGACAACATCTTCGAGGTTGGCTTCATTCGCCATCCCGCCGCCGAGAACAACCCGGGCTACCCCGCGCCGATCCGGCGCTCGCTCATCATCGGCGAGACACTATGGACGGTCTCCGATGGCGGCCTGATGGCGACCGACACGCGAAGCATGGTCAACCTCGCCTGGATCGCATTCGACTGACCGAAATCTTGCGTGGCGGGCCGAACTAGAGGTACATGCCGGTGCCGTGGTCGCGATCATTGTCGTGCTCCGCGGCACCGCGGTCGCCCTCGATGAAGAACCGCTTGCCCCCGAACTCGCCGTGCAGCCGATCGTCGAGCTCGTCGGCCAGCCCGGTCATCACCTGGACCGCGAGCATCAGGTGGGTCGCCTGGAAGTCGCGGCCGAAGACGGGCACCGATGCCCACACCGTCTCGCCGGTGCAGTAGAGCCGCCCAATCGGCATCCGATGGGTCAGCTCGGACAGCTTCACGTAGAGCTGCTCGTTCGCGTCGACCTCGGTCAGCACGGGCGAGAAGACATCCACGAGCGGCGGGTTGTCGCGGACCCGCACAAAGACCATCGCGGAGCCGGACCGGATGCCGATGTCGCCGTCCTTGTCGACGGGAAGCGTCTCCGGGGTGGTCTTCAGCATCGCGGAGATCACCGTTGCCACCTTGTCCGGCAGCGACATAGGCGATAGGTCGCCGGGAAGCGAAGCATCGCCGTCCGGTGTGACCGCCCGGGCGGCACCGAGCGTGGGCAATTCGAACGGGTCGGCGTCGCCGTTCCGCGTGGCGTACACCAGGAAGGCCGGATGGGGCGTGCCGTAGACGTCGCGCATGGTCCGGC
>JAXIPB010000147.1:0-62064 GCA_045403155.1 Micromonosporaceae bacterium
CTTGTGGTGCGCGTCGCCTTGTCGTGCCGATCATGACCACCAGTTCATGATCGGCGGGAAAGGGGGTTCGGCGGGAAAGGGGGTTCGGCGGGAAAGGGGTGAGGATCGGCGCGGGGAGGGGCGAGGATGACCGCGTGGGGATCGGGCAAGGGACCGGGCAGGGCATCGCGCAGGGCATCTCGCGCGGCCTTGGGCATGTCGAGGCGGGGTACGAACGGGCGGTGGCGACGGCGCGCCGGCGCTCGGGAGCGTTCAACCGCGTATGGCTGGCCGGCGCGCGATTCTCGGACGTGCTGGGCGGGCGGCTCGCCGCGGCGATCTCCTACTACGGCTTCTTCGCGGCCTTCTCGCTCGCCGTGGTCGTCTACTCGACGCTGGGGCGCGTGCTCGGCGGGTCGGAGGCCGGGTTCGTCGTCACGATCAACGACTACCTCGACGACAACCTGCCGTGGGTGAAGGCCACCGCGGACCAGGTCGGTCAACGGGAGCTGACCATCATCGGGTCAATCGCCCTGGTACTGACCGGGGTCGGCTGGGTGGAGGCGCTGCGCTCGTCGCAGCGCGCGATCTGGCGTTTCGACCAGCATCCCGGGAACTGGATCATCCGCCACATGGTCGACCTCGGCGTGCTGGTGGGTCTCGGCCTGCTGCTCGCCCTGTCGCTGGCGATGACGACGGCGATCGACCGCGTCCTGGACGCGTTGGCCGGGCCGGAGACCACGATCGTGGGCGACACGGTGCTGCGCGCGTCCGGACCGCTGCTCGAGTTCGGGGTGAATGTCATCCTCGCCGCCGCCATGCTCGCGGCCCTCCCGCGCCTGCGGCTGAGTCCTCGTCGATTGATCCCGCCGGCGCTGCTCGTCGCGGTCGGCATCCAACTTCTCAACTCCATCGGCCGCTACATTATCGGCCGGACGGAGAGCCGCCCGGCATACCAGCTCGTCGCCGGGGCCGTCGGCCTCTTGGTCTACCTCTACGTGTTCAACCAGCTGATTCTGTTCGGCGCCGCGCTCGCCGCGACCGATACGCGGGGCACGGTCGTCGATCTGGCCGCCGGTCCACCCGCGAGGGCGCAGACTAAGCCTGTGGACAACGTCGGCGAGCCGCACCGCGAGCCGCCGCCGAAGCCGCGATGATGTTCGCCGTGAGCCTGACGGGCCACGCCCCGACAACCCGAACCACACCCGAACGAAAGGTACGCACGTGGGAGCCCTCGTAACCCTGGAACTGCCCGACGATTCGCCGGTGCTGTCGCTGCCTTGGATCATTACGTTCGGCCCGCTCGACGACGCCGACGAGTGGGAGCCCGTGGTCTGCGGACCGTACGAGCGGGCGCACGCCCTCTCCCTCGCCGAGTCTGTCGTTGCCGATGAGGAGCTCATGGCGGTTGTTGAGCCTGTGCTGCCGCACGCGTCGGTGGACGAGATCCGTACCGAGATCGAGTCGGCCAGGGCCGCCGCCGAGACCGATGAGGACGAGTTCGAGTTCTCCGATGAGGAAGGCGAGGCCGACGACGTCGAGGTCGCTGTCGACGAGGAGTATGACGAGCTCGCCGACGACGATGAGGTCGACGACGAGGAACTCGACTATGAAGAGATCGAGCCCAGCCCTCCACCGTCGCCGGACGAGGTTCGCGCCGGTTTCGCCCGAATCGCCGCCAGGCTCACCGCCACCCCCTGACCCGCCCTCTCTCAGCGCCGATCATGATTCGCGGATCATGATCGGCGCTATTTCAGGACAACCAGCTCATGATCACGGCGATCTTGGTGAGGCGGCGCGGGGTTAGGCGGAGACCATCTCGTCGGCGGGAGTGGGAATCGCTCGGGCTGCCGCGGTCGAGCCGCGCACGACGAGTTCGGGGCGGAAGACGTACTCCGAATGGGGGGCGGCGTGCCCGTTGATCTCGTCGATGAGCGCTTGCACCGCCGCCACCGCCATCGGCCGAACCGGCTGCCGAACCGTTGTCAATGGTGGGTCGGTGAATGCGACGAGTGGCGAGTCGTCGTACCCGACCACCGAGACATCGCCCGGCACGTGGAGGCCACGCGAGCGAGCCTCCCGGATGGCGCCCAACGCCATCAGATCCGATCCGCACACGATGCCAGTCACGCCCGCGTCGAGCAGGCGTGATGCTGCGGCGACGCCGCCCTCCACGCCGAACAACGACAACGCCACCGAGGCCTCCAGATCCTTTTCGGACATATCGAGGAGTCGGCTCATGGTGGCCCGGAACCCGGCGAGCTTGCGCTGTACGGGCAGGAAGCGCGCGGGACCGGAGATGAGCCCGATGCGGCGGTGGCCCAGCGCGACCAGGTGCGACACCGCCAGTTCGCCCGCTGCCCTGTCGTCGCAGGAGACGAATGGTGCCTCGATGCCACTGACGAAGCCGTTGATCAGCACGATGGGTAGCCGACGCGCGATGAGTTTGCGGTAACGGTCCGGATCCGCCGTTGTGTCGGCGTGCAGGCCAGAGACGAAGACGATCCCGCTCACCTGCCGGTCCAGCAGCATCTCGACGTACTCGTCCTCCGTCACCCCACCCGCGGTCTGTGTGCAGAGCACCGGGGTGTAGCCGGCCTGGGCCAACACCGACTCGATGATCTGCGCGAACGCCGGGAAGATCGGGTTGTCGAGCTCGGGCACGACCAGACCAACCAGCCCGGCGCTGCGCTTGCGTAGGCGGGCGGGGCGCTCGTACCCGAGAACGTCAAGCGCGGTCAATACGGCCTGGCGCGTCTCCGGCGATACGCCGGGTTTGTCGTTGAGGACCCGCGACACGGTCGCCTCGCTGACCTGAGCCTGGGCAGCGATGTCGGACAGACGCGCGGACATGCGGAGACTGTAACGCATCGGCAAGTTCTTGCAATCAAGTCTGCAAGGACTTCCATTCACTGCAAAGTCTTGCTAGCGTGCGCCTCAACACGTGACACGTCGATACCACAGCTGCGACGCGCGTCGCCTGGCCCGCGACACTCTAGCGGGATCGGTCAACGTCGCCGAGCAGCGCAAATGCAACTCCCCCCACGTACGTCACGACGTCGCAGGACCTATGTCGTGAACATCCGAACCTTTCATCGACAGGAGAATCGATGCGCATCCGTACCGCGGGTGTCGTCGCTGCCTTGGCCCTCGGGCTCGTCGCCGCGGGCTGCGGAGACAAGACGCCGACCAGCCAACCGACGACCGATCCCAAATCCATCACCGGCGAGCTGACCTGGTGGGACACCTCGGACCCCAAGAACGAGGGCCCCGCGTTCCAGGAGCTGATCGCGAAGTTCAACCAGACCTACCCGAACGTTAAGATCAACTACCAGTCGGTCCCGTTTGGTGAGGCCCAGAACAAGTTCAAGACGGCCGCCGCCGCGAACTCGGGCGCACCAGACATCCTCCGGGCGGAGGTCGCCTGGGTGCCGGAGTTCGCGTCGCTCGGTTACCTATACTCGCTCGACGGCTCGGAGCTGCTCGCCGACGAGTCTGATTACTTCACCACCCCCCTGTCGTCGAACAAGTTCAACGGGAAGACGTACGGCGTACCGCAGGTCACCGACTCGCTTGCGCTGCTCTACAACAAGAAGATCTTCAGTGACGCGGGAGTCACGCCGCCGAAGACGTGGGCCGAGGTGAAGACCGCCGCCGCCGCCATCAAGTCCAAGACCGGCAAGGACGGCCTGTTCATCAACGCCGGTGGCTACTTCCTGCTGCCGTTCATCTACGGCGAGGGCGGCGACCTGGTCGACACGTCGAGCAAGACGATCGTCGTCAACTCGGACAAGAACGTCGCTGGCATCAAGGTGGCGCAGGACCTGGTCAAGAGCGGCGCCGCGATCAAGCCGCCGGCCAACGACTCGTACGGGACCATGATGACCCTGTTCAAGGAGCAGAAGGTCGCCATGATCATCAATGGGCCGTGGGAGGTCAACAACATCAAGTCGGCGCCGACCTTCAATGGTCTCGACAACCTAGGCATCGCAGCGGTGCCCGCGGGCAGCGTGAAGGCCGGTGCTCCGGTCGGCGGTCACAACTACGTGATCTGGTCCGGCGTCCCGCAGGAGAAGACGGCGGCCGCGATCGCATTCGTGAAGTTCATGAACTCGGCAGAGTCGCAGGCCTTCCTTGCGGAGAAGCTCGGCCTGCTGCCGACCCGCAAGTCGGCGTACGAGATCGCATCGGTGAAGAACAACGCGATCATCTCGGCATTCAAGCCGGTCGTGGATGCCGCGGCGGCCCGGCCGTGGATCCCAGAGGGCGGGCAGTTCTTCGGCCCGCTCGACCAGATGGCGACCGAGGTGCTCGTCCAGGGCAAGGACCCGAAGGGGTCTCTGGACGAGGTCGCCAGGAAGTACAAGGCTGAGGTCGTTCCTTCGTACGCCTCCTGACCTGAGTCCTGGGTGGTCGCCGGCAGATCCGGCGGCCACCCAGGCCGTACCCCCGACCTGGAGCCCGCGATGACCACGGTCACCACCGAGACCATGACGCAGGAGAAGCCGCCTCGAAGGCCCGTTCCGGTACGGCGCGGCTGGCTGCGGCGGAGCTGGGATAGGCATTGGTACGCATGGGCGATGGTGCTCCCGGTCGTCATCGTGCTCGGGGTGCTCATCTTCTACCCGCTCGCCCGCGGGATCTTCCTCTCGTTCACCAACCTCAACGAGGCCAATCAGCTCGCCGAGATCTGCACCAAGTCGATTACTGGCACGGAGTCCTGCCAGCCGAACCCGAACAGCTGGAAAGTCGTCGGCCTGGACAACTACATCAAGGTCCTAAACGGCGAGGTGGGCGAGTTCTGGCAGTGGTTCGGCACGACTCTCATCTGGACGGTCGGGTGCGTCGTCTTCCACTACGGCATCGGCCTCGCCCTGGCCGTGGTGCTCAACCGTCCACTTCGCGGCCGCGGCGTTTACCGGGTGCTCCTGATCCTGCCGTGGGCGGTTCCAGCGTTCGTCAGCGCGTTCGCCTGGCGGTTCATGTTCAACCACCGATTTGGTCTATTCAACGGGCTGCTCTCCGCGATCGGGATCGATCCGGTGGCCTGGTTCGACAACCGTTGGACCGCACTGTTTACGGCGATAGTCACCAACGTCTGGTTGGGCGTGCCCTTCATGATGGTGGCGCTGCTCGGAGGCATGCAGACCATCCCCGCGGAGCTGTACGAGGCGGCCACGATCGACGGCGCCACGGCGTGGCAGCGGTTCCGCAATGTCACCTTGCCGGGATTGCAGTCGGTCAGCATGACTGTGATCCTGCTGGGCACGATCTGGACCTTCAACATGTTCCCGGTCATCTTCCTGGTCACCCAGGGCCAGCCGGCCGGCGAGACGGAGATCCTGGTGACCGGCGCGTACCGCGCCGCATTCCAGGGTCTGCGAAACTACTCGCTCTCCGCGACGTACGGCGTCCTGATCCTGTCGATACTGCTCGTGTTCGCGCTGCTGTACCGCCGAGCGCTCCGCAGGCAAGGGGAGGTGTGGTGACATGAGTGAACTCATCGCGACCCAGGCTCCGACCGTGGCGCGCATTGATCAGGTCCGCCGAGTCGGACGGCGCTCGCCGCTCGCATCCCTCGCCCTGCACACGACACTAGTCATCGCGTCGCTGATCTCGCTTTTTCCGATCGTGTGGGTGGTGCTCTCATCGTTCAAGCCAGGCGTCTGGGTGCAGAGCAGCGAACTGAGCCTGGTCAAGGAACCGACCCTGGTCAACTACGAATACGTGCTTACCGAAACCAACTTCCCGCGCTGGATGCTCAACTCGGTGCTGGTGGCGGCGTTCACGATGTCTTTCGGCGTTTTCATGGCCGCGACCACGGGCTACGCCCTCTCCCGTTTTAACTTCCCCGGCCGGCGTCAGCTCATGCTGGTCTTCCTGGTCACGCAGATGTTCCCAGTCGCGATCCTGATCGTGCCGATATACGTCATCATGGCCAACCTAGGGCTCATCAATACACTGGCGTCGCTGGTGATCGCTTACCTGACCGTCGCCGTGCCGTTCTGTGCCTGGATGCTCAAGGGTTACTTTGACTCGATCTCGACGTCGCTCGACGAGGCAGCACAGATGGACGGCTGCGGGCCGTTCGCGACCTTCTGGCGGATCATCCTGCCGCTAGCCCGCCCGGGACTGGCCGTCACCGCGTTCTTCACCTTCCTCACCGCATGGGGCGAGGTCGCGTACGCATCCGCGTTCATCCAGCAGGACACCAGGTTCACGCTCGCCTACGGTATGCAGCAGTTCGTGCCACAGTTCAATCCACAGTGGGAGTACCTCACCGCCGCCGCCGTTCTCGTCACCATCCCGGCCGGCTTTGTGTTCTTCTTCGCCCAGCGCCACCTGGTCTCCGGCCTTACCGCCGGCGGAACCAAGGGCTGAGTCTGCCGGTGACCCACCTTCTCGGCCAGCCGAGCCACGACGGTTCCCCCCGGTACGTGCCACAGGGCACGCCCGCTCTTGGCGAGACGGTGCCTGTCTTTGTACGGGTGCCCGCCTCGGCCGGGGTGCGCGGGGTTCATGTTCGGTCCACGCCCGACGCGGAGCCCCGCTTCGCTGAGGGCACAGTGGACCGTCATACGGCCGAGGAGACGTGGTGGCGCGCGGATGTCGAGGTCCGCAATCCCGTTACGTCGTACCGGTTTCTGCTCGACACCGATGCGGGGCCTCGCTGGCTGACCGCGGCCGGAGTGGTCTCACACGATGTGCCCGACGCGACCGACTTCCGCCTCGTCGCGCACGATCCGCCGCCGTCCTGGGCGGCCGACGCCGTGGTGTACCAGATCTTTCCAGACCGGTTCGGGCGTTCCGCCGCCGCTGATGGCCGACCGCGCCCCGATTGGGCGATCCCGTGCGACTGGGACACTCCGGTTATCGGGCGCGGCCCGGAGACGCCACATCAGCTGTTCGGGGGTGACCTGGACGGCATCGTCGAGCACCTCGACCACATCGAGTCGCTCGGCGCCGACACTGTCTATCTCACTCCGATCTTCCCGGCCAGGTCCAACCACCGATACGACGCTTCGTCTTTCGAGTGCGTCGATCCGCTGTTGGGTGGTGATGACGCGCTGGTCCGCCTCGCCGACGCCGTGCACGGTCGGGGCATGCGCCTGCTCGGTGACATCATCACGAACCACAGTGGAGACTCCCATCCGTGGTTCGCCGCAGCCGTCGAGAGCGCCGGTGCGGAGCGGAGCATGTACTACTTCGACGGCGAAGACTACGAATCCTGGCTAGGCGTCAAGTCTCTGCCCAAATTGAATTGGGGGAGTGCCGAGCTTCGGCGTCGATTTGCCGGCGGTCCGGAGTCCGTCGCTCAGCGATGGCTGCGCGCTCCCTACAATCTGGACGGTTGGCGGGTCGATGTCGCCAACATGACCGGGCGCCGCGGCTCGGACTCGTTCACGCACGAGGTATCCCGCCTGCTGCGGCGCAGCATGGCCGATGCCGCGCCGCACGGCCTTCTCGTCGCCGAACACGCGCATGACGCCACCGCAGATCTTGATCGCGACGGCTGGCACGGCACGATGAACTATGCGGGCTTCACTCGTCCGGTGTGGAGTTGGCTTCGCAGCGACGCCCTGCCGTTGCCCGACTTCCTCGGCGTGCCGGGCCGGGTTCCCCGCCGCTCGGGTGCTGACGTCGTCGCGACGGTGCGGGCATTCGCGGCGCTGATGTCATGGCGGTCGCTGACGAACTCCTGGAACATGCTGGGTTCGCACGACACGGCGCGTATCCGCACTGTGGTCGGCGACCCTTCCCGGGTCGAGGTGGCGCTGGGGCTGCTGATGACCCTGCCCGGCGTACCCATGATCTTCGCGGGGGACGAGGTCGGGCTTTTGGGGTCGAGCGGTGAGGACGGGCGCCGCCCGATGCCGTGGCACCGTCCGGATAACTGGGATCGGCGCACGCTGGGCTGCTATCGCGCACTCATCGATGTGCGGCGGGGCAGTGAGGCGCTGCGCCGGGGCGGGCTGAACTGGGCGCATGTGGACAGTGACGCGATCGCGTTCCTCCGGGAATCCGAATCGGAGCGGTTGCTCGTCCTCGCCCGGCGCGCTCCGGGATATCCGACGCGCATCATGGGAGTATCCGCGCTAACGGCGGAGAGCCTGTACGGCGGAGCAACGGCGCTCTGCGACGCGGACGGTTCGGTGCTGGTGCCCGGCGATGGTCCGACCACTCAGATCTGGCGTCTGCACTGAGGGACAGGGAAAGGTCCGATGATGTCCGTCTCGTGGTCACGCGATGCTGTGATCTATCAGGTCTACGTGCGCAGCTTCGCCGACAGCGACGGTGATGGCGTCGGCGACCTGCTCGGCGTGACCAGCCGCCTCGACTACCTCGCCGACCTAGGGGTCGACGCTCTCTGGTTGACCCCGTTCTACCGGTCCCCCATGGCTGATGGCGGTTACGACGTCTCGGATTACCGTTCCGTCGACCCAGTGTTTGGGACGCTTCCCGACTTCGACAAGTTGTTGATGGAGGCCCACTTGCGAGGCCTGCGGGTCATCATCGACGTCGTCCCAAACCACTGCTCGGACCAGCACGAGTGGTTCCAGGCCGCACTCGCCGCCGGGCCGGGCTCCCCGCAACGGCAGCGGTTTCACTTCCGTACGGGCCGAGGAGCCGATGGTGAGCTTCCGCCGAACAATTGGCAGTCCATCTTCCACGGGCCGGCGTGGACCCGCCTGCCGGATGGCGAGTGGTACTTGCACCTGTTCGCGCCGGAGCAACCGGACCTGAACTGGGATCACCCCGCGGTGCCAGCCGAGTTCGCCTCGATCCTGCGATTCTGGCTGGACCGTGGCGTCGACGGGATCCGGATCGACGTCGCGCACGGAATGGTGAAGGCGCACGGCCTACCCGACGCGGCGGGCGGAGGGGCCGAGCTGCCCGTCGGCAGCGAGGCACCCTACTTCGATCAGGAGGGCGTGCATGAGATCTACCGCGATTGGCGCTCCATTCTGGACTCTTATGCACCCGAACGCATCGCCGTCGCCGAGGCGTGGTTGCCGAACCTGACCCGGATGGCCAGGTACGTGCGCCCAGACGAGCTGCATCAAGCGTTCAATTTCGAGTTCCTCGGCACCCGGTGGTCGCCGGGTGAGTACCGGCGGGTCATCGACGCCTCTCTGTCCGAGATGGGTGCGGTCGGGGCACCGGCGACGTGGGTAATGTCCAATCACGACGTCGTTCGGCACGCATCCCGCCTGGCCGCCGGCGTCGGGGGCGTGGCTGGGGGCGCCGGGACGGCGGGCGGGGCCGCGGCGCTGGCCGATCCGGCGCTCGGCCTGCGCCGTGCCCGAGCGGCGACGTTGCTGATGCTTGCCCTTCCCGGGTCGGTCTACGTGTATCAGGGCGAGGAGTTGGGTCTGCCCGAGATCTTCGACCTGCCGGAGTCGCTGCGGCAGGATCCCGTCTTCACCCGTACGCAGGGTGCCGAGCTCGGGCGAGATGGTTGCCGGGTGCCCTTGCCCTGGTCTGGCTCCGCCGCGCCGTACGGGTTCGGTCCGGAGGGCTCGAAGCCCTGGCTCCCCCAGCCCGCCGAGTGGGCAGCGATGTCGGTGGCCGCGCAGACTGCCGTCCCGTCGTCGACCCTCACGCTCTACCGCGACGCGCTTCGGCTCCGGCGCATGCACGGCGCTCTTGGCGACGGTGATTTCCGGTGGCGGAGCCAGCGGGGCGACGACGTGCTCGTCTTCGAGCGACCCGGTCGCTCGGGTGACACGGGAATTCTCTGCGCCGTGAACCTGGGATTGGCACCCGCGCCCATCGCTGGCATCGAGGGTCCGCCGTTGATCACCAGCGGATCGCTGACCGCCGATGGTCTGCTCCCGCCCGACACCGCCGTGTGGTGGGCGATTCACTGACGCTGCTCGTGCGAGCCTCGATTGACGGCCTAGCTCCGCGACCTGATCCGTAGCGCCACGCCGATGGGATCAGCAATCATATTGGTTGCAATGTCAATGATAGTGTCAGCGGTATGACCGTGAGTATCTCGATCACGTTGGATGACGAGCTTGGACACGATCTCGATGCGGTAGTCGCGGGGGGCAACCGCTCGGCCATGGTCGCCGAGGCCATCCGCGATTATCTGGATCGGCGCGCAGTCGCCGCGGCTGCCGCTTGGCACGCCTCTCTGACTGGGGACGACGCTTCGGCGTTCGCCGACTTCAACGCCGCGTGGTAGGTCGGAGGACCGCGCTAACCCGTGGTGATGTCGTTGACTACATGCTCGGCAGCCGACGAATTCGTGTTCTGGTGGTTAGTGCCAACTCGTACTGTCACGCGTACCCGGTAATCGTGATGATCCACGACCGAGCCGACGGTGACGTTCCGGGAATCCTTCTACCGCTACCTGCGGAGCTCTCCGGCGGTGGCACCATCGACCTCTCCCGCATCCGGTTTGCCGACCCGACGGCGTTCGGGCATCGACACGGTCGCATCACGGCCGTGCTTGCGAACCAGGTCGACCACGGACTACGACGCCTTCTCGCGTTGTAAGCCTGTGCCGCGGCCAAGATCGCGGTTTGGGTAGCGGATGTAAGGTATTCCGCACATTGGGCACTCCAAACAAGAACTTGGTCGCGAAGCCTGCGCTCGGTGGTTGCTCCTGGCCGTCGTGTCCCATCACGAGCGTGGCAAAGGAGGGCTTGGGCTGGGGCGACGGATGTCCCACCACAGGGTGGTGAGGTCATCACCGGTGGCGCCGAGGTCGCGGGGGTGGGCGGGGTCGACGCCCAACTCGACCAGCGCCTGAGCCAACTCATCCTCGCGATCCGCGGTCAGGCAGATCCGGCGCCGGGTCACGCGGACGACGTCTTCGAAGGATGCGTACTCAGGGCGCGGCGGCCGGCGCCACTCCTCCGTATGCGCGAGGATGCCAACCTCGAGGAGGACGGCAACGGCATCCGATGCCGTCGGACCGTCCGGCCGGTCGAGGTCGTGGAATCTCTTCCACAGTGGATTGAGCACGCGCATCGGGTGTCTCCGGGTAAGCTCGATCACCACGCGGCGCCTGGCATGCGCCTGCAGCGCTAGCGCGAAGGCATCGAGATCGGGCGCGTTGTAGAAGACGTGATGGCAGACCACGACATCCGCGGCGGGCGTGTCATCCCCGACGTCGGGCCACCTGCCATTGATCGTGCGGGTGGGCAGGCCCAGCCGTGCCGTGCGCTCGGTGAGCGCTCCCAACATGGACGGATTGGAGTCAACCGCCACGAGTTCGCTCGTCCGCGGCGCGAGCGGCAGGCTCGCCGCCCCCGCACCGGCTCCGACATCCAGCACCGTGCCGCGAGCAGCGAGGGCCTCGAAGGCCCGCTCGTAGGAGGGACCGGTGGGCGCGGCGGCGTAGTGGTCGGCTCGGCGAGCGAAGACCTCGGTCGGCACTGCCCAGGGCGAGTCCGCGACGGCCGACATAATTCGGGACGGGATGGCCCATGCCTCGAGCTCTTCTCGCCACCGGCGCAGCGCGTCCCCCACGTGCCCATCCTGCCGGCTGGGGCAGCAGCGTGCGTACGCCAGACTTGAACAGATCCGGCTCCGGCCCGCCGGTAAGGATCCGCTGCAGTGCGTACCCGGGGATCATCCCGAGCAGGACAACGCCGATGGCCTCCGGGTCGGCGTCCGATGGCAGGTCGCCGTGATCTCGCGCCCGTCGGGCGACGGTGACCAGCAGTGCCTTCAGCCGCCCGTACGTCCGGATTCGCGATACTCGCCGGGGTCGTGGGCGCGACGGTGCTGAGCTGGATGGACGTGGTGACGGGCAGTTACCTCGCCGTCGCCATCGCATGCGCGAGCGCCCTGGCCGGCACCGGGCCGGGACCGATGCGCGCCTCGACCCCGGAGGGCATGACGACCTGAGCGACGCAGAGGGGAAGCTGAGCGACCTAGAGGGGAGATCGCGGTCTGCGGTAAGAATGTGACGCCTGTTGTCACATGTTCACCGCGGACGGCGATCTTCGCGTCGTGTGCGCACGTAAGGACGGAGGGCTCATGGAGTTCCTACGGCTGGCCCTGCTCTACGCGCACCTCATTGGGTTTGCGCTGCTCCTCGGCGGATCGGTCACCCAGTACCTGAGCGGGAAGATCCGGATCAACGCGGCCATGCTCTGGGGCGCAGCGACACAGCTGGTCACCGGCGTCGCGCTGGCCGCGCCGCTGCGTGATGAGGATCCCGAGCCCGAGCCGAGCAAGCTCGCCGTGAAGGGCGTCATCGCGCTTGCGATCTTCGCGATGGTCTTCTTCTCCCGAAAACGCGAGGTGGTCAACACTGGCCACTTCCTCGGTATCGTCGGGCTGACGCTGCTCAACGCGGCGGTCGCCGTGTTCTGGCGCTGACTGGCCGTGGGGGATCAACGAGGCACCTGTCCCGACATATCAGGCGTATCCTGTCATCGAGCTGCTCGTCCGCCCTCCGGGACACGGAAGGGTCACGGGCCGGTAACGCCGTGGCAGAGCCGACCGCGACGGGGGCTGGCTCGAGCAGCGGTCGGCGTACGCTCCGGACGTGGTATCGCCGCAGGTGTTGCGGCGATTTTGGGGAAGGAGATCGTCTTGCGCCCAGTGCGTGGGATTAAGGTGCTTGCAATGGCCGGGGCGGCGGTAGTCGCGCTCGGTATGACGGCATGTGGCGGCGACAACGGCGGAGGAACATCTCCAACGGCGGCCGCCAAGAAGACCGTCAAGGTCGGTCTCGGCTATGACATCGGCGGTCGTGGCGACAAGTCCTTCAACGACGCCGCCGCGGCGGGTCTGGAGAAGGCGAAGACCGACCTCAACATCGACGCAAAAGAGCTCGAGGCTGGGGCGACCGAGACCGAGCAGGACAAGTACAACCGGCTCAAGCTGCTCTGCCAGGGCGGATATAACCCGGTCATCGCAGTCGGCTTCGTGTACGCGGGCGTAGACCCGGCCAACGGCCCAGTGGCCAAGGCCGCGGCTGACTGCCCCAATACCAAGTTCGCCATCATCGACGCGGTAGTCGACAAGCCGAACGTGGCCAGCCTGGTCTTCGCCGAGGAGCAGGGCTCCTACCTCGTCGGTGCTGCCGCCGCGCTGAAGAGCACGAGCGGTCACATCGGTTTCGTGGGTGGCTGCAAGGTTGACCTGATCGCCAAGTTCGAGGCCGGTTACATTGCCGGCGCAAAGGCCGTGAAGCCGGATATCAAGGTCGACGTCAACTACCTTTCGACCCCGGCCGACCGCTGCTCGGGCTTCAACGACCCGGCAAAGGGCAAGACCGCGGCCGAGGGCATGTACGACGCGGGCGCGGACATCGTCTACCAGGCCGCCGGCGGCTCGGGCGTCGGCGTCTTCCAGGCCGCTAAGGCGAAGGGCAAGAAGGCGATCGGCGTCGACTCCGACCAGTACAACACGGTCGACCCTTCCCTCCAGAGCGTGATCATCACCTCGATGCTCAAGCGCGTCGACACCGCGGTGTTCGACTTCGTCAAGAGCTACGGTGAGGACAAGTTCGTCCCAGGTGTCCAGGTCTTCGACCTGAAGAAGGAAGGCGTCGGTTACTCGACGTCCGGTGGCTTCGTCGACGACATCAAGGCGCAGCTGGACGACTACAAGGCGAAGATCGTCGCCGGAACCATCACGGTGCCGACCAAGCCATGATCTAAACGTTCGGCGCATGACGTGCGCCGAATTGGATCGTGACGGCGGGGGACCCCTGCCCCTAAGCTGACCCAGATCGAGAACGCCGATCTGGTTCACCGGGACTCGGGTCTCCCGCCGTTGTTCTGCGCGGGGGTCGAGCGGCCGAAGGAGCGATGCCCATGCCAGCCGATGCAGAGCCTGCCCGCGCAGGTGGCCCGCCGACCGTCGAGCTGCGCGGGATCACCAAGCGGTTCCCGGGCGTCGTGGCCAATCACGACATCTTTCTGTCAGTGACCGGCGGCACGATCCACGCCATCGTGGGCGAGAACGGCGCTGGCAAGTCGACGCTGATGAAGATCTTGTACGGGATGCAGCGCCCCGACGACGGCGAGATCCTCATCGAGGGCCGCCCGACCACGATTCACTCCCCCCAGCAGGCGATCCGAGCCGGCATCGGAATGGTCCACCAGCACTTCATGCTCGCCGACAACTTCACCGTCCTCGAGAACGTCGTGCTCGGCGCGGAGGACGACGCAGGGATCGGCGCCGCGGCCCGCAAGAAGATTCAGCAGATCTCCGACCAGTACGGCCTTGACGTCGATCCCGACGAGCTGATGGAGGATCTCGGTGTCGGTGACCGCCAGCGCGTCGAGATACTCAAGGTGCTCTACCGCGGCGCGAGGATTGTCATCCTCGACGAACCGACGGCCGTCCTGGTGCCGCAGGAGGTCGAGGAGCTGTTCGGTAATCTTCGCGACCTGACCCGCGAGGGTCTCACGGTCATCTTCATCTCACACAAGCTCGACGAGGTGCTCTCGGTCGCGGACGAGATCACTGTCATCCGCCGCGGAACCACCGTCGCCACGGTCGACCCGAAGTCCGTCACGGCTCGCGACCTGGCCACCTTGATGGTCGGCAGTGAGCTGCCCAGCCCAGAGGCCCGCGAGTCCACCGTCACGAACATCCCCGTGCTGACCGTCAGCGGATTGACAGTATCGACGCCGGCCGGACGGCCACTGGTCGACAACGCCACCTTCACCATCCACAAGGGGGAGGTGCTTGGCATCGCGGGTGTGGAGGGCAACGGCCAGGCCGAGCTCGTTGAGGCCATCATGGGCCTTCGCCCGGCCGCCGGATCGGTACAACTCGACGGCGGAGCGATCGCAGCGTGGGACACGCGACGGCGCCGTGAGGCCGGCGTCGGCTACATCCCCGAGGACCGGCAGCGGCAAGGGCTTCTGCTGGACGCACCGCTGTGGGAGAACCGCATGCTCGGCCACCAGACCGAGCGTCCCAACGCCAAGGGCGCCCTCCTCGACATCTCGGGCGCGCGGCGGGACACCACCCAGATCATCGCGCAGTACGACGTCCGCACCCCCAACATCGACGTCAGCGCCGGGGCGCTCTCAGGGGGCAACCAACAGAAGCTGATCGTTGGTCGAGAGATGAGCCATGCCCCCAAGGTGCTGATCGCGGCCCACCCCACCCGTGGGGTGGATGTGGGCGCCCAGGCGGCCATTTGGGAACACATCCGCCAAGCCCGGCGCGACGGCATGGGGGTTCTACTCATCTCGGCCGACCTCGACGAGCTCATCGGTCTTTCCGACTCGCTCAAGGTCATCTATCGTGGCCGGCTGGTCGCCGATGCCAATCCCGCCGACGTGACGCCCGAGCAGCTTGGCCTGGCGATGACCGGTGCGGCGGCGGGCGCCACAGCCGCGCCGCCGGAGGCGGAGGAGCCCGCGCCGCCGGAGGCGACAGAGGAGGCCGCGCCACCGGAGGCGATCAGCGAGGCGTATCGGGAGGAGACCACATGAGGCGCTGGGATATTCGTCGCGCGCTTCCGATGATCATCGCGCCGATCGCGGCGCTCGTGCTGGCGGCGCTCATCTCCTCGGCCGCACTGCTGATCAGCGGAAAGGACCCGATCGAGGCGTTCTCCGGGATGTTCGATTATGCGTTCGGCCCGAACTCGGGCCCCGACGTGACGACTGAGATTCTGAACAAGGCGACGCCGTATTACCTGGCCGCGCTCGCCGTCGCCATTGGTTTCCGGATGGGGCTGTTCAACATCGGCGTCGACGGGCAGTCGCGCCTGGGCATTCTGGCGGCAGGCTCGCTCGGCGCCGCGTCCTTCCTCGGCGTCGTACCCGGCCCGCTGCGTATCCTTATCATGATCATCGTCGCGATGGCGGCTGGCGCGGCGTGGGCCGGGGTCGCGGCGTTGCTGAAGGTCTACCGCGGCGTCAGCGAGGTCATCTCGACCATCATGCTGAACTTCATCGGTGGGGCGATCTTCGCGTACCTGCTGACGACCGATCGCTTGGGCGTGAAGGCGGTCGGAGGAGAGATTGTCTCGACGCCCATCCTGGCATCCGACGCGTGGATCCCCGGCGTGCCCCTGTTCGCGGCGACGGCCAACAAGGTGTTCGGATTCGCGTTCGTCGCTATCGCCTTCGGCGTCGCGTACTGGTTCCTGGTCGGCCGGACCCGATTCGGCTTCGACCTAAGGGCGACCGGATTGAACCCGTCCGCCGCGGTCGCCAGTGGGGTGAACGCCAAGCGCATGGTGATGGCGACGATGCTTCTCTCCGGCGGCGTGGCCGGCCTCGTGGCGATGCCCGAGGTGCTGGGCCGCGACCACGCCGTGACGACGTCCACGCCCGCCCTCAGCTTCACCGGCATCGCCATCGCGCTACTCGGCCGCAACAACCCGATCGGCATCGCACTGGCGGCGCTGCTATGGGCATTCCTCGATGTCTCCAATCTCCCGCTGGATCTGCTCGACATACCGAAGGAGATCGTCACGATCATGCAGGGCGTGACGGTGCTCGCGGTCGTCGTGGCCTACGAACTGGCGGCTCGCGTGGGCCGACGCCAGCAGCAACGCAGCGTCGGTGTGGCCACCGGTGAGGCGGCGGTCGTGACGCCTGAGATTCCGGCGGCCATCGCGGCACTGCCGGGCGTGGAAACCGTGTTGGGGACCATCGAGCCGGCAGATCCGTTCGGGGGCAAGCCGATCGAGGCTCAGCGGTCCGAGGGTCAACCCACCGGGGGCAAGCACAGGGAGGAGCAGTCATGACCGCGGACACGATGCTCTCGTCGGCGCCCGGCGGGGCTGTCGCGGCGCCGGCCAAGGGGCGCCGATGGAGCCTTCCCGTGATCCTGCTGCTGGTCGCCGCCGGTCTGCTCGCGTTCGCGGCCGTACGGGTGATCACCGGCGCCGACGATCTCACATCGTCGGGCGCGGTGCGGGCCGCGTTGGCTTCCGCCGTCCCCATCGGCCTGGCCGGCCTCGGCGGGCTCTGGTCGGAGCGCGCAGGCGTCATCAACATCGGCCTCGAGGGAATGATGATCCTCGGTACCTGGGGTGGAGCGTGGGGCTCGCTGACGTTCGGCGCCTGGGGCGGGATCATCGCCGGTGCCGTGTGTGGCGCGTTGGGCGGCCTCCTGCACGCCGTCGCCACGGTGACGTTCAACGTCGACCACATCGTCTCCGGCGTCGCCATCACGATCTTGGCATTCGGACTGGCGCGGTTCCTCTCTTCGTTGACGTTCGCGAACATGGCCGGCGGCGGGGACACGCAGTCACCGAGCGTGCCGGAGCTCCCACGAGTGTCCGTGCCCGGCGTGAGTGCGTTGGACGGTCTGGAGAGTAAGCAGTGGTTCCTGCTCAGCGACCTCGCCGGGATCGCGCGCGGCCTGCTCACCGACGTGTCCGTGCTGACCCTCATCGCGATCGCGGTCGTCCCGCTCACGTTCTACCTGCTATGGCGCACCGCATTCGGCCTGCGGCTGCGTTCGTGCGGTGAGAACCCGCAGGCCGCCGAGACACTGGGCGTCAACGTCTACCGGTACAAGTACTACGCCGTTATCGTCTCGGGCGCGCTGGCCGGCCTCGGCGGCGCGTTCCTGTCGATGGTGGCGTCGAGCATCTACCGGGAGAGTCAGACCGCCGGCCGCGGCTACATCGGTCTGGCCACGATGATCTTTGGCAACTGGCGCCCGGGCGGTCTCGCGGCTGGCGCCGTCCTCTTCGGATACACCGACGCCCTGCAGTTACGTCGCGGAAGTGAGTCGGTGCACGCGCTTCTGCTGCTGATCGCCGTGGTGCTGCTGGCGGTTGGCGTGTTCCAGTTCGTGCGCGGGGGCCGCATCGCAGGTCTGGTGAGCATCGCCCTGGCCGCGTTGGTCGCGCTCTGGTACTTCACCACCGACCAGATCCCGGTCGAGTTCGTGCAGGCGGTGCCATACGTGACCACGCTCGTGGTGTTGGCGCTTGCCTCCCAGCGGCTGAGACCTCCCGCCGCCGACGGCCAACCCTACCGACGCGGCGAAGGTTAGCGCGGGCGGGTCAGACCTTCACGCGAAGCTCCTTCAATCCTCGGATGATGTAGCCCGCCTTCCACTCCGGCTCGATGACGAGCTCCAGTCGGGGAGCTTCGTGCAGCAGCGTGCCGAAGGAGATTTCGAGTTCCAGCCGAGCCAGCGGGCCGCCCAGGCAGAAGTGAATTCCGGCGCCGAAGGACAGGTGGGGATTCTCGGTGCGGCCCAGGTTCAATCGCTCCGGGTCGGAGAACACCTCAGGATCGTGGTTGGCCGAGCCAAACAGGAGCGCGACCTCACTTCCTCGCGGGATCGAAACTCCGGCCACCTCGATGTCCTCCAGCACCCACCGCTCGAACATCTGCAGCGGTGTGTCGAACCGCATCAGCTCCTCTATCGCGCTCGTCAGGAGGCCGTCGTCCGAACGCAATGACGCCAGCTGATCAGCGTTGCGGAGCAGTGCCCACCAGCCGTTGCCGGTGACGTTGACCGTGGCCTCGTGACCGGCGTTGAGGAGCAACACACACGTGCCGATGAGTTCGTCCTCAGTGAGCCGGTTGCCCTCATCCTGGGCGAGCGCGAGCGCGCTGATGAGGTCGTCGCGAGGCTCGGACCGCCGTAACCGGGCGAACGCTCGAAGGTAATCGGAGAACTCCTCGCACGCTCGAACAGCACGATCGGCAGTCTCACGCCCTGGATTCAACTCGTACATACCGCAAATGTCGGCGGACCACGGGCGGAGCCGGTGCCGATCCGACTCGGGCACGCCCAGCATCTCCGCGATGACCGTCACCGGGAGCGGCTCGGCGACGGTAGCGATGAGGTCGCCCTCGCCGGATGTGACGAGTTCAGCGACGAGTTCGTCGGCGATTCGAGCGATCGTCGGACGAAGCCCGGCGACGCGCTGCGGCGTGAACGCCTTTGAGACAAGTCGTCGCAGTCTGGTGTGGTCGGGCGGCTCGCGGTCGAGCATGCCGTTCCGGATGAGGTGCCAGAACGGGGCCAGGTACTCGGGGTCGCTCGGGCGCCCGAAATCCTCGTGTGTGCCGACGTGAAGGTACGTTCGGCCGAGGCGGCGATCGCGCAGGAGCGCGTTGACGTCCGAGTAGCGTGAGATCAGCCACTGCTGGGTCGGTTCAAACCACACCACGGGGGCGTCTTGGCGCAGCCGTGCGTAGACCGCGTACGGATCGGCGACGAATGCGGGCGACCACGGGTCGAATCCGTAAGCCATCATCGAACAGTAGTCGACCACCTGGTTCCGCGGCCCGCGCCGCCTCTGCCTTCATCGGCCGCTGGACACCCGAGCGGTAGGGTGGCACCGTTACATTCTCTCGGGCGCGGCCGGCCACTATCTGCGAGGGGGCGTGTGGAGATCGACTGGGTGGTGCTGCGTCAAGCGGCGACCGAGGTCATGCGGCGTGCCTACGCCCCGTACTCGAGGTTTCCGGTGGGCGCGGCCGGGCTCGTTGACGATGGTCGGGTCGTGGTTGGTTGCAACGTGGAGGACGCCGCGTACGGCGTCGCGCTCTGCGCGGAATGCGGCGTGGTGTCTGCGCTCCATGCCAGCGGCGGCGGGCGGCTCGTTGCTCTGTCCTGTGTGGATGGTTCCGGAGCTCCGCTCATGCCGTGCGGGCGTTGCCGGCAGTTGTTGTGGGAGAACGGTGGCCCGGAGTGCCTGGTCGACGCCGAACCGGGGCCGTTGCGGATGTCGGAGTTGCTGCCGCACGCGTTCGGTGCGGAGGATCTGGACCGCCAGCCGGCGCAGGTTCTGCCGGCCCGCCTGCGTGACTGGCACGGCCGCGGCACCGTCTTCGTTCATCCCGACAGCGTCGCGGGTCAGCAGGTCTGGACGGCCTACTGGGAACGGTCGAGTGGCTTGCTCGACGATCGCGGCGCCGCCGATGGCCGCAACGACGAGACCGGCATTGACGATGCGCGGGGGATTCTCGAGGAGGGGCCGACCTGGCCCGACGCCGATGCGGCCGTCGCGTGGGGACGGGCGCGAACACCTCGGGTGGTTGTCGTGGACGCCGCCGGCGCACTGTCCTGGGCCGGCGACGGCGTAGCGCCCTCAGAGATCGGCGAGGTGTGGAGCTCACCGACGGAAGGGATGCGATGAGCGAGCCGTTCGCCGCCGTGGACGTCATACGCGCCAAGCGGGACGGCGGCACGCTGACCGATGCCCAGATCGACTGGGTCGTCGATGCCTACACCCGCGGCGCGGTGGCCGACGAGCAGATGGCGGCACTGGCGATGGCGATCCTGTTGCGTGGTATGACCGGCGCCGAGATCGCTGTCTGGACCGCGGCGATGATCGCCTCCGGGGAGCGTCTGGACCTCTCCGGCGTGCAAAGGCCTACTGTGGACAAACACTCGACCGGCGGTGTGGGCGACAAGATCACGCTGCCGCTGACGCCGCTGGTCGCCGCGTGCGGGGCTGCCGTACCGCAGCTGTCCGGGCGCGGACTTGGGCACACCGGCGGCACCCTGGACAAGCTCGAGACGATACCGGGCTTTCGGGTGGCGCTGAGCAACGACGAGTTCATCGCCCAACTACGCGATGTGGGCGCCGCGATCTGCGCGGCCGGCGAAGGGCTCGCTCCCGCTGACCGCAAGCTCTACGCCCTGCGCGACGTCACCGGGACCGTCGAGGCGATCCCGCTCATCGCGAGCTCGATCATGAGCAAGAAGATCGCCGAGGGAACGGGCGCGCTCGTGCTCGACGTCAAGGTGGGATCGGGCGCTTTCATGAAGTCGCCGGACGACGCACGCACGCTGGCCCAGACGATGGTCGATCTCGGCGCGGCCCACGGCGTCAACACCGTCGCCCTGCTGACACAAATGTCGACGCCGCTCGGCCGGACCGTCGGCAACGCCCTCGAGGTGGAGGAGTCGCTCGACGTTCTCGCCGGCGGCGGCCCCGACGACGTGGTCGAGCTGACGCTCGCGCTGGCCCGGGAGATGCTCGCCTGCGCTGGTGTGTCCGATGTGGATCCGGCCGAGGCGCTCGCGGATGGACGCGCGATGGACTCCTGGCGCGCGATGGTCCGCGCCCAGGGCGGCGATCCGGACGCGCCGCTGGCGCAGGCGCCTGAGCGCGAGGAGGTCCGCGCCGAACGGGACGGCTACGTGGCGGGCGTGGACGCCTACTCGATCGGGGTCGCCGCGTGGCGGCTCGGCGCCGGTCGCGCTCGCAAGGAGGACCCGGTCAGCGCGGCGGCCGGCGTGATCCTGCACCGGCGCCCCGGCGATAAGGTGCGCAAGGGTGACGTGCTTTACGAACTGCGCGCCGACGACCCGGCCCGCATTCCGACTGCGCTTGACGCGGCCCGTGGAGCCGTGACAATCAGAGCGCGTGCGCCGCGCCGGGCACCGTTGATCCTGGACAGGGTTTCGTGATAGGAGGGGTCCCCTATTAACGGTTTCGGTATAGGAGGGACCCTTATGACCGAACGAGTCAGGGGAGATGCCGATGGCGGAGCTGATCGATAAGCCGACACGAATCCCGGTGCCCGGGGGCAAGGTCATCGATGAGTACGTCGGTCGGGCGAACACGGGATCGAGCGCAGTGTCGGTCGCGCACATGATCGCACCGAGCGGATGGGTCGAGCCCGCGCAGAGGCCGGACTTCGACGAGATCACGCTCGTCCTGCGCGGGTGTGTGCGGGTGGATCACTCCGGTGGCGTGCTGGACGTCCGGGCGGGCCAAGCGGTCGTGACGCGCGCGGGTGAGCGAGTGCGTTACACCACACCGGAGGAGGGTGGCGCCGAGTATGTTGCGATATGCCTGCCCGCGTTCGCACCGGAATCGGCCGGCCGCGACCCAGAGTGATCGGCTCCTTCGCCCCCGCTCGCGCCTGCGCGCTAAAGTTCGCGGCGCCGGGACCGCCGCGCCCGGCAGCTATGGATCGAATGAGTGACTGGACAGTTTCGTGACCGTACCCGTGCCAGACCCACTCCGTGTCCGCGCTGCCAGCATCGCGCAGCTGCGTCGGCTTGAGTTACCGTCGCCGCCGCCGAACTATCCCCTCATCTGGGATGCTGGCGATACCGCCGAGCTGAGGCCGCTGGTCGAGCTCGAGGGCCGGACGGCCATCCTCAACGTGGTCCTTGCCCGCTGCTTCGGCATGTCCGGCGAGGCCGCGATGGCCTGGCTTCTCGAGGCCCATCTGCTCGAGAGCTTGTCCAAACCCGAGTGGAGCTTCGTCGCGTCGAATGAGGGCGATCAGCGTTCGTTCGCGCTGCACCTTGAGGCCCTCTACGCCCTGGCCTGGTTGCTCGGCCTGGTGCCACACCTGGACCCCTCCGAACCGGCTCCAGACGGGCTCGTCGCGCAGTTGCCTCACCTGCCGTCCAAGGAGACATTTACCGACTGGCGCTCGCGCACCATCCCGTCGGCCCGATCGGCGGCCGAGGCGGCGATCGTGCTCGACCTGTTCTACTGCCTGGACTGGGCCTATCTGGAGGCGGAACGTCGTCGGCTCCGCCTGCCCGGACTCATCGACTCCAACGCCATCGGCCAGCGCCGGTGGGCACTGGAGTGGGCGGTCATCCTCCGCGGTCCACACCAGGGACCGCCGGTCGGCTGGGAAGAGGTCGACCTCTCCACCTAGGCCCACATCACCGCCGATCATGACCTCCAGGTCATGATCGGCGCCTCGGGGCAACCGGGAGGTCATGATCACGGCGATCTTCGAAACGGCGCTCTTCAGGACGGCGATCTTCGAAACGGCGCTCCTCAGGACGGCGATCTTCGGGACGGCGGTCGAGGAAGGGCGGCCGCTTCGGGGAGGGGACGGTACGTGCGAATCGTCACTGCGGCGGTTACCCGAAGCGGCGTTGGTAGGGCGCCGAGACGCCCGCTCAGCTGTGGCGCATCGATGTGCCAGGCGCTCGGTCCCATCCGGACCAATCGGGCCGCATCCTCGCGACTCAGTTCGAGCTGATGATCGTGCTCGCTTTCGATTACGGCGCGAAACCAGCGACCCAACGCCGCGTGCAGGCGATGATCCTTGTCGGGGTCGACGCCGATGAGGCCAAGCGCATCGACGAGCTCGGCCAGGTGTGCGGCGCGTGGTGTCACTACGAGCAGCGTCCCGGTGGGCCGGAGGACCCGGTGGAACTCGGCGCCGTTGCGGGGAGCGAAAATGTTCAGCACCATGTCGGCGCAGGAGTCGGCGAGGGGCAACCCGCGCCACGCGTCGCAGACGGCTGCCACGGCACGGCTGTGCGCGCGGGCGGCGCGCCGCGCGGCGGGCTTGGACACGTCGATGGCGAGTCCGTGGTGCGTGGGCAACCGGCCGAGTACGGCCACGAGGTAGTGGCCCGTTCCCGCGCCGACGTCGACTACCAGACCGGGCGGCTCCGGCCAACCGGTTGCGGCGTCGGCTGCGGTTTCCGCGACTGCCCGCGTCAGGAAGGCGAAGTGGCCCGCGTCGAGGAACTCGGCCCTCGCAGCGACCATCTCGGGCGTCTCGGGCGTGCCGGGCGCACGTCCCGTCAGCAGGTTGACGTAGCCCTGCCGGGCCAAGTCGAAGCTGTGCCCGCGCGGGCAGCGCAGCGCGACAACCGCGTCCGCGAACGCGCCGCCGCATAGTGGGCAGCGCAAGCTACGCATGACCTGGGGAGTCACGTTATTCCCGGTGAGCATGCTCGGCGGTTGAGCTCCGGCGACTAGTGTCTTGTCATGGTCGCATCGGGCGCACTGGACGACGGCAGCACCACCCCGACGCTGGTAGAGATTCGCAGGGCGCCCAAGGCGCTTCTGCACGATCACCTGGATGGCGGGCTGCGCCCGGTGTCGATCGTCGAGCTCGCCGACGCGGTCGGCCACCGGCTGCCGGCGGCCAACGCGGCCGATCTGGAGGACTGGTTCAGGGCGGCCGCGGACTCCGGCTCGTTGGAGCGTTACCTGGAGACCTTCGCGCACACTGTCGGAGTCATGCAGACGCCGGAGGCGCTGTATCGCGTGGCCCGGGAGTGCGCACTCGATCTCGGTGGGGACGGAGTGGTCTATGCCGAGGTGCGGTTCGCGCCGGAGCAGCACCTTGAGCGCGGGCTGCAACTGCCGGAGGTCGTGGAGGCGGTGCTCGCGGGATTCGAGGCCGGCTCCGTCGAGGCCCGCGCGGCCGGCACCCCGATCCGGATCGGCACCCTGTTGACGGCGATGAGACACGCCGCCCGGTCCACCGAGATCGCCGAGCTGGCAGTGCGCTTCCGGGACGTGGGCGTGGTTGGCTTCGACATCGCCGGCGCCGAGGCGGGATACCCGCCGACCCGGCACCTCGACGCGTTCGAGTACCTGCAGCGGGAGAACTTCCACTTCACGATTCATGCCGGGGAGGCTTTCGGCCTGCCATCGATCTGGCAGGCGATCCAGTGGTGCGGCGCGGACCGGCTCGGCCATGGCGTGCGCATCATCGACGACATCGAGCCGGCGGCGACCCGCGGCGATGGCGCGCGGTTGGGTCGACTGTCGGCCTATGTACGGGATAAGCGGATCCCACTCGAGTTGTGCCCCTCGTCAAACGTCCAGACCGGAGCCGCGGCATCGATCGCCGAGCATCCGATCGGTCTGCTGCGCGATCTTCGATTCCGAGCCACCGTCAACACGGACAACCGCCTGATGAGCGGCACCAGCATGTCGCGCGAGATGGCGCTGCTCGTCGAGGCGTTCGGGTACGGGTGGGCGGACCTGCAGTGGTTCACGCTCAACGCCATGAAGAGTTCGTTCATCCCGTTCGATCAGCGGCTTGCCATGATCAACGACGTGATCAAGCCGGCGTACGCGAAGCTCATCTCGGCGGGCTGATCGCGGCTCGGAGCGCGGCGATCCGGGCGAGGATCTGGCGGGCCGACGCCGGCTCGGCGCCGAGCAGAGATTGACGGGCCAGCACGGCCGGCTCCGACCGGAACAGTGCGTAGCCACGGCGCACCAGGACCGCAGGCGGCTTTCGTCGCTCGGCGAGATCCCGGGCCAGCCTACGGACATAGGTGAGGGCCCGGGGTCGGCGTAGCGCGTACGCCGCGGCGAGGAGAGTGCGAGCGTGACAGTCAGCGACGATCTCGGCGGCGAAGATGCCCTCCGCGACGAAGACCGGCGAACCGGCGAGATCGACGACGTGTCGGCCGACACGGCGATCCGATCCGAATGCGTAGACGGGCGTTTCGACCCGGCCATCGCGGCAGAGCGCGCCAATCGCGGCGACTGCGTCGGCCGAGTCCCAAGCGAGCGGTGACTCCCAGTCCACCGTGTCCCCCGTACGCGGCAGCCCTGGGTCGTCGCCCTCCCGATAGAAGTCATCGAGGCAGAGCACCGGAAGACCCGTGCGCCGCGCGACATAGGATTTGCCCGATCCCGACGGACCGGCAAGTAGGATGACGCGTGCAATCGATGTGTCCACCGCGTTGGCTCCTGGCTGATAACGCTGTCCCGCGGACCTCCTGCGACGACGCAGACCATCTTGACTGTTTGTCACCATCTCATCACGAAGCGGTTGGGTAACGGCCTGGGCTTTCTCTTTGCCACGCGCCGTGATGGAATCTGGCGAGGCCGACTCCAATTCTCTCGTGGTGCGGCCAGTGGCTGGCGCCGCAGTTCGACAGCACCGCGCGCTACGACAGCGATGCGACACATAAGACAGAGAGAACGAGGTGCAACGCCCGCCGGCAGCACCGGTACGGAAGGTGGTGAGGTGAGCAAACAGCAAAACGCGCCGGGCAGGGTGTCGTCGCGGTTCTCCAGGCCGGTCGGGTGGGTCCGTGACCTGCCGATCTGGACCAAGCTCGGGCTCATCATGATTGTTCCCACGCTCGCCACCATCGTCGTCGGCACCGCCGGCTTGCTCGACCAGGTGCAGCAGGCGAGCAACGCGGAGCGCGCCCGATCGCTCGCAGTCCTCTCCGGTGACGCCGGCAACCTTGTGCACCGCCTTCAGGATGAGCGGGCCATCGCGATCCAGCTGCTCAATGCCGCCAACCCGGATATCGAGCGGCTGAAGAATGACTACGCCCAGCAACAGGAGCTGACCGAGGCGGCCAACGTCAAGTACCGGCTGAGCCGCTCGACACTCGCCGACGTGCCGGACAATTTGCGCGCCCTTCTCGACCAGATCGAGAAGCAGCTCGGCGAGATGCCGGTCATGCGGACGCAGGTGGCGAGTCGTAACAAGATTCCCCTGTCGATCGCTGAGCGTCGCTACCGCGTGCTTATCTCCGACCTGCTCGACATACGTGACCTCTCCGCGCAGCTGACCGGCGACACGACGCTGACCGATCGGATGCGCGCCGCGGCGTCGGTCGCCACCGCCAAGGAGTTCCTATCCCAGGAGCGAGTCGTCATTCTCCAAGCGCTGGCCTCCGGCGAGATGTCGCAGGCGGTCCGCCGCGATTATGTCGCCACGCTCAAGGGTCAGGAGCTGGCGCTCATCAGCTTCTCCGCGGTCGCCACGCCAGAGCAGCAGGAGCTGCTCGATCGCACGGTGACCGGCCCCGAACTGCGCGAGACGCTCTTCTTCGAGGGCGAGCTGGACAGCCTCGCGCCCAATCAGAACCCCGCAACGGTCGTGTCGAAGGACACGTGGGACGAAGCGATGATCGGTCGAGCCGACCTGATGAACACGGTCGAGGTGGCCCTCAACCTACAGGCCCAGCAGGCGGCGGCCGAACTGGGCGACCGGGTGCAGCGCCGGGTGCTCATCGAGACCGGCTTGCTCCTGCTGACGCTTCTGCTCGGTGTGCTGTTCGCGTGGTTGGTGGCGCGATCGATGGCGCGGTCGCTTCGCGATCTCCGTCAGGGCGCTCTCGCGGTCGCTCAGTACGGCCTGCCGCAGGCGGTGGCGCGGCTGCGTGATCCCGCCCTCTCCTCGAACATGTCGCCGGCCGGCGTCGCGTTGCAGATCGCCGAACCCCTGCCGGTCCGGAGCAGGGACGAGTTCGGCCAGGTAACAGAGGCGTTCAACGCGGTCCACCTGGAGGCGGTGCGCACTGCGGCTGAGCAGGCCGCGCTGCGCTCGTCGGTCGCAACGATGTTCGTGAATCTGGCCCGACGCAGCCAGATCCTGGTCGACCGGTTGATCGGACACCTGGACCGCCTCGAGCGTGGTGAGCAAGACCCGGACCGGCTCTCGGAGCTGTTCCAACTCGACCACTTGGCGACCCGGATGCGGCGGAACGACGAGAACCTGCTCGTTCTCGCCGGCGCCGACTCCACCCGGATCCAGCGGGAGCCCGCGGCGCTCATGGACGTGCTACGGGCCGCCCAGTCCGAGGTCGAGCATTACACGCGCATCGATTTCTCGGTCATCGATCAGGACATCGAGATCGCCGCTCACGCCGTCAACGACCTCGTACACCTCGTCGCCGAACTCTTTGACAACGCGACCGCGTTCTCCCCGCCCGACGCCTCGATCGCCGTCGAGGCTCGCCGGGTCGGCGACCGCTCGGTGCTCCACGTCCAGGACCGCGGCATCGGAATGTCCCCCGACCAGTACGCCGAGCTGAATGAGCGGCTGGCGACGCCACCGATGGTCGACGTCGCGGTCTCGCGAATGATGGGCCTCGTCGTCGTTGCCCGGCTGGCCGCCCGGCACGGCGTGAAGGTCGAACTCCGGCCGGCCCAGGAACGAGGCACCATCGCCGACGTTCTGCTGCCAAGCGGCGTGCTCGTGCCGCGGGCGCTCGCCGGGCGGACCCAGGCGCCGACCGGGTTCCCGGCCGCGCGCCAGCCCGGAATGCCGCCCGTGCGGACGATCTTCCCACCGCCGCTGGCGCTCGAGAGTGGGCCGGCGTTCGCGACCCCGCCATTCAGCGCTCCGCCGTTCAGCGCACCGCCCTTCAGCACCTCCCCGGTGACTCCGGCGTCAGGCTACGCCGGATCAACCCCGGGCGGACTCGGCGCGGCCTTGGCGGGCGATGGCGGCGTGAACGCCGGGGGCGGGTCGGTCAACAGTGCCAACGGATCGGGTACGCGGGCGTTGCCGGCCTGGCACGATCTGACCGGAGCGAGCAGCGGTGGAGAATCCGCCCCGCCCGGAGGCGCCGACGGAGAGCCGCTGCCCCAGCGCCGCCCGGTCGGCCAGTGGGGAGAGCCGGAGCCGGATTCCGGGCCCGGGTTACCGCGGCAGTCGGGCGCGGACGCACGCTTCGGCCCAGGCTCGACCCTGCCGTCGAACCATCCCCCCGCACCCTCCGCGTTTGCCGGCGGGCCGCCGGCTTGGCCGCCGGTGGCCGGGGACGATCAAAGCGCGGACGCCGTTCCGGGGATCCCGGAGGGTCTCTCCGCGTCGCTGGATATGACGGCCGACATACCGAAGATCCGCGGCGGCTCGGCACACGGTGAGTCGTCGGGTGCCTCGGGCGAGTCGCGCGCGTCGAGGTCCACGTACGCCGACGATATGACGATGGAGCTCCCGATCTTCCGTGAGCTGGAGTCTGCTTGGTTCCGGCCGGCTGACGGCACGGCCGACACCGGCGCTGGTTCCGCGGGCGGCTCAGGCAGCGCTGCGGGCACTGGATGGACGGACGTTTCTGGAGGCTCGGCGATGACGGGTTCCACAAGGTCAGCGACCGGCACCAGCCGCCGGGCCGAACAGACTGCCGGATCCGACGGTGTCGCAGGCGCGGCGGACGATGTATCGTGGCGCTCCATTGCCGACGAAGGCTGGCTTGCGGCCGAAGCGGCCATCGAACCGCAGGATGGGGGCACGACCGACACGGGGCTTCCGCGTCGGGTTCCGATGGCGCAACTCGTTCCCGGTGGTGTGGACGCCACAACCGGAGGGTCCGAGCGGCGTACGCCGGATGCGGTGCGCGGTCTGCTCTCCGCGTACCACCGCGGCGTACAACGAGGGCGTGGCGCCCATGGCAAGGAAGCGGAGCCGGAATCTACTTCGCCGACCAGTGGCAAGGAGAAGGCATGACAAGTACGCAGGATTTGAGCTGGCTTCTCGCCAGCTTCGCCGACCGCGTTCCCGGCGTCGCGCACGCAATCGCGGTATCGGCCGACGGGCTGCTGCTTGCAGCCTCTCGCGACCTGCCCCGCGACCGTGCCGACCAACTTGCCGCGATCGCGTCCGGTCTGGTGAGTCTCACGCAGGGCGCCGCTCGGTGCTTCGAGGGCGGCGCGGTGCTGCAGACGGTCGTCGAGATGGATAACGGATTCCTGTTCCTTATGTCCATCTCGGACGGTTCATCATTTTCCGTCCTCGCCGCCCGCAGCTGCGATGTGGGTCAGGTCGGGTACGAAATGGCGCTGCTGGTCGATCGGGTGGGCGAGGCGTTGACGCCGCAGCCACGCTCGACGGCCGCGGTGTTCAGCTAACGGGGACACGTCTAACGTCTCAGGATGTAATGGACGGCGATAGCGGGGCTGGTGCGAGTGGCGAGGAGGTGATCGGTGATGGTGGGACCTGGCGATGAACCGACCGGGGCCCTGGTAAGGCCATACGCCGTCACCGGCGGCCGCACTCGTCCACGGCTCGACATCGCCATCGAGGCGCTGGTGGAGACGACCCCGAGGGGTCGATCAACCGGTGGCCGGGACGGCGGCTCGCAGGTTCGCGAACAGCAACACATCGTGACCCTGTGTGATGGGCGGCTGCAATCACTCGCCGAGATTTCGGCTCGAATGCAGCTTCCGCTGGGAGTGGCCCGAGTACTTGTCGCGGACATGGCCGCAGATGGCCTGGTCGCGGTGTACGAGCCGACCTCGATCGACGGGAACGACGCGGTGGGCACAGAACTTCTGGAAAGGGTGCTGAGTGGACTACGGAAGCTCTGACACGACGCAGCGTCCGTCGTCTGGTCGGGTCACGTCGGCGAAGATAGTAATTGCCGGCGGGTTCGGTGTCGGCAAGACGACGCTGGTCGGGTCGGTCTCGGAGATCACCCCGCTGACCACCGAGGCGATCATGACCTCGGCCGGTGTGGGCGTAGATGACACTCGACAGGTACCTGGCAAGACGACGACGACCGTCGCCATGGACTTTGGTCGCATTTCGATTGATCACGACCTGATCCTGTACCTATTCGGCACACCGGGCCAGACGCGCTTCTGGTTCATGTGGGACGAACTGGTTCGCGGCGCCATCGGCGCCGTAGTCATGGTCGACACCCGTCGGCTGGCCGATTGCTTCGCGGCGATCGACTTCTTCGAGCATCGTCGGTTGCCCTACCTGGTGGCGATCAACTGCTTCGACGGTGTCCAGTACCACGACGCGGCCGACGTGCGAGAGGCGCTGGCCATCCCGCCCGACATTCCGGTGCTCAGCTGCGATGCCCGAACGAGAGACTCCACGAAGCAGGTCCTCATCGCATTGGTCGAGCACGTGCTGTCGCTGCGCCGCCCGCATGCCACATCGCCCGCCTAATTCTCGCCGATCATGATTTGGAGGTCATGATCGACGCCATTCGGCGGCGTTCAGATCATGATCACGGCGATCTTGGGGGCTGGGAGCTAGCGGATGTGCGCGACGAGGGGAGCGAGCTGCCCGGCGAACTGAGCCAGTTCGAAGCCGAGTCGTTCCCGGTCGGCGTCGGAGGTAGCGAGCAGGCTCAGCACCACCCGGGGGGCGACCGGCGCCGTCAGCAGCAGTCCGCCGTACATTTCGACGATCACGTGCCGCGGAGCGCCGGTGTTCATCATGACGCCGGCACCGTCGGCGATGCTGAGCAGACCGGCACCGATGGTCGCAAGCTGTTCCGCGCGCTCCGGCGGCAACCCGGCCGAAACGGCGACCGTCACCCCATCAACGGTGGCGAGGACCGCGTGTACCGCGCCCGGGGTCCGCGCCAGCATGCTGGCCAGTAACGAGTTCAGGCTGCTCGAATAGGTTGCGACGCTGGTCATCAGGACAGCCGCACCCGCTGATCAACGCCGTCCCGGCGTTGATCGCGGTTGAACTCCCACGCCGCCCGATCGCGCTGCCCGACCGCGAAGCCGCCGATCTCCTGGCCACGCCGCCATCCACGGAAGTAGCCCTCGGTATGGGCGGCGATGCTCTCGGCGTCGCGCACGATGCGCAACTGTCGTGGCGGAGGCTGCGCGGAACCCGGTACCAGATTTGCCTGAGGCACACGGCGAGGCAGCCCCGCCCTGGTCTCGGCGCCGACGGCCGGCCGCGCGGACTGCCCCGCCGCGCGCCAACCATCATCGGCAAGCCGTCCCCAGCCCAGCGCGTCATCGGCGAGGCCCTGCTCGTCGATCTCGGTGAACCAGGCTGTATGAGTCTGCGAGAAAATGAGAAGATCGTCGTCCACCGGTCGGTCAACGGCATCGGGCTGGCGTCCGCCGTCGATGACTCGAAGGACCGGAGGCGCTAGCCGGTCTGGACCGGCGGATGGCCCGCTCGGCGGGCTCTCCACCAGCCGGAGCGAGGGCGGCTCCGTCGGCATATCGCCTGCCAGCCACGGACTCGCGAGCTGGCTCGGCGCGCCATCAGCCGGCGGATCCAGGGGTGCGTTCAGTGGATCCATCGAGAAGGACAGCGTCGTGGCGGTCGGATCGCTGGCCGCGTCGTGTGCAGAGGAGGCGGGTAGCTTCGCGTATACCGCGGCGATGTCATCGTCCGGCATGGCGATGATGGGCCAGTCGGAGCGGCTGCCCGGCGCGGGGAACCCGGGCACGGGGTAGCCGGGCGTGGGGTAGCCGGGCGTGGAAGAACCGCGTTCACGGAATCCGGCGGCGGCGTCCCCGGGCTCGCCGCGCGGCGAGGGGATGGGAGGCTCGGGCGTGTATGGCGCGGGCGTGAACGGCGCAGGCATGGATGCAGCGGGCATGGACGCAGCGGGCATTGACGGCGCGGGCATTGACGGCGCGGGCACTCCGGCGGCCGCCGCGCTCGCCGCGCTCACTCGAGGGGAGAGACGGCTCGGCGGCACCTCCGCCGCCGGACCGGGCGCTCGACGAGGCATCGCCGGCGACACCGGCGCGCTCGGCGCCGGGTACATCAGGTGCACCGAGGCGTCGTCGGTCTGCGTGGCACCGGACCGCATCGCGCCCAAACGCTCAACGAGGGTGCCCACGAGCGCGGCGGAAGCCGCGTCGCAGCATCGCACCGCGCAGACCGCCTGCCGGACCGTCTCTGCCACGACCGGTGCCAACATGCGGTTGGTATTCCACCGCGGCGACTCCTCGACGGCGATCCGCAGGGCTGTGATGGCATTGACGGCTGTCGTTGTATCGGTCACTCCGGTCGACGCGAGCTCGGCGACGAGGGCCGAATCCCGACTGCGGCTGGACGGTGAGGCGGTCAGCAGGCCGGGCTCGGGGATGGCCTCAAGAATTCTGAGCGGGATGTACTCCGCCGGGTCCGGATAAGCACGGAGAGCGGCCGGGAAGAGCTCTCGGAGCACCTCGCGCAGCGCGACCGCGGCGGCCTGACGCCCGCTCGTCACAGCCGCGTGGGCCGCGAGTACGGGTTTGAACTCATCGAGGTCCCAGGACGGGCTCTGCGCGGTCGCATACAGGGCGCCGGCCTGGAGCCCGCGAGCCAGCCCGACGGCACGACGCTGTGAGAGGGGTGCTTGCATCTCCTCGTAGGAGGTGTCGTCCGCGAAGCGTTCGGACATGTCATCCAGCGTGACTTCGTCCGCGATGGCGAGCGGACGGTTGGCCGCGGCCAGAAGTTGGGCGACGAGATGCTCGTGGCTGTCCATAGCGACCGGCGCGGCGCCACCGGACCGGTCCGCGAGGAGCGCCGCGAGATAGGCGTATCCGGCCGGGTCGTCGCTGACATGGCGCATCTCAAGCAGACGACCGGCGTCGTCGACGACGGCGACTGTCAGCCATGGCGACATCTCGGCGGTGGCCACCCCGCAATACACCCGCACCAACGCCACGGCGTCGTCCTCCTCCCCTGGTCCCGCCGATGCTCTGGCGAGCCACTGTCGTGCTGGCCGGTCGTGCTGGCCGGTCGTGCGCTAAAGACAGATAGTCCCTGGTGTTTCCTAGTCGCGCCAGTCCGCTACGGCAGAGATCTTGCCAATGACCGTGCGCCAGGCCAGGGAGGATTGCTGCGCGGGGATCTTGCGGAGCTTGCGCTTGGCGAAGAAAGAGCCGACTCCACCGCGCTCCGCGCCGCGCAGCGCCTCATCGAGATCGTCCAGCGGAGAGCCCGCGGCGAGCGACACCAGCACCGGCTCCATGCGCAGCGCGAAGCCGAGATCACGGGCAAGCTCGCCCGCCTTGAGGATGAGGGTCGGCTCCCACGCGTCGGCCCCACCGCGCAGGTTCTCGACTACGAGGTCGAGCTCGTAACTGTCCTCATCGAGGGCGACGATATCGTCCGGGCCGATCCGCTCCGCGAGCGTCGACCAGGTGTCGAGCTGGCTAAGGTCGTGCTCGACGCCCGAGCGTACGAACTCGACCAGCTTCTCCGGGCGGTGGAACAGGTAGAACCGGCCATTTCGGCCAAGGAAGACGGGAACCTCCTGGTTGAGGTCCTCCGCTTCCTCGTCCTCGAGGTCTTCGTCGAAGGATTCCTCGTCAAACTCGTCGTCGAGCTCCTCGTCGTCGAGCTCATCTTCCTCAGGCTCGTCCGCCGCATCGTCCTCCACGCTCAGGTCTTCGCCATCGCTCGCGCGGCGCCGCCGAGCCACGGCCGCGGCGGCGGCGTCGAAGTCGTCGACCTCGGCCTCCGAGTCCCGGTCGGCCGAGCCCTGCGCGATCTCGTCCGATGGCCGATAGGCCCGAAGCGTGTAGCCAACACCGCCAGGCAGCGCGATCTCGACGGGGTCAATGCGCACATCCGTCCAGAGCGCGCTGGTTCGCCTAGAGCGTCCGGTCTCCTCGTCGTCAGCCTCGTCGTCCGGCTCGGCGGTCGGCTCGTCTTGGGCCACGTCGACCTCCGTCGTACCTAGGGGTGGGGCGTCGGCGCCGTTCCGACGAGTATCGTATCGGCGACTGTCCGCTCACCCTAGCGTCCCCGCGGTTCTAGAGGCCTTTCGGGTGCCAGACCGTCTTGGGTTCCAGGAACGCCAGCAGCCGGTCCAAGCCGGGCTCAGCGGCCCAGTCCTCGCCGGCGCGGGGGCGGATGACGCGCTTCAGGTTATCTGCGGCGGCGACCTCGAGTTGCGTGCCCAATGCCGGGTCGCTGACGCCCGTGAGGTCGACGGCGTTGACATCCATGTGTGAGGCAAGCCACGGTGCGGTCTCGGCGACCCGTCCGGTGAGCAGGTTGACGACGCCGCCCGGCAGGTCGGAGGTGGCGAGCACCTCGGCGAGGGTTATCGACGGCAGCGGGCGCGCGTCGCTGACGAGCACGACCGCTGTGTTCCCGGTCACGATCACCGGGGCCAGCACACTGACCAGGCCCAACAGGGACGAGTCGGGCGGTGCGATCACTCCGACGACGCCGGTCGGCTCCGGGCTGGTGAGGTTGAAGTACGGGCCAGCGACCGGGTTCGCGTTGCCGTAGACCTGAACGACCTTGTCCGACCAGCCCGCGTACCAGACCCATCTGTCGATCGCGGCGTCGACGGCCGCCTCAGCGGCGGTCCGGCCCAGGCCCTCGCCGGAGCGGACCTCGTCAACGAACTGGGCCTGGCGACCCTCAAGCATTTCGGCGATCCGGTAGAGGATCTGGCCTCGGTTGTACGCGGTCGCGCCGGACCACCCCCCGACGGCGGCCCGGGCGGCCCTGACCGCGTCCCGCACATCCTTGCGCGACGCGAGCGCCGCGTTGGCGAGGAACTCCCCTGTCGCCGACGTCACGGCGTACGAGCGCCCGGACTCGCTGCGCGGGAAGGCACCGCCGATGAATAGCTTGTACGTCTTGCGTACGCCGACCCTCGGCGCTCCGCTCGGTTCTGCTTCCTTGACGGCGGCGCGCTTCTTCGTGGCGCCCAAATCCTTGGTGGCGCCCAAATCCTCAGTGGGCAAGATAGGCCTCCAGCCCATGCCGGCCGCCTTCGCGACCGTACCCCGACTCCTTGTAGCCGCCGAACGGGCTCGACGGGTCGAACTTGTTAAACGTGTTCGCCCAGACGACGCCGGCGCGCAGTTGGTCGGCGATGGCGAGGATCCGGGATCCCTTCTCAGTCCACACACCGGCCGACAATCCGTACGGCGTGTTGTTCGCCTTCTCGACCGCCTCGGCGGGGGTCCGGAAGGTGAGCACGGACAGCACCGGTCCGAAGATCTCCTCGCGGGCGATACGGTGCGCCTGCGAGACCCCGGTGAACAGGGTCGGAGCGAACCAGAAACCGCGGTCGGGAAGCTCGCACGGCGGGGACCAGCGGTCTGCGCCCTCGGACTCTCCGGCGGCGGAGAGTTCCCGGATACGTTCGAGCTGGGCGGCGGAGTTGATCGCACCAATGTCGGTGTTCTTGTCGAGCGGATCGCCGACCCGCAGGGTGGCCATCCTGGACTTGAGCCGCGCCAGCACCTGATCAGCGATCGACTCCTGCACCAACAGGCGCGAGCCGGCGCAGCAGACGTGGCCCTGGTTGAAGAAGATGCCGTTCACGATTCCCTCGACGGCCTGGTCGATCGGTGCGTCATCGAAGACGATGTTCGCGGCCTTGCCGCCCAGCTCCAGGGAGAGCCGCTTCGGCGTACCGGCGATGGCCTTGGCTATCGCGCGCCCGACTTCGGTGGATCCGGTGAAGGCCACCTTGTCGACGCCCGGGTGCTCCACCAGCATCCGTCCCGTCTCGCCGCCGCCGGTGATGATGTTCACGACTCCGGGTGGCAGGTCGGCCTGCTGGCAGATCTCCGCGAACGCCAGGGCCGTCAGCGGCGTTGTCTCGGCCGGCTTGAGGACGACGGTGTTGCCGGTCGCCAACGCTGGGGCGATCTTCCAAGCCAGCATCAGCAGCGGGAAGTTCCACGGAATCACCTGACCGGCGACGCCGATCGGGGTCTCGCCGAAGCCGGCGTACTTGAGCTTGTCCGCCCACCCCGCGTAGTAGAAGAAGTGCGCCGCGACCAGCGGGATGTCCACGTCACGCGACTCGCGGATCGGCTTGCCGTTGTCCATCGACTCGAGCACCGCGAGCTCGCGGGATCGCTCCTGGATGATACGGGCCAGGCGGTAGAGATACTTGGCCCGATCCGTGCCGCGCATGCGACCCCAGACCTTGTCGTACGAGATGCGCGCGGCCTCGACGGCCGCGGTGACGTCCGCCTCGCCGGCCTCGGCAACCTCGGCCAGGACCTCCTCGGTGGCGGGGTTCACGGTCTTGCGGGAGCCGTTGGCGATCGTGTCCACGAACGTCCCGTTGATAAACAGACCGTACGAGGAGCGGATGTCCACGATGGAGCGTGACTCCGGTGCTGGGGCGTATTCAAAGGAGGGCATGGGTCAGTCCAGGGTGAAATAGTCGGGACCGGAATATCGGCCGGTGGCCATCTTGGTCCGCTGCATGAGCAGATCGTTGAGGAGGGTGGACGCGCCGAAGCGGAACCGGTCGGGGTGCAGCCAGTCCTCGCCGGCGGTCTCGTTCACCGTCACCAGGTACTTGATCGCATCCTTGCTGGTGCGGATGCCACCGGCGGGCTTGACCCCGACCTGCCGGGCGGTGACGGAGTAGAAGTCTCGGACCGCTTCCAGCATGACCAGGGTGACCGGAAGTGTCGCCGCGGGCGCGACCTTCCCCGTCGATGTCTTGATGAAGTCGCCTCCGGCGAGCATGCCGAGCCAGCTGGCCCGCCGCACATTGTCGTAGGTAACGAGCTCTCCCGTCTCCAAGATGACCTTGAGGTGGGCGCCTCCGCACGCCTGCTTCACTGCCACGATCTCATCGAAGACATCCATGTAGCGCCCGGCGAGGAAGGCGCCGCGATTGATGACCATGTCGATCTCGTCGGCTCCGTCGGCGACGGCGGCCCGGGTGTCCTCGAGCTTGACTGAGAGTGGCGCCTGACCCGACGGGAACGCCGTGGCGACGCTGGCGACGTGGATCCCGCTACCGCGCAGTTCCTTGGCCGCGACGGCGACCATCGAGGGGTACACGCACACCGCGGCCACGGCGGGACAGGTCGGGTCGGCCGGGTCGGGGCGGCGCGCCTTCGCACAGATCGCCCGTACCTTGCCCGGGGTGTCAGCCCCCTCGAGCGTGGTGAGGTCGACCATTCGGATGGCGAGGTCGATGGCCCACTGCTTCGCGGTGGTCTTGATCGATCGGGTGCCGAGGGTCGCCGCGCGCGCGTCCGCGCCCACCTGGTCGACGCCCGGCAGTCCGTGCAGGAATGTACGCAGCGCGGCATCGGAACTGGCGACATCGATGAGGTCGGTGGACTTCGTCGTCACCGTCATACCAGGAAGTCTACGCGCGTCCTGGGGTGCCGATCTTGCCAAGGGAGGCGGGCCTTCTTCGCCGGGTGGCGATCGACGGAGCAACTCCCGGCAAATGGCCAGCCAGACTTCACCACCCCGACGCGTCGTGGCAACCCAAGGTTGGGAGATCTCTTGCGAGCCTCCGTAGCGTGCGGATCGCGAACTTTACGGACACCTATCTGCCGCGCCGCGATGGGGTGATCACCTCGATCCGTACGTTGGTTGAGGCGCTCGCATTCTCCGGCCACGCCTCGCTCACCGTGGTGCCGCGCCATCCGGACCAGATCGATGAGCCCGGCCTGCTCCGGCTTAGGGCGATCCCGTGCGGCGTTGCGGGTCTGCGCCTCTCGCCCTGGCTGCTCCGGGGCGCGGCGGCCTCCGCGACGCTGCGGGCGGTGGCCGCGCACCGACCCGATGTCATCCATGTCCACACCCCGGGCCCGGTGGGCCTGTTGGGTGTGCTCGCGGCCCGGCGGCTGGGGCTACCGCTGGTGCAGACCTACCACACCGACCTGCACGCGTACGCCGAGGCGTACCGGTTCCCCGTTCCGGCGCTGCGCGCCGGGGTTCGGCTCTACGCGCACCGCCTGGGCGTGCCGAGGCCACCCGTACGCAGTGACCGGGCCACCGCGCCGGAACGGAGGTCCGCGTCGATCGGGCGTCGCCGCTCCGGCGCCATTGGGCGGCGGCGGGCGGTCCTGGACGCCGGGAACGCGCTGCTGCTCGGCGATGCCGACGCCGTTGTCGTGCCGACCAGGGCGGTGCTCGACCGGATCGTGCTGCCGGTGCCGGACGATCGGATCTTCCTGGTGCCGACCGGGGTCGCCACCCGAACGACGAGTGCCGAGGCGGTGGCCGGGTTTCGATCCGCCTGGGGCGTGGATGCCGACGACGATGTGGTCCTCTTCGTGGGCCGGATCAATCGGGAGAAGGGGATCGGTCTGCTCATCGACGCCTTCGGCCGCGTGGTCGCTGGCCGCCCCCGGGCCCGACTCGTGCTCGTCGGCGCGATGTACGAGCCGAAGTGGTTTGCCGGTCTGCTCCGCCGATCTGGGCCGCGGCTCGCCGAGCGCATTGTGCTGACCGGCCAGCAGCCACCGGACGTGGTCGCCGCCGCCTACGGTGCGGCCGACGTCTTCGCCTTTCCCTCGCTGACCGATACCCAGGCTCTGGTGCTGCAGGAGGCGGCGCTGGCCGGCCTGCCGTCCGTGCTCGTCGACACCGAGTTGCACCGGCACGGTCCGCTGCACGGATCGGGCGTGCTCACCGACCCCGACGCATCGGACTTCGCCGCGGCGATCCTTCGTCTCCTGAACGATCCCGCCGGCGCCGACGCGCTGGGCGCCGGCGCCGCGGTGAACGCGGCCCGTCATACGCCTGCCCGCTATGCGACGGCGATGCTCGACGTGTATGCCCACGCCGCCACCGTCCACGCCGCCACCGTCCACGCCGCTTCCTCGGCATGCTCCGCTTCCTGCGCTTCGTTTGCCGATCAAGGACTCATGGCCGTGCGGTGATCTGGCTGCGCCGGGCGTCGCGGCAGGTCACGGGCCGGTAGGTTGAAGAACCGTGGACGTACTCGTCGTAGACCACCCCTTGGCGAAGACCCGCCTCACCGCGATGCGCGACGAACGCACCGAACCGGGTGCCTTCCGAGCCGCCCTGCACGAACTGACCACGATGCTGGTGTACGAGGCCGCGCGTGCCCTTGCCGTCGATTCGTTCCAGATCCAGACTCCGGTCGCCGGAACCCTCGGTCATCGGGTGCTGGATCCGCCGCTGCTGGTCCCGGTGCTCCGGGCCGGACTGGGCATGTCCGATGCGGCACTGGCGTTGCTCCCGGAGTCCTCGATGGGGTTTGTCGGGCTGGCCCGGGACGAGGAGACGTTCAAGCCCCGCGCCTACTTGGAGTCCCTCCCGACGGACCTGACCGGCATTCCAGTCATGGTGCTGGATCCCATGCTCGCCACTGGCGGCTCCCTGGAGCACTGCGTACGCCTTATCGCGGAGCGCGGTTGCACGGACGTCACCGTCGTCTGCGTCCTCGCCGCCCCGGAGGGCATAGCCCGACTCGACGCGTCCGGGCTACCGATGCGCCTGGTCACGGCGGCAATCGACGAGAAGCTCAACGACCGCGCGTTCATCGTGCCCGGCCTTGGCGACGCGGGCGACCGCCAGTTCGGCGGCATGCCGCGGTTCTAACGATAGAAAGCGTTAGGAGGAGTCCCCTCCTTTCACTACAGGCCCAGCGCCGCCTCCACCTCGGTTCGCAGCGCCGAGAGCGCGGCCGCGGCCCGCTCCCTGGCGGCCATCACATCGTCGGTTTGCGACGGGCCGTTTGGACTTACCGGCTCCACGACCTCAAGGTATGCCTTGAGCTTGGGTTCGGTGCCGGACGGACGAACGACCACGCGGCACGAGCCCGTGCGCAGCGTGACCACGTCGGCGTCCGGAGCCAGGTCCTCGAGTCCGGTGACCGGATCGTCCAGGAGCGCGGTCGGTGGCTTGGCCCGCAGCCTCGTCATCGCCTCAGTGATGGCGGAGAGCTCGGCCATTCGTACCGATATCTGGTCCGTCGCGTACACCCCGAACTCGACCGCGAGCTCGTCTAGGCGGTCGGAGAGCGAACGAAACTCGGCCTTGAGGCCCGCGGTGAGCTCGGCTACCAGCAGAGCCGCCGTGATGCCGTCCTTGTCACGGACGTGGTCGGGCGCTACGCAGTAACCGAGCGCCTCCTCGTAACCGAAGACCAGGCCCGGGCCCGCGCGGACGATCCATTTGAAGCCAGTCAGCGTCTCGCCGTACTCCATGCCCCGCGCCGCGCAGAGGGCCTTCAGCAAGGACGACGACACGATCGTGGTCGCGTAGCGGCCGCGCACCCCGCGGCGCATGAGATGGTCGGCCAAGAGGATGCCGACCTCGTCGCCGCGCAACATCCGCCATCCCCGCTGCCAGCCGGGAGCGGCGGCGGTGGCCGGAATGGCGACCGCGCACCGGTCAGCATCAGGATCGTTGGCGATGGCGACATCGGCGCCTACCAGAGCGGCCAGGCCAAGGACCATGTCCATGGCGCCCGGCTCCTCCGGATTGGGAAAGGCGACCGTCGGGAACGCCGGGTCAGGTTCTTCCTGCTCCGGGACGCTGGATGGGCTGGGAAACCCGGCCCGGGTGAAAGCCTCGATGAGCACATGCGCGCCGACCCCGTGCATGGCCGTGTACGCGACGGTGAGGTCGGCCCGTTCGTCTGGCTCCACGACATCCGGATCGAGGACTCCCACCGCTCCGTTGAGGTACGACTCCACGATCTCCTCGCCGAGGATCTCGCCCGGTTCGCCCAAGGGCACCTTCGACAGCGGCCCGATCGCGCGGATGGCCGCCTCGATCTCCGCATCGGCCGGTGGGACGATCTGCGCACCGTCCCCGCCGGGACCGCCGAGGCCGGCGCCGAGGTAGACCTTGTACCCGTTGTCCTGCGGCGGGTTATGGCTCGCCGTGACCATGACTCCCGCGCAGGCGTCGAGGGCCCGCACGGCGTGGGCGAGTACGGGGGTCGGCAGCACGCGGGGCATCAGCAGTGCGCGCCGGCCGGCCCCCCTGGCGACTCTCGCGGTCTCCTCGGCGAAGCGGCGTGAGCCGCGCCTCGCGTCGTACCCGATCACGAGCGGCCTGTCTGGATCGCGCTCGGCCAACCAGGCGACAAGGCCGGCCGCGGCCTGCCTCACGACGGCGAGGTTCATGCCGTTCGGACCCGCCCGCATCGGCCCGCGCAGACCCGCAGTGCCGAAGGTGAGCGGCCCGGCGAACCGGTCAGCTAGCTCCTCTTCGGTCTCGGGTAACGCATCGATGATCGCGCGAAGCTCGGCCTGGCTGATCGGATCGGGATCGTCCGCGAGCCAACGCTCGGCCCGCGCCCGCGCGTCGGTCTTCACCCGAAGCCACCTCCGCTCACCCGGGACGATGAGGTGTTGATAGCACGAGATCGTCTCACTCCGCCCGTCTTTCGCGCCGATCATGATTTGGAGGTCATGATCGGCGCGGTTTGGCGACGCTCACTTCATGATCGGCGGCGCGATTTGACGCGCTTAGACGAAGGCGAAGGAGCGGACCATCTCGTTGAAGATGACCTTGCTGGCGGCGAACTGAGCGTCCGGGACGGTGAGGTAGAAGTGGTAGGCCTTGCCGTTGACCACGACCGCGCGCCAAATTCCGTGCCGCATCGCTGCGCCTGAGCCGCAGGTGTACTCCAGCTCCGCGCCATCCCTACCTGCCAGCTTCGCATCGGTAAGAGCCACCCGGTTGTACGGCGACGGGCAGATCGACGGCTTCTTCAGCCCGGTCTCTGCCGTCTGGAAGAACCGTTGCGCAGTGCCGGAGGCATCCTCGACGTTGATCCGCACCTTGCGCCCGCCGGCCGGGTCGGTGAAGTCGACATACGATCCGTTGCCCGACCGCTTCCAATCCTTCGGCACGTTCACCGCGATGCCGCGGTCGCGGTACTCCTGGACCGCGATGAGCGGCCCGTCGGTCGGCGCGGGTGAACCGCCAGCGTTGGGCGGCGCCGATGATTCGGCGCCCGAGAACCAGCCAGTCATCGCACCAATGCCAGCCAGGGCGAGCATCGCGACCAAGCCGGCGCCGACGATGATTCTGGCCCGGTGCTTCGGCTGACGAGCCTCGCGCCCCATGGTCTTGATCCGGTTGACGAGCTGGTCCGCGATGACCGCGCTGGTGGAGCGCGCGCGGCGCCGTCCGACGCCCTCGCGACGAGGCTCCGCCTGCTGCCGGTCACTGTTCCCCGGTCCTCGCCGACGTGCGCGCGGACTAAACTCGGCGGCGGAGCGCGGACTCCACTCGGCGGCGGAGCGCGGGCTCGCGTTGGCGGCGGCGTGCGGGCTTGCGTTGGCGCTGTGTGCCGCCCTCAGTCGAGCGAGTTGGCCGGTCAGGGGTTCGTCCGGGTCGAGCATGGCGCGGCCGCCGACCTGGCCGCTTCGACGGATCGCCGGCGGAGGTCCCGCGGGCGGGCGGACGACGGCGTTTGGATCCGTGTCGTGGCGGGCATGGGCTTGGCTCGGGCGGCTCAGCACTCCCGCGAGCATCTCCCGCAGCACGGCGCGCGCCCGGTCGACATCCCAGCGTAATGCCGGGTCCTTCTCCAGCAGCCCCCACAAGACCGGCTGTAACGGACCGGCTAGCCGGGCCGGACGGGGAGCCTCCTCCACCACGGCGCGCATGGTTTCGAACGGGTCGCCGCGATCGAACGGCGGGCCGCCCTCGACGGCCGTGTACAGCGTCACACCCAGCGAGAAGAGGTCGCTCGGCGGACCGAAGGCGCCCCCCACCGCCCGCTCCGGAGAAATGAAGTGGGGTGAGCCGAGCACCATGCCGGGAGTGGTGAGTTTGCTCTCCGTCGGCAACCGCGCGACGCCGAAGTCCGTGAGCACGCACCGTCCGTCGGTGCAGATCAGTACGTTGGCCGGCTTCACATCGCGATGCAGGACCCCGGCGGCATGGGCAACCTCGAGCGCGCCCAGCATCGCTACGCCGATCTTCGCAACGGCTCGCGGGGTGAGCGGCCCGTCGTCGATCACGATATCAGCAAGGCTTCGGGCCTCAAGCAGCTCCATCACGATCCATGGCCGGCCGCCATCGGTGACCACGTCATAGACCTGCACGACGCTGGGGTGCGACAGCGCCGCCGCCGCCCGAGCCTCGCGCAGCGTCCGCTCGCAGAGGGCGTCCTTCTCGGTCTTCAGCATGGTGACGGGGAGGAGCACCTCCTTGACCGCCACGTCCCGTCGCAGCAGCGTGTCGGTGGCGCGCCAGACCGTGCCCATACCGCCGTTGCCGATCGGAGTGCGCAGCTCGTATCGCTCGCCCACCATCGTGCCCGGCGTCGCTCGATCGCCGCTCGGGGTACCAGCGGTGGACGGCTCGCGCCACGTCGGGATCTGCGTGGTCATGGAATGCAAGCCGTCGTATGTTCGGCCATCGAGTTGCGTCGCCCCCTGGATCTAAGACTGAGTGCGGCAATGACACACCGCGGCGCCGGAAGACACCGTGGCGCGATAGCACCGAGCCCTATCTTGCGTGAGGATGCGCCACAGGAAAAGTCGCTGGCAAGCCGAACCGCCGCAGCGTCGGCTTTCTGTCGCGCTTCCGTCGCGTGGAGTGACGATTCGCTTGCACGTCGATTCGCTCGCACCGGCTCGATCGTGCCGCTGCCGCGAGGCCCAGGCCGCCAAGATCACCATGATCATGAGATGAGCGTCCCCAGATCGCGCCGATCATGACCTCCAAATCATGATCGACGAAAGCGGGAGGGGGGTGATGGCGGTGGGGGCTCTACGAGCCGGTGGTATGAGTGGCGTTCGGCGCAGTGAGTCCGGCTTCGAGATCAAGCCGATCTACTCCGGTGCTCCCGCGGATCTGCCGGACCGGCTCGGCGAGCCGGGCTCCTACCCGTTTACCCGGGGCGTGTATGCGTCGATGTACACGACTCGACCGTGGACGATGCGCCAGTACGCCGGCTTCGGCACCGCGGCCGAGTCGAACGCTCGCTACCATGCGCTGCTCAAGGCCGGGACGATGGGTCTCTCGGTCGCCTTCGATCTGCCCACCCAGATGGGATACGACTCGGACTCGCCGATGGCGCACGGCGAGGTCGGCAAGGTCGGCGTGGCGATTGACTCGATCGACGATATGCGGGTCCTCTTCGATGACATCCCGCTCGACCGGGTCTCGACGTCGATGACGATCAACGCGCCGGCGGCCGTGCTGCTCCTGCTCTACCAGTTGGTGGCCGAGGAGCACGGCATAGCGGGATCCGCCCTGAAGGGCACAATCCAGAACGACATCCTCAAGGAGTACATCGCGCGCGGCACGTACATCTTCCCGCCGAAGCCTTCGCTGCGTCTGGTGGCCGACACGTTCGCCTACTGTCGCGAGGAGATTCCCAAGTGGAACACGATCTCCATTTCGGGCTATCACATGGCCGAGGCCGGAGCGACGCCGGCGCAGGAGATCGCGTTCACGCTTGCAAACGGCGTCGAGTACGTTCGGGCCGCCCTCGCCGCCGGTCTCGCCGTCGACGAGTTCGCACCCCGATTGTCGTTCTTCTTCGTGGCCAGGACGACGCTGCTCGAGGAGGTCGCGAAGTTCCGGGCGGCCCGCCGCATCTGGGCCCGGCTCATGCGCGATGACTTCGGCGCAAAGGATCCCAGGTCCCAGATGCTCCGGTTCCATACCCAGACGGCCGGGGTTCAGCTCACCGCGCAGCAGCCGGAGGTCAACATGATCCGAGTGGCGGCGCAGGCGATGGGGGCGGTGCTCGGCGGCACGCAGTCGCTGCACACCAATTCGTACGACGAGGCGATCGCGTTGCCCACCGAGAAGGCGGCTCGGCTGGCCATACGCACCCAACAGGTCTTGGCGTACGAGACAGACCTGACCTCCACTGTGGATCCATTCGCGGGGTCGTACGTCGTGGAGTCGATGACCGATGAGGTCGAGGCGCTCGCCGTCGAGCTCATGTCCAGGGTGGCCGAGTTCGGCTCCGCCGTCGACGCCATTGAGGCCGGGTATCAGAAGCGCGAGATCGAGACCTCCGCGTACAAGATCGCCCAGGAGATCGACTCCGGCGAGCGAGTCGTGGTCGGGGTCAACCGCTTCACCGTGGCCGAGGATGAGCCGTACCAGCCGTTGCGCGTCGACCCGGCCATCGAGGCCGAGCAGGTCTCTCGCCTGGCCACCCTGCGAAAGGAGAGGGACGCGGAGGTGGTCGAGGGCGCACTCGCCGCCGTGCGCACGGCGGCCTTGGGGACCGCCAACGTGCTGCCCCCCGTCCGTGAGGCACTCCGATCGAGAGCGACAGTTGGCGAAGTCTGTGACTCACTGCGGGCGGTGTGGGGTCTCTACCGACCCAACGATCGGTTCTGACCGCGCGGGGTCGACCAAGGAGGGGGCCGATCGTTCGGCGGAGTTTCGCGCGTACAGCCGGCCTCAGACTGGCTCGTCAGGCATACTGAGCACACCCGGCCGAGACCACGCCGGGCCTGCGGCGAGCTTCCCACATCGCGCGAACAGAATCGCGGCGCGCGACGTAGTAGCGATGGTAAGGATGGACGGTCCGGCTGCACACGATCCGTAACGGGCGGCGGCGGCTGATCTCCAAGGCAGTGTGACGGTCCGTTATGGGATAGCGCGCGAGAAGATCGGCCGCACATGCCGCAGATGCGCGCCTTGTGCTTTCTGCCGCAAGCGCCGGTTAGGCTTTAGGAGGTTGTTGGGGCATATGTCCGGAGCAGCCGGTGCCGGCCCTGTCCCCCCGCAACCCGATGCCGGGGCCGAGAAGAACGACCGCCGTAACACAACGCAACGCGAATGGAACCCATCAGATATTGCGCTCCGTCACCGTGGCGCTAGGCTTCCTGGGTCCCGCGTCAACGTAACCTATCGAGATCGAGAAACGACCGTGACAAGTGCGCTGACGCTGTCCTCGGAGACGGGCAGCGGTGATGAGCCAGAGCCAGAGTCCCACCATCCTGGGTCGAACGCAGAACCGGGATCCGACGCGAGTTCAAGGGCGGAATCGCCCTGGCCAGGGGCCGCGAAGGGCATCGATTCCCTGCCTCTTCTGCTCGATCGATGGTTGGCGTCACGCGGGGCGGAGCTGGTCGCTGTGCGGCGACACATCCACGCGCACCCCGAGCCCTCCGGTCGTGAGTACGACACCGCGACGCTGATCGCGGACGCGTTGACGCGAGCCGGTTTGCAGCCGCGGCGGATGTCCAAGGGCAACGGCGTCCTCTGCGATGTCGGCAGCGGCGACCGGGTGGTTGCGCTCCGGGCCGATCTCGACGCACTTCCGTTGCCGGACATCAAGGACGTCCCCTACCGCTCGACGGTCGAGAACGTCTGCCACGCCTGCGGGCACGATGTCCACACCACCGTCCTGCTGGGCGCCGGTCTCGCGTTGGCCGAGCTCGAGGCACGCAACGAGCTTCCGGGGCGGATCCGGCTGATTTTCCAGCCGAGCGAGGAGCAACTTCCGTCCGGAGCGCTCGAGGTGATCTCGGAGGGCGGACTCAAGAACGTCGAGGCGATCTTCGCCTTGCATTGCTTCCCGCAGCTGCCTGCGGGGCTGGTCGGCGTCCGTTCCGGTCCGCTCACCGCCGCGACCGACGTTGTGGAGATCAAGCTCACCGGGCGCGGTGGACACACCGCCCGACCGCACCTGACCGCCGACCTGGTGCACGCACTCGGTCGCATCGTTGTCGATGTGCCGACCCTGCTCAGCCGGCGGATGGATCCGCGCGCCGCGGTGAGCATGGTCTTCGGAGCGGTGCGGGCCGGGGAAGCGGCGAACACCATTCCGATCGAGGGGTTCGCCCGCGGAACCGTCCGGGTCCTCAGCCGTGACGCGTGGCGCGAGTTGCCGGAGCTGATACCCCAGCTGGTGCACGACGCGGTGTCAGGGACCGGCGTGGAGGCGCACGTCAACTACGTGTGTGGCGTCCCGCCCGTGATCAACGATCGACCAGCCACGGCGATCGCCGCCGGCGCGGCGGCGGCCGCGCTCGGTACGCGAGGCCGGGTGGTCGAGGCCGACGTGAGCATGGGCGGCGAGGACTTCGCGTTCTACCTCGACCACGTCCCCGGAGCGATGATCCGTCTCGGCGTCGGCGTCCCTGGTGCCGTGGAGAAGGTAGATATTCACCAGTCCAGTTTCGACGTCGACGAGGCGGCCATCGGGCACGGTGTGAGGATCTTCGTGCATACGGCCATGGCAGCCCTGTCCGCGGGTCTGTTCTAGCGGCGACTCACGAGGTCGAAACGCCGGCCATCCTCTAGTCAGGAAAGATCATCTTGACTAGGGTTTCCCCATGCCCATAGAGCGCCCCGTCGATGGTCCGGTCGAGACACTTCCGCACCAGAGCATTCCGACCGAGCCGCCGACCGAGCGAATCTCGCCCTGGCGGGTCGAACCGACCACCGAGCGACTCACGGTGCCGGCCTCCACCATGACGCCCCCGACCGAGATGAGGGTTCATGGCGTCTCGGGCACCCGGGCCGAGGACATGCTCGATCGACCCCTCATCGTCCGCGTCGCCGGCGACCGCGACGCGGGCTTCTTCCGTCCGCGTACTGAGTATGGCGGCACCCTCGGTCCTGGCGGCGCTCGCCTCGAGGCGTACCGATGGGGCGATCTGACCGCGGGGGCGGCCGCCCGCGCGCTCTGGCTGCTGCTTCTTCCATTCACCCTGGCCAATGTGGCCATGTGGCTGCGTCCGCCCGCGACAGGGTTTGGCCGACGGATCGTCCACGGCCTTTGCCGCCTGTTCGCCCTCTCGATGTCGGCGACGTTCACCCTGGCCGCGATCGGGATCTGCCTGGACCTCGTCGCCTGGCAGTGCGCGGCAGAGAGCGAGTGCGGCGCCGACCGGCCTTGGCTGCGGTGGCTGTTCGACGGCTTCCTCGAGCCGACCGGGCGCCGGCTAGCGGTCGCCGCGTTGGGTCCGATCCTTCTGGTCTGCCTGCTTTGGTTCCTTGCCCATCGCACCTGGGCCAAGTACGAGTCGTACGAACTCCCCGAGCGCAACCCCGACGGCGACGGCCTGGCCACGCCGACCTTCTGGGACGGTCGAGCACAGGTGGGCCGGCTGCGTAGCCTACATGTCGCGGCGATGTTCGCGATCATCGACGCGGTTCTCCTCATCGTCCTGCAAGACCACGATCGCGGCACCGACGCGTATGCCGGCGTTGAGCTCATGGAGATGCCTCCGTCCAGTGTGGTCGCCTTCGGCCGGGCGCTGATCTACGGTGCCGTCGGCATCCTGGCGCTGAGCATCGTTCTGCTCCTGCTGCCGCCGATCGTCGATCGGGTGTCGAAGTCCACGGTTGCGGCGTTTCTTGCCACGGGCGTGCGGTGGCTCTCACTGCTGCTGACCGCCGCCACGCTGGTCTACGCGATTCTGCCGCGGGCGGAGTGGGTGACCGGCGGTCCCATGCCGGAGTATGCCGGTGCCGTCACCAAACTCTTCGCCGTCCAGGTCGGACTGATCGGGCTGATGTTGCTGGTGATTGCCGCACAGCGGCATCGGTGCAAGGGCGCGCTGCTAGCCGGATTCGGCACACCGATCGTGGCGTCGCTGAGTCTCGGCCTTGGCGCGGCATTCTCGGCCGGCATCTCCTATCGCGTCGCCGACTTCCTCAACGGCAACGTGGTGCCGAGTCCGTCCAACTTCGGCAGCCAGCCGGAGATGCTTCCGCTGCAGCCTCCGGTCTCCTACCAATGGGCCGCCTTCGGCTTCGTCGTCATGGTGGTAGTGGTGATCATCGCTGCACTGTGGGTGAGGGTGTTCACCAAACCCGTGTTGAGGAGGCGCGCGCGCCCGGACACTGACGACGACTTCCCGGGCGGTCGCCAGCGCGACAAGCGCAGGGCGGCGGCGATCGACGACGCGACCGCCACCGCCCGCCTGACCGACCATGTCTCGCGGACGTTCGGCGTCGCATGGTTCCTGCTCGCCTCGGCGGGCGTGGCCGCGACCGTGGCCGCCCTGTACGACATCGGGCCGGTTCAGCTCGCCGAGCCGGGGACCGACGCCGCGCAGGTGCTGTCCATTGTGGCCAACACGGGCACCTATCTGATCAGTCTCGCGGTACTCGGGCTGCTGCTCCTCGGCATCCAGACCTACCGAAACCTTCGGGTGCGCAAGACGGTCGGCGTGATCTGGGACCTCGGCACGTTCTGGCCGCGCGCGTCCCACCCACTCGCCCCGCCCTGCTACGCGGAGCGGGTGGTGCCTGAGCTCGTTCACCGGGCCAACTGGCTCGCGACTCAGCAGGGCGGCGTCGTGATCTCCGGCCACAGCCAGGGGTCGGTGCTCGCCGCTGCGACGGTGCTCCAACTGCCGCCGGACGCCCGCCCACGCGCCGCGCTGCTGACCTACGGCTCACCGCTATGCCGGCTCTACATGCGGGCGTTCCCGAACTACTTCTCAGAGAAGGTCATCAACGACATCGGATCGGCCGTGGCCGGACCGAGCGGCCAGGAGCGCTGGGTGAACCTGTGGCGTCGCACCGATCCCATCGGCGGTGCCATCGGCATCGGGGACCGCCGGCTGGCAGACCCCGTCTCGTTCGATCCGCTGCCGGGCAACCGGCTGCCGCCCGACATTCAGGCCCACGGCGGATACCAGCCGACGCCGCAGTTCGGCCAGGCGATGGACGACCTCGTCGGCCTCCTCCCCAGGTAGACCCGTCCTCGGTAGATCTTGGAGAGCTACTGCGTCAAACCAGCAGTAACTCTCCAAGATCCAGCAGTCAGGACTTCATTGGCGGGGCGGGGGGTAGGTCGGGTGTCGTTGATGTGGCGGGTCCAGAGGGGACAATCACCGGAACGCGCGCCGGGCGCCGACGCCGCAGGAACCAAACCAGGAGCCAGATTGGCGTCGCGATGGCGATGATCCACGGCAACAGCCAGCCGGCCACGGTGAGCACGATCTTGACGGACTCGAGGAACGCGGCCCACCCGCTCTTGAGTCCCGCCAGGAAGCCGGTCTCGGGCTCCTGTGGACCTTCCGGGGCGGCCGGACCGCGCAGGTACAGCGTGATGGTGGAGAGCGCGACCAGATCGGCGAGCTTCTCCTTGCGCTGCTGCAGTGAGGCGAGTTCCGCCTCCCGCTTCGTGAGTTCGGACTCGATGCTGACGACCTCACCAATGGTCTGCGCCCTCGCGAGCAGCGCCCGGACCCGTTCCACGCTTGCGCGTTGGGTGACCAGACGCGCGTCGAGGTCGATGACCTGCTCGGTCACATCCTGGGTTTGAACCGCCCGCGACTCTTCGGTACCGAGCTTGGCCAGCTCGTCGAGCGAGGAGGCGAACTTGTCGGCCGGGACCCGGAGGACGAGCTGGGCCGAGGACCGGTCGGCATCGAGCGTGCGCCGGTCCGCGCCGACGGCCCCACCCACACCGGTCGCGATGTCGACGGCCCGATCCGCGGCGGCCACGACATCGTCAACCTTGACGTTCATCGTGCCGGTGTAGATAAGCGACCGTTGCTGCTCGACCTGGCCTGGTGCCTGCTGCGGGGCGCCGTCGTCCTTCTGCGGCTGAGCGGTCGGCGCCGGCGCACCGGCCAGCGGTGCACCCGCGGGCGCCGGTTCCGCCTGCGGGTCGAGCTCGGACGAGCTCCCTCCCGACGTGGTCACGCCGCAGCCGGCGAGGGCGAGCGCGCCGACCAATGCGGCGGCCGCGAGTCCGGCGCCGGCGCGCCACCGGGATGTACGTATGGACATTGTTGCCTCCGCGAACTGGTTGGGCACTTCCTGAGCCGATTAGATGCGTCCGGTGGGCGGCCCGTTCCGGTCAGACTGGCGACACTTGATCACGAACGGGTCTACGGTTGGTATAGATCGGAGGAGGTACGCATGCGACTGATCAAGTTCACCCACTCCTGCGTCCGGATCGAGTCCGACGCGGCGGTCCTGGTCATCGATCCGGGCACCCTCACCGAGCGCAAGGCTCTCGACGGTGTGGACGCGGTGCTGATCACGCACGAGCACGCCGACCACCTCGATGTCGATGCCCTCGCGGACGAGTTGGGCAGGAGGCCGGCCGTCCGGATCTATACCAACGCGTCCGTGGCGGCGATGCTTGAGCCGCTCGCCGGCGCCGTGACCACGGTCAGTCAGGGAGACGCGTTCGAGGCGGCCGGATTCCGGGTGCGGGCGTATGGCGGCTGGCACGCCGAGATCCACCCGGACGTTCCCCGTGTACCCAACCTGGGTTTCCTGGTCGACGATTCGCTCTACCACCCCGGCGATTCGTTCGATGTGCCCGAAGGTGCCACTGTGGACACTCTCTTCGTACCCGTATCGGCCCCCTGGTTGAAGGTCGCCGAATCGGTCGAGTTCGTCCGGGCGGTCGCGCCGCGGCGGGCCTTCGCGCTGCATGACGCCCTGCTCACGGATGCCGGATACGCGGTCACCGACGCCAACATGGCGAAGCTGTCCCGATGCGACTACGCCCGCCTCGAGCCCGGGAAGGTGATCAGCCTGCCCTAGCCGGGATGCCCCCGTTTGCGTATATCGAGACCTTCGTATTTCGCCGGACGCCCGAGCGAGGCAGAATCGTCGCTGTGACTCCCGAGTTCGCCGCCGCCGCCTCGAGGCGGCCCGTATCCGAACTCGACAACGCCTGGAGCCAGTGCCCGAAGACGCTGCGTCGAGCCCGCCTGCTCGAGCTTCCGGGTTGGGCGTTCTATGTGGCGGGAAGGGGCGGTGTGCTCGGCGACGACGTCCGTCCGGACACTGTCGCCGCGGCAATCGGTGTGATCGCGCCAGACGCCGTGCGTTCGGGATGGGACGCCGCCCGCAAGGTCGGCGCCGGCGAGGTGGCGGCGTCCCGCCTGGCCGAGTGCGCGCGCTGGGGTGACGAGCGCCTCGCGGACGTCCCGGACGTGGAGCGCATGGTCGCTCTCGCCGAGCGCGTCGTCGACGCCGTCGACGCGGTCGCGCTGCCGCTCTTCGCCGCCAGCCGTGCCATGCCCGTGCCGGACGGTGGCCAAGGGGCCCGCGCCGCCATCCTCGCCCACCTGCTGCGTGAACAGCGCGCCGGCGCCATGCTGCTCGCCGCCCGCGCGTGCGGGATGAGTGCGGTCGAGGCGATTGTCGCGAGCCCCGAAGGTGAGGAGGAGGCGATCGCGTTCGGGTGGTCGCCTCCGTTCCCGGCCCGGACCGCGCTCATGCGCCGCTACTCCTATGCCGAGGCCCTCGCCGACCGGATCGTCGGTGAGGCGTACACGGCGCTCTCGCCGCCGGAGCGGGGTGACCTGATTCGCCTGCTGACGTCCGCCGCCGCATGTGTCCGGATTTGAGCCTGTCCTGCGCGGGGGGCCGCCTTGCCTTGCCCGCGCGGTGTTGGCCAATTGGGTGGTCGCCGCGCTCAGTGACGAGGCAGGATGGCTGCCCATGACCGCACTGCTGCCGGCCGGATGGACGATCCGTCCGCCGACTCTCGATGACGTGCCCGAGATCCTGTCGCTGGTTCACGCGAGCGACATCGCGGCGGTAGGCGAGCCCGACTTCACGACCGAGGAGATCGTTGAGATCTTCACCGGCCCGCATCACGATCCGCAACGGGACTCGTGGCTCGCGCTCAACCCGAGCGGGCGCATCGTCGGCTGGGCGTACCTCGACAATCCGGGCGGCGGCGAGCGGGACAACCTCGACGTCTATGTCATGCCGGACGAGGGCACACCGGCGCAGGCTCACCTCCTCGATCTGGTTGTCCTACGGGTCGCTGAGCGGGCCAAGGAGTTCGGACGATCACAGATGACCGCGCGCGGCGGCGCGATCGCGTCCGAGATCCACTACGTGCGCGTGTTGGGCGAGGCCGGATTCTCCTTCGTGAAGCGGTACGCGCGAATGCAGCGCGACCTGACCGGGGCCGAGCGTCTGCCCGACCTGCCGGAGGGGGTCACGATCCGCCCGGTGCGCCACCATGATGACGCCGAGATGCGCGTGTTCTACGGAATCCTCGACACGGCGTTCCGGGACACGCCCGACTACCAGTCCGCCGGTTATGACAACTTCCGCCAGCGACTCGCGGCGCTGCCCAGCGTGGCCTGGGATGAGTGGTTCATCGCCGCGGTCGATGGGGTTCCGGCCGGGGTCCTCCAGTCGGCGGATCAGTCGGGCGAGCAGAACGAAGGATGGATCAAGAATCTGGCGATCGCCGCGGAGTACCGCAGTCGCGGTCTCGGGCGACTGATGCTGCAGGCCGCGTTCGCCACGTACGCGGCTAAGGGGCGTACGTCGGCGGGCCTCGGCGTGGACCTGACCAATCCGACGGGCGCCTACGGGCTCTACCAGAGCGTCGGTATGCGCGCGGCCTACGAGTCGGACATCTTCGAAAGGGTCGTGCCGGCGGCCACGTGATCGGCGCTCGCGCCGGTGGCCGCGTGATCGGCGCTCGCGCCGGGGTTCCGGTTTCGGGGGCTCAGGGTTCGGCCGTCCGTGTCGGTCGCGACATGAGCTCCTCGACGTAGTCGTCGGGTGCACCCGCCTTCAGCGCGGCTTGGGCGATCTCCGACAGGTACCACGCGGTGGGCAGGCCACCCTCGTAGCCGGCGAAGACGTAGACCCAGGCGGTGACCTCCCCGTCCAGCGTCACCACCCGTAGGTGCAGCTTCCGGTAGGTGCTGGCCACGACGCCCTCGACCTCGTCGAGAATCTGTTCGTCCTGCTGGTGGACGTCGTAGAGCGCGACGAAGACTCGGTCACCCTCCGTCTCGGACTCGACGATGGTGCAGACGGCACCCTCATACCCGAGAAGATCTTCACCACCGAACGTCAGCCGCCATCCTTCGATCCAGCCGGTGCCGACAAGAGGCGAATGCGGGCAGTATGCCCGCATTCGCCCGGGGTCCAGGTTGGAGCCGTACGCGGCGTAAAGGCGCACGGCGATGACGATAGTCCCTCAAGCCGTGAGGGAGAATGCAACGGACAGTAATTACCCGATCGTTCAGCTCGTCGAACCCGATGTTCCGGCCGGAGGCACCCGTGAGCCGCATTGTGATCATCGGCGGAGGACCCGCCGGGTACGAGGCGGCTCTCGTCGCCGCTCAGCTCGACGCCGACGTGACCCTGGTGGAGGCCGACGGTGCCGGCGGTGCGTGTGTGCTCTCGGACTGCGTACCATCGAAGACCTTCATCGCATCCTCCGACGTGGTCACCGCGTTCCGCGACGGGGAGTCGCTCGGCGTACGGGTCACCTCCCCCGACGCGGTCGCGCTCGACGCCGCCGCGGTACATGCCCGGGTCAAGCGACTCGCGCTGGCACAGTCGGCCGACGTCGCGGCGAAGCTCGCCAAGGCCGGTGTCGAACTGGTCCGCGGGCGGGCCCGGCTCGGCGACGACACGCTGGGTCACACCCACCAGGTGGTCGTCGAGCCGCTCGATGGGGCATCGTACTCGGTCAACGCGGGCACGATCCTGCTCGCCACCGGCGCGCACCCGCGGATCCTGCCGGACGCTCGGCCGGATGGGGAACGGATCCTGACCTGGCGGGAGGTGTACGACCTCCCCGACCTCCCCGAGCGGCTGGTGGTAGTCGGCTCGGGTGTCACGGGCGCCGAATTCGCCAGCGCGTACCTGGCGGCGGGCGTGGACGTGACGCTCGTGTCCAGTCGCGATCGGGTCATGCCGCACGAGGATTCGGAGGCCGCGGCGGTGATCGAAGACGTCTTCCGCACCCGCGGCATGACGGTCCTCTCCAACGCCAGGGCCGCGGCCGTGCGGCGCACCGAATCCGGCGCTGTGGTCGAGCTCGTCGGCGGTCAGCTCGTCGAGGCCTCCCACGTTCTCATGGCGGTCGGCTCCGTGCCCAACACCGCCGGACTCAACCTCGAGAAGTACGGCGTCGAGGTGGGACCCGGGGGGTACGTCACGGTCGATCGGGTGTCTCGCACAAATGTGCCCGGCGTCTATGCGGCCGGTGACTGCACCGGCCTTCTGGCGTTGGCCAGTGTCGCCGCCATGCAGGGTCGAATCGCCATGTGGCACGCGCTCGGCGAGGCAGTCAGCCCGCTGCGCCTGAAGACCGTCTCAGCCAACGTGTTCACCGACCCGGAGTTGGCGACAGTCGGCGTGTCACAGTCCGATCTGGACAGCGGACGAGTGCCCGGTCGGGCCCTGACGCTATCCCTGACCGGAAACGCCCGAGCTAAGATGGCCGACCTCCGGGATGGATTCGTGAAGCTGTTCTGCCGTCCCGCGTCGGGTCTGGTGATCGGCGGCGTCATTGTCGCGCCGAAGGCGAGCGAACTCATCCTGCCGATCGCGCTCGCGGTGGAAAATCACCTGTCGGTCGACCAGCTTGCCCACACGATCAGCATCTACCCGTCCCTGTCCGGCTCACTGACGGAGGCGGCCCGCCAACTCATGCAACACGAATTCGACTAGCTCCCAGCGCCCGCCCGCCCTTTGAGCGCCCACCCCGTGAGCGCCCCGCCCTTTGAGCGCCGCGCCCTTTGAGCGCCGCGCCCTTTGAGCGCCGCGCCCTTTGAGCGCCGCGCCCTTTGAGCGCCGATCATGATTTGGAGGTCATGATCGACGCTGTTTGACGGCGCTCAGCTCATGATCGTGGCGATCTTGAGGGGAAAACACGTGCGCATGCGCCGCTCGACGTCGTACCGTGTGAGTCATGCGAGGTCACGTTGTAAGCACGACGACGCCGGGAGTTCCCGGCGTGCTGATGCGCTGACCTGACACGTCATCCAACGGCCCCGGGCGACCGCCCGGGGCCGTTTGTGCTCCTCGGCTGCGGCGCCCACAGTGGAGGGAGAGCACCATGATCGATCATCGGAGACTCGGGCGCGAGCTCGAACTATTCGGCTCGGACCCGCTGATCGGCGCCGGGCTGCCGATCTGGCTGCCAGCCGGGGCGGCATCACGACACGCCATTGAGGCGTTCATCCGGGAGGAGGAGCGCAGACACGGTTATCAGCACGTGTACTCACCGCCGCTGGCGAAGCGTGAGATGTACCGGCGATCCGGACACTTGGCGAAGTTCGACGAGGACATGTTTCCGGGTATGCCCGACGGTGACGAGGAGTTGATGCTCCGCCCCAGCATTTGTCCGCACCACGCCATGGTCTTCAGGTCCCGCGGACGATCCTTCCGCGACCTGCCGCTGCGAGTGGCGGAGCTGGGCGCGATGTTTCGGGCGGAGCGTTCCGGAGTGCTGAGCGGCCTGTCTCGCGTACGAGCGATATCGCTCAACGACGCGCACAACTTCTGCGCACTCGACCAGGTCGGCGACGAGGTCGCGGACATCCTGGTGCTGATGGGCAAGGCCCACGCCGCCCTGGGCTTCGCGCCGGCCGGATTCCGCCTTTCACTGCGTGGACCGGAGGGAGAGTATCTGGGGTCGCCGTCCGATTGGGATCTGGCCGAGGGCCTGCTTCGGCGCGCGCTCGTCGAGGCGGAACTGCCGTTCGTGGAGGTTCCTGGTGAGGCGGCGTTCTACGGCCCAAAGATCGACGTACAGATCATCGACTCGGCGGCTCGGGAACTCAGTCTGGCGACCGTCCAGGTCGACTTCCATCAGCCGGTGCAGTTCGATCTCTCCTACATGGACTCTGACGGCGAGCGCCATCGCCCGGTCATGGTGCATCGCAGCATTGTCGGCAGCCTTGAGCGGCTCTTCGCTCACCTGATCGAGGTGCACGAGGGGGCGTTTCCGGTCTGGTACGCCCCGGTGCAGGTCGTCGTGCTGCCGATCGGCGCGGACCAGGCCGACGCCGCGGGCAGATTCGCGCGGCGCTGCGTCGAGTCCGGCCTGCGGGCCGAGGCATGGTACGACGGGTCGCTCGGCTCCCGCGTGCGCGACGCCGCCCTTCGGCGCATACCGTACGTCGCCGTCATCGGTGCGCGCGAGGCCGTCGCCGAGCAGGTGTCGCTGCGTCTGCGCGACGGCCAGGAACTGCCGCCACAGCCCGCGGCGGATGCGTTGGAGCTGATTCGAGCGGTCTCCGATTCCAGGTCGCTGGTCCTGCTGCCACCCGCTGGTGCAGGGCACGGCGCGCGATCATGATTCGCAGGCCATGATCGACGCCACCCGAGGACCCTGAGCTCATGATCGATGCGATCTTGGCGGGCCGGCATTGGGATCTTGGATCATCCAAGGTCTGACCGGATCTCGCAGATCACCGCGCCGGCGGAGACCGTCACGCCGACGTCGGCAACGAGACCCTTGATGACACCGGTCTTGTGGGCATTGAGCGGCTGTTCCATCTTCATCGCCTCGAGGACTACGACGAGGTCGCCCTCGGCGACGGTATCTCCTTCGGTCACCGCGACCTTGACGATCGTTCCCTGCATGGGGCTGGTCAGGGCATCACCCGAGACCGCTGCCGCATGTTCCTTTCGGCCGCCTCGCCGCGGTGCGGCGCCACGCGAAGGTGCGCCACGCGAAGGTGCGGCGGAAGCCCCCGTACCGGCAAACGAGCCAGCAAATGGGCCAACAGGAACTGAGACCTCGATGCGCTTTCCGCTGACCTCGACCACGATTGTCGTACGGTCCTCGGGCGTTGCCTCCGCGGAAGCAGAGCCCACATAGGGTTCGACAGCGTTAACCCACTCGGTCTCGATCCAGCGCGTGTGGACGCGGAACGGTTCGGCCACGAATGCAGGATCGCGCACGATCAACCGGTGGAAGGGCAAAACCGTCGGCAGGCCCTCCACGATCATCTCGTCGAGTGCGCGTCGTGCTCGTTCGAGCGCCTCCGATCGGCTCTCGCCGGTGACGATCACCTTCGCTAGCAACGAGTCGAAGTTTCCGCCAATGACCGAGCCGGATTCGACGCCGGTATCCACACGAACACCAGGCCCCTCAGGCAACCGCAACATCGAGACAACTCCCGGCGCTGGCAGGAAGCCCCGCCCGGCGTCCTCGCCGTTGATCCGAAACTCGATCGAGTGCCCGCGCGGCGCCGGATCCGAACTGAAGCGCAGCTTCTCCCCGTCGGCGATTCGAAACTGCTCCCGGACCAGGTCGACGCCGGCCGTCTCCTCGGTGACCGGGTGCTCGACCTGCAGCCGCGTGTTGACCTCGAGGAAGGAGATGGTGCCGTCGACTCCGACGAGATACTCGACCGTTCCCGCGCCGTGGTAGCCGGCCTCCCGGCAGATCGCCTTGGCGGAGTCGTGAATGGACGATCGCTGCGCCTTGGTCAGAAATGGCGCCGGCGCCTCCTCGACCAACTTCTGGTGCCGGCGCTGAAGCGAGCAGTCGCGGGTTCCCACGACGATGACGTTGCCGTGCTGGTCGGCGAGCACCTGCGCCTCGACATGGCGTGGCTGGTCCAAGTAGCGCTCCACATAGCACTCACCGCGTCCGAAGGCCGCCACGGCCTCTCGCGTGGCCGAGTCGAACATTGCCGGAATCTCCTCCAGCGTTCGGGCGACCTTCAGGCCACGTCCGCCGCCGCCAAACGCGGCCTTGATGGCCACCGGCAGACCGTACTCGGCGGCGAACGCGATCACCTCATCCGGTCCGGCCACGGGCTCTGGCGTTCCGGGGACGAGCGGCGCACCCGCGCGGGATGCGATGTGCCGGGCGGTCACCTTGTCGCCCAGGTCGCGGATGGCCTGCGGCGTCGGACCGATCCACGTGAGCCCAGCAGAGATCACCGCCTGGGCGAAGTCCGCGTTCTCGGCCAGGAATCCGTACCCCGGATGGACAGCATCCGCGCCGGACCTGCTCGCGATGTCCAACAATTTGTCGACGCGGAGGTACGTCGAGGCGGCAGTGTCGCCGCCCAAGGCGTACGCCTCGTCCGCGAGCCGCGCGTGGAGCGCGTCGCGATCGGAGTCGGCGTACACGGCGACGTTGCCCAGGCCAGCATCACGGCAGGCGCGGATCACCCGGACCGCGATCTCGCCACGATTGGCGATGAGTACCTTGCGCACGTCGCTCGCTCTCCCAACTGGAGCCGTGGGCGCCTTGGGTCCGAGAACCCTACGGATCGTTCCGCCGGCTGAGTCTATCCGTTTAGTTGATCATTCGTTCGAACCGGTTAGCGATGATCAATGTGGTACTGGCTGGGGTGTACTCGTAATTAGTCAACGTTGCCTATTACGCTTGAGGCATGTCGACCACCCGCCTGATGATCCTTGGCCTGGTGAAATGGATGCAGCCGGTCCATGGCTATGACGTACGGCGCGAACTACTGAGCTGGCAGGTCGAGGAGTGGGCCAACATCGCGCCGGGCTCGATCTACCACGCTCTGCGTAGGCTGGCCGAGGAGGGGCTGCTCGAGGAGGTCGCAACGGAGCAGGTCGGCGCCAGGCCGGCCCGCACCACGTTCCGGATCACGGCAAGAGGCGAAGCCGAGTTCGCCGAGTTGCTGCATCGGTACTGGTGGGGGTACGAGCAGCCAATCGACCCGTTCCTCGCCGGGTTCGGTTTCCTGCCCGCGCTGTCGCATACCGAAGCGGCTGCCGCGCTACACAACCGAGCCCGGCTGCTGCGCGCGGGCGTGGACAACCACCGGTACGCGCTCGCAAGCGAGTGGATGCGTCAGACCAAGCCGGCACATGTGGGCTGGATGTTCGAGTTGCTGGTCGCGCGGATGGAGGCAGAGATCGCGTGGTGCGAGCGGATCGCCGCGCGCTTGGAGGGCGGGATAGAACTGTTTCCGGAGAACATGCCGCGTTGGCGAAGCGAGTCGGTTAAGGACGAGAAATAATCAAGCTTGACTAGTCCAGCTATATCGCGATAGCCTCCGGAGCATGGCACGGAAGGCGGAGTTCGCTGATTTGGGCAAGCCGACCTGGGAGAAAGAATGATCATCGAGACCAAGGGGTTGCGGAAGTCGTTCCGCTCCCGAGCCGGCCGGGAGAAGAAGACCGTGGAAGCGGTACGCGGCGTTGACCTCACGGTGGCCGAGGGCGAGATCTTTGGCTTCCTAGGACCCAACGGAGCCGGTAAGACAACGATGCTTCGAATGCTCGCCACGCTGATCGAGCCCGACGGTGGCGAGGCGACCGTGGCCGGCGCTGACCTACGAACCCAGCCGGGCGAGGTGCGCAAGCGCATCGGGTACGTCGCCCAGGGCGGCAGCACATGGGACGACTCCACAGCTCGCGAGGAACTCGTTCTTCACGCGCGCATGTACGGCATCGGCAAGGAGGAGGCGCAGCGACGGGCGACCGCCGCGCTTGACGCCTTCCAGTTGACCGAGTACGCCGACCGCAAGTGCAAGACGTACTCGGGTGGCCAGCGCCGCCGGGTCGACATCGCGCTCGGCATCATCCATGAGCCGCGGATGGTCTTCCTCGACGAGCCGACCACCGGTCTTGACCCCCAGAGCCGCGCGCACATGTGGGACGAGATCCGCCGACTGCGGGCGGAGGGCATGACCGTCTTCATCACCACGCACTACCTCGAGGAGGCCGACGCGCTCTGCGACCGGGTGGCGATCATCGACCACGGACTGATCGTCGCCGAGGGAACTCCGGACGAACTCAAGCGCGAGGTCTCCGGCGACGTCGTCACGGTCGGCCTCAACGGCGCGACGCCGGAGGCGGCCGAACTGCTGGACACCCAGGCCTTCGTACGCAAGCTGGAGACGCACGAAGGCGGTCTGCGTCTCTATGTGGACGAGGGCGCCACTGCGATCCCGCTGATCCTGCGCACCCTCGATGGCGCCGGGCTCAACCTCACGTCGATCGAGCTGCACCGGCCGAGCCTTGATGACGTGTTCCTCGCAAAGACCGGCCGTTCGCTCCGCGAGAGCTGATTCAGGGGAGAGCTGACCATGAAATTCCTCCGCGACACGTGGCTCGTCTTCCAGCGCCAGATGCTGCTCGTGCTGCGTAACCCGGTATGGGTGATCATCGGAGTCGTCCAACCGCTCTACTTCCTGTTCCTCTTCGGTCCGCTGCTCAAGCCGGCGCTCGGGGTGTCGACCAACGCGGAGGCGTATCGGATCTTCATTCCGGGCCTGCTCGTCATGCTGGCCATGTTCGGCTCGATGTTCGTCGGCTTCGGTCTCATCGCCGAGCTTCGGGCCGGCGTGATAGAGCGCAGCCGAGTCACGCCAATCAGTCGGCTCGCCCTGATGCTCGGCCGGTCGCTGCGCGACGTCGTCACGCTCTTCGTCCAGGCCGCGCTGATCACGTTGCTCGCGATCCCGTTCGGACTCACTGTGCAGCTCGGGGACCTGTTGTTGGCGTTCCTGCTGCTCGGACTGATCGGCCTGATGCTCTCCGCGCTCTCCAACGCGATCGCCCTCAAGCTCCGCACCGAGGACGCGCTGGCACCGCTGATGAACGGCGTCGCGCAGCCACTGCTGCTGCTGTCCGGGATCCTGCTTCCGCTGGCGCTCGCGCCGGTGTGGCTGCAGCGCATCGCGGACTGGAACCCGTTCTCCTGGGGAGTCGACGCGACCCGGTCGCTCTTTGCCGGAAACCCCGGCGACAACAGCGTATGGCAGGCGCTGCTCATCCTCGCCGTGCTCACCGCGGTGTCGCTGGCCTGGGCTGCCCGGTCCTTCGCCCGGAGCGTCCGCTGAACCTGAGCGCTGGCAAGAAGCAAACGTCGCCGCAGCTCGACCTGAAAATCACGGCGCTGAGACTATTGGAGCTGCCCACAAGTCCGCGACGCTTGTGCCCACCTTGGTGAGCAGTCCGCGCAGCAGCGGCAATGACACGCCGATCACGGTGCCGGGGTCGCCGTCGATGCCCTCGATGAACCACCCGCCGAGACCGTCGATGGTGAAAGCGCCAGCCACCTGCAGGGGCTCCCCGGTCGCGACGTACGCCGCGATCTCCCCTTCGGTGACATCGGCGAACCGCACGGTCGTGCTCGCCATCGCCTCGGCCGACTCTGCGCTATCCGCGTCGACGACGCAATGTCCGGTATGGAGGACGCCGCTTCCCGCTCGCATTCGGTGCCACCGTTGCACCGCGTCCGCCTCGTCAACCGGCTTGCCGAGGATCTCACCGGCGAACTCCAGCACCGAGTCGCAGCCGAGGACGATGGTGCGACCGCTCCATCGTGGCGGGTGCTGGCGCAGCCTGGTCACGACCGCCTCCGCCTTGAGCCGAGCCAGCGTCGCGCACAACGTCCGTGGACTCGTCGACTCCACAATGGACTCATCGACGCCGCTCACGACTACCTCGGGATGGATGCCCGCGGACCGCAGCACCCGTAACCGGGCGGGGCTGGCCGAGGCGAGAACGATCGTCGGGCGCTCCGTCACGGTAGATCACAGTATCCCCCCACCGCGCCGATCATGATTTGGAGGTCATGATCGACGCGATTTGACGACGCTCGCATCATGATCACCGGGATCTTGGG
>JAXIPB010000109.1:0-43529 GCA_045403155.1 Micromonosporaceae bacterium
CGATAGACCATGCCCCCACCGATAGACCATGCCCCCACCGATAGACCACAGAGCACGCCGCGACTGTTAACACGCCGCGACTGTTAAAGAGTCGCCCGGTCGAGTCAGGGCGGACCGGGCAACTCTCGAACACCTGCGATGACCTTGGCCTCAAGATCGCCATGATCATGATGTGGGCGTCGCGAAAACGCGTCGATCATGACCTCCAAATCATGATCGGCGCTGTTGGTGGGCGGGAGGGGCGGGAGGGGCGGGAGGGGTGGAAAGGATGTCGGTGGCGGTGAGGATGCCGCGCACGGAGCCGTCCGCATCCCGTACCGCGACCCAGCCGGTACCGCCCTCCAGCAGCGCCGACAGGGCCTCGCGGAGTGTGCCGTCCGCCGGCACGACCGGACCGCCGTCGACACCGCCATTCGGCACTGGCGAGAGCGCGTCCGGAATGGGGGTCACGCCGAGGCGCATGATGCCCCGGTCGGAGCCGACGAACTCGGCGACGAAGTCGTTGGCCGGCGCCGCAAGGAGGACAGAAGGCGGTGCGTACTGCTCGAGCTTCCCGCCATCGGAGAGTATGGCGATGCGGTCGCCCAAACGCACGGCCTCGTCGACATCGTGGGTGACGAAAATGATCGTCTTCCGCACGGATGCCTGAAGACGTTGGAACTCCTCCTGCAGGCGGCTGCGCACGATCGGGTCGACGGCTGAGAAGGGCTCGTCCATCAGCAGGACGACCGGGTCGGCGGCGAGCGCCCGGGCCACGCCGACTCGTTGGCGCTGTCCGCCGGAGAGCTCGTGCGGATAACGCGGGCCGTACCGCGACGGTTCCAGGCCGACGAGATCCAGCAACTCCTCGACGCGATTCTCAACCCGAGCCCGCGGCCACCGCAGCAGGCGAGGCACGGTAGCGACGTTGTCCCGCACCGTCTGATGTGGGAAGAGGCCGACGTGCTGGATGACATATCCCATCCGCCGGCGCAGCGAAACCGGGTCGGCGTGCGTGACGTCCTCGTCGCCGAGCAGAATGCGCCCCGCGGACGGCTCGACGAGACGGTTCACCATCCGCAGGATGGTCGACTTACCACAACCCGACGGACCCACCAACACGACCAGCTCACCGGACGGGACATCGAGCGACAGGCCGCCAACGGCGACGGTGCCGTCGGGATACACCTTGCGCACCCCGTCGAGCCGGATCGGCGCCGCGGCAGTAACGTTCACTCCATGCCCTCCGGTCTGGGTGCTTCGGCGTCAGGTAAATGGGCCTCCCCGGCGGACGGTCCACCCAATCCGTGGTTCTCATGGACATTTGTCCGCCAGAACATCGACTCTCTCACCTCGGCGCTGCAGCAGCACGTCGAGCTGACCATCGCCACGGTGGCGATCGCCGCCGCCGTGGGCATCCCGCTCGCGGTGCTGGCGTACAAGATACGCCGGCTCACCGGGCCGATCCTCGCACTCTCCGGGGTTCTCTACACCATCCCGTCGCTGGCGCTGTTCGCACTGCTCGGGCCCATCCTCGGTCTCACCTTCGAGACCGTCCTCATCGGACTTGTGCTATACGCGTTACTTGCCATTGTGCGTAACGCGCTCACCGGCCTCCGCCAGGTGCCGCCCGAGGTCCGCGATGCCGCCAGCGGGATGGGGTTCGGGCGGCTGGGCCTGCTGTGGCGCATCGAACTTCCCTTGGCGCTGCCCGGAATCCTGACCGGGCTTCGCATCGCGACCGTCTCCACAGTGGCTCTGGTGACGGTCGGCACGCTGGTGGGTTTCGGCGGGTTCGGCAACGTCATTCTCACCGGATTCAACAACAACTACTACAAGGCGCAGATCATGGCCGGCACGATCGGCTGCCTCGGGCTCGCCCTCATCTTCGACCTGGTGCTTGTCGGACTGGGTCGGCTGGTCATGCCGTGGGCGGCCCGTCGGGGTGCGGCGTGAACATCTGGGAGCAGGCATTCGTCTGGCTGAACGACCCGCTCAACTGGACCAATCCGGACGGCATTCTCGCCCGTACCGTCGAACACCTGGAGATATCGGCCGCGGCGGTCGCGCTGGCCTGCCTCGTCGGCTGGCCGGTGGGGATCTGGCTCGGCCATATCGCACGAGGCGGCGGCCTCATCGTGACGGCCGCGAACGTGACCCGGGCGATGCCCACCGTCGCATTGCTGACGATTTTTCCGTTGACCTTCATCGGGTTCGGCTACCCTCCGATCATTCTGGCGCTGGCCATCTTCGCCGTTCCGGTGCTGCTCGCGAACGCGTACCTGGGCGTGCGGGAGGTCGATCCGGAGGTACGGGATGCCGCGCGCGGGATGGGCCTCTCGGGTCGGCAGATCGTGGCCCGGGTTGAACTGCCGCTGTCGGTTCCCTACCTCGCCGGAGGCTTCCGCACCGCCGCGGTGCAGGTGGTCGCGACGGCTACCCTGGCCGCCTTCGTCAACGGCGGAGGCCTGGGCATGATCATCAGCCGCGGCTTCGGGCTGGGGCTCGCCTCCGGCGGCGGCCAGATGGTCGCGGGTGCGCTGGTCGTCGTCGTGCTCTGCCTTGCCCTGGAGGGACTGCTCGCCGTGGCCGAACGGGCGGTGACACCTCGGCCGCTGCGGCTCGCCGGCGGCCGCGCACGCTCGGCGGTCGATACCACCCTGCCGGCGGAGGCGACTGATCAGGCTCAAACCGCCGTTATGAGAGCTTAATCAGACAGTAATGCCGCCGGAGCACCAATCCGGTTGTCATGATCTGCTTGACGGAGTTGAGTTGGCCATGCGGGTGGGGTTCCCTGCCCGTCGGACACGCGGCTTACGCCCCGTCGCACTCGGCGGCGGGACGGGCCGGGACACGAAAGGCGGGCAGACGAGTGTTTGCGCGTGCACATCGAGTCTCAATGATCATATTATCGGGGGCCCTGACGTCCACATTCGCCCTCGCGGCGTGCGGCGAGAGCGGCTCGTCCGGCACGCAGACCCCCCAGGCTCAGGCGACCGGCGTCGGGTGCGCCCCCGTCGCCAGTGAACAGCTGGTGCTACTCACCGACGACAAGAACCTGCAGAACACCGACAACGTCGTCGCTGCCATCAACACCAAGGCGGCCACGCCCGCGCTGATCGCGGCCGTCGACAAGGTCGGCGCCGCCTTGGACCAGCCCAAGCTGCTGGCCCTGAACAAGGCCGTTGAGATCGACCGCAAGACGCCGCAGGTGGCGGCGAAGGAATTCTCCGACGCCAACGGCGTCGCCACCGGGCTATCCGGTGGCAGCGGCAAGGTCGTCGTGGGCGCCGCGAACTTCCCGGAGAGCCAGACCCTCGCGGAGCTCTACAAGATCGCTCTGACGGCGGCCGGCTTCAACGCGAGCGTGCTGCAGAGCACGAACCGCGAGCTCTACGAGCCGGCGCTCGAGCGGGGCGAGATCACCGTGTTCCCCGAGTACGCGGCGACGATGACCGAGTTCCTGAACCAGAAGGCCAATGGTAAGAACGCTCCGGCCAAGGCGAGCGGAGACATCAACGCCACGATGACGGCGATCAAGGACCTGGGCACGAAGTACGGCCTCACGTTCGGTACGCCGTCGAGCGCCTCGGATCAGAACGCGTTCGCGGTCACCAAGCCGGTGGCCGACCAGTACGGCCTGAGGACACTGTCCGACTTCGCGGCCAAGTGCAGCGGCTCTGCCTCGATCCTGGCCGGTCCGGCGGAGTGCCCGCAGCGCCCGTTCTGCCAGCCGGGGCTGCAACAGAAGTACGGCATCGTGTTCGGCTCGTTCCTCCAGGCCGACGCGGGTGGCCCGCAGACAAAGACCGCGCTGAGGACCGGTAAGGCGACCCTCGGCCTCGTCTTCTCCTCGGACAGCTCGCTGTCTCCCGCCTAGAGACACCATGATCGAGGCGTCCCCCGCGCGGGGGACGCCTCGATCATTCGGCGGCCATGTTCGGGGAACGTGGGCTATCCAGAGCGGCCGGAAGGCCATTTTCCCCGAAAGTGCGTGCCTCGCATGAGCGCTCGTACCTCTCCCGGCCGCTCGGGCTAGGCTGCGGTCGAAGCCGTCAAAGGAGACCGCCGTGGAGACCGTCCGCGCGCCACGGGGCACCACCCTCACCGCGCAGGGTTGGCCCCAGGAGGCCGCCCTCCGCATGCTGATGAACAACCTCGACCCCGAGGTGGCCGAGCGGCCTCAGGATCTCGTCGTCTACGGCGGCACCGGGAAGGCGGCACGGGACTGGCCCTCATATCACGCGTTGGTTCGAACGCTGACCACTCTCGGGCCGGACGAGACGATGCTCGTCCAGTCGGGCCGGCCGGTCGGCGTCTTTCGCACCCACGAGTGGGCGCCACGCGTGCTCATCGCCAACTCCAATCTCGTCGGCGACTGGGCTACCTGGCCCGAGTTCCGTCGGCTCGAGGCCCTAGGCCTGACCATGTACGGGCAGATGACCGCCGGCTCGTGGATCTACATCGGCACGCAGGGCATCCTTCAGGGCACGTACGAGACATTCGCCGCCGTGGCGACGAAGAGGTTCAACGGCTCGCTGGCCGGAACCCTCACGCTCACCGCTGGGTGCGGCGGCATGGGCGGTGCCCAACCACTCGCGGTCACCATGAACGGCGGCGCGTGCCTGGTCATCGATGTCGACCCGAGCCGCTTACGCAGACGGGTGGACACCCGATACCTCGATGAGGTCGCGGGCTCGGTTGACGAGGCTGTGGAACAGGTCGTCCGCGCGAAGCGGGAACGTCGAGCGCTCTCCGTCGGCGTGGCCGGGAACGCCGCCACGTTGGTCCCGGAACTGCTGCGCCGCGGCGTACCTATCGACATCGTCACCGACCAGACCTCGGCACACGACCCGCTCTCGTACGTTCCAGAGGGCATCGCGCCCGAGGATGCCCCGGACTACGCGGCCAAGAAGCCGGAGGAATTCACCGATCGGGCACGGACGTCGATGGCCAAACACGTCGAGGCGATGGTCGGTTTCCTCGACGCGGGCGCTGAAGTCTTCGATTACGGAAACTCGATCCGGGGCGAGGCGCGACTCGGCGGGTATGAGCGGGCCTTCGCGTTTCCGGGCTTCGTGCCGGCGTACATCCGCCCGCTCTTCTGCGAGGGCAAGGGGCCGTTCCGGTGGGCCGCGCTCTCCGGTGACCCGGCCGATATCGCGGCGACCGACCGCGCGGTGCTCGACCTCTTTCCGGAGAACGAGCCGCTGGCGCGCTGGATCCGGATGGCCGGCGATCGGGTAGCATTCCAGGGACTACCGGCCCGCATCTGCTGGCTCGGCTATGGCGAGCGGGACCTCGCCGGCCTGCGCTTCAACGAGATGGTCGCCAACGGTCAGCTGTCCGCGCCGGTCGTGATCGGCCGCGACCACCTCGACTGCGGCTCGGTGGCCTCGCCCTATCGGGAGACGGAGGCGATGCGCGACGGCTCGGACGCGATCGCCGACTGGCCACTGCTCAACGCTCTGGTCAACACTGCCAGCGGCGCCTCCTGGGTCTCCATCCACCACGGCGGCGGGGTTGGCATCGGCCGGTCCATCCACGCTGGACAGGTCACGGTGGCCGACGGCACCCCGCTCGCCGGAGCAAAGATAGAGCGGGTGCTGACCAACGATCCCGGGATGGGTGTGATCCGTCACGTGGACGCCGGCTACGAGATCGCCGAAGAGGTCGCCGCCGACAGGGGCGTCCGCGTCCCGATGCGCGAGGAATGATGGCACCTGAGCGGTTCGTGTCGCTGTGGCGTTCGCTCGAGCCGATCGGCCGGGACGCGTCGAGTGGTGGGTACGTCCGCTACGCGTGGTCCGAGGCGGAGTTGGCCTGCCGGGAGTGGTTCGTGGAGGAGGCGCTCGACCGAGCCCTCAAGGTTGAGACCGATGGCAATGGCAACCTGTGGGCGTGGTGGGGAGACCCGTCCGGCGGCAACGCCGTCGTGACCGGTAGCCATTTCGACTCGGTCCCGCACGGCGGCGGCTACGACGGTCCACTGGGGATTGTGTCCGGGCTGCTGGCGATCGATGCGCTCCGCGAGCGCGGGGTCGTTCCGGCGCGCCCGATCGGGCTCGTCGCGTTCGCCGAGGAGGAGGGCTCACGTTTCGGTGTCGCCTGCCTCGGGTCACGTCTGCTCACCGGCGCGCTCGCCGCCGAACGCGCGCGGTCGCTGGTGGACCGGGCCGGGATCAGCCTGGCCCGAGCCATGGCCGACGCCGGGACCGATCCGGGCAGCCTCGGAGCCGACCCGCAACGGCTGGGCCAGGTCGCATCCTTTGTGGAGCTGCACGTCGAGCAGGGTCGTAAGCTGGCCGACCTGGACGCCGCGGTCGCCGTCGCCAGCGCGATCTGGCCGCACGGCCGGTGGCGCCTCGATTTCACCGGTGAGGCCAACCACGCGGGGACCACGGCAATGGCGGATCGTCGGGACCCGATGCTTGCGTTCGCGGCCACCGTCCTCGCCGCCAACGAGGCGGCGCGTCGCGCGTCGGCTCATGCCACGGTCGGGCGGGCCGAGGTGACGCCGAATGCGACGAACGCGATTGCGTCTACCGTCACCGGATGGCTGGACGCCCGCGCCGCTGACCAGTCCACGCTGGACGAGTTGGTGGCGGCGGTCCGGACGCGGGCCCAGGAGCGCGCCGCCGCGGACGGCACCAGCGTTACCGTGACCGCGGAGTCCGTTTCGCCGGTGACTGAGTTCAACACCGGCCTGCGCGATCGGATGACGACGATCCTCGGTGCCGCGCCGGTGCTGCCGTCCGGTGCCGGCCACGACGCGGGCGTGCTCGCCGAAGCCGGCATACCCACGGCGATGCTCTTCGTGCGCAACCCGACCGGGGTCTCCCACGCGCCGGCCGAGTACGCCACCGACGTGGACTGCGTCGCCGGGGTGGAGGCTCTGGCGGCAGTGCTCGAGGACCTGGCGTGCCGATGAATCAGTCGACCACGTACTGGGCCGAGTTCGCCTGGCTTGGTGGGAAGCATCCCGGGACGTCGTCCCGCGTTCTCATTGAGGTCGACGACGGCCGATTCGGGGCCATTACGGTGGGCGTTGAGGATCCGCCGGCCGACGCGACGCGCCTGCCCGGGCTCACGCTGCCGGGCCTGGCCAACGCCCACTCTCACGCGTTCCACCGGGCCTTGCGGGGGCGCACCCACGCGGGCAAGGGCACGTTCTGGACCTGGCGGGAGCGCATGTATGCGCTTGCCGGTCGACTCGACCCAGACAGCTACCATGCGCTGGCGCGGGCCACCTTCGCGGAGATGGCGCTCGCGGGCGTCACATGCGTGGGCGAGTTTCACTACCTGCACCATGCGCCCGGCGGGGAGCCGTACGCCGACCCGAATGAGATGGGCCATCGGCTCATCGAGGCGGCCGCCGAGGCGGGCATTCGGATCACGCTGCTCGACACCGTCTATCTGACCTCCACCGTGGACGGCGCACCTCTCGAAGGCACGCAGCGACGCTTCGGCGATGGCTCGGTCGAGTCGTGGGCGTCCCGGGTGGCCTCCCTGCAGGAGGCCGACCATGCGCGCATCGGCGCTGCGGCACACTCGGTCCGCGCGGTCGGAAGGGAGCCGCTCTCCGACCTTGCAGAACTCGCCACGGGCCGGCCGACGCACCTCCATCTGTCCGAGCAACGGGCCGAGAACGAGGCCTGCCATGCATTTTATGGCTGCTCCCCGACCGAACTCGTACACACCGCGGGACTCCTCGGCCCACACACGACCGCCGTTCACGCCACGCATCTGTCCGATGTGGATCGAGCGCTCCTTGGCGACACCGACACGGCCGTGTGTTTCTGCCCGACGACGGAGCGCGATCTCGCCGACGGCATCGGCTCGGCCCGAGCCCTTGTGGATGCGGGATCCCCGCTGTGCCTCGGCTCGGACAGCCATGCCGTCATCGACCTATTCGAGGAGGCCCGGGCGGTGGAACTGGACGAGCGGCTCCGCGACGAACGGCGCGGGCATTTCCACACCGACGAGTTGCTCGTCGCGGCCACGTCGGCCGGGCACGCGTCGCTCGGCTGGCCCGACGCCGGGATCATCGCCACGGGTGCCCGAGCCGACCTCGTGACGGTCCGCCTCGATTCGGTCCGCACCGCTGGCTTCGACCCAGTGACCGCGGCGGCGGCGGTGGTGTTCGGCGCGACGGCGGCCGATGTCCGCGACGTCGTCGTCGACGGCCAACACGTGGTTGAGGACGGCTGCCATGCTCTCATCGTCGACGTCGGGCATGCGCTCGCCCGGTCCATCGAGGCGGTGTGGCAATGAGTCTGCTCGTGCACGGCATCGGCGAACTCGTCACCAACGACCCGTCGCTGGGCGACGGTTCCGCGCTCGGGCTTGTTCGCAGCGCGGCGCTCGTCGTCGAGGACGGTCGCGTAGCCTGGATCGGGCAGGCGACGCAGGCACCAGCGACCGATCGAATGATCGATGCCGAGGACGGCGCGGTGATCCCCGGCTTCGTGGACAGCCACGCGCACATCGTCTTCGGCGGCGACCGCGCCGTAGAGTTCGCCGCGCGGATGGCGGGCGAGCCGTACACGGGTGGCGGGATCCGGACCACGGTCGCGGCGACCCGGGCGGCGACCGATGACGAACTGCGCGCAAACCTCGCCCGGCTGCACACCGAGGCACTACGCCAGGGAACGACCACGATCGAGATCAAGAGCGGGTACGGCCTGACCACGACCGATGAGGCGCGCTCCCTGCAGGTCGCGAGCGAAGTCACCGCCGAGACCACCTTTCTCGGCGCCCACATCGTGCCGGCCGAATACGAGGACAGATCGGACGAGTACGTGTCCCTTGTCTGCGGCGAGATGCTGGCCACGGCCACGCCATACGCCCGCTGGATCGACGTCTTCTGCGAGCGCGGCGCGTTCGATGGTGACCAGGCCAAGACCGTCCTCGCGGCCGGCATCCGCGCGGGCCTGTTGCCGCGGATTCACGCCAATCAGCTCACGGAGGGACCCGGTGTACGGCTCGCGGTCGAACTGGGCGCCGCGAGCGCCGATCACTGCACCCACCTCGCCGACGCGGACATCGGGGCCCTCGCCGGCTCACCCACCGTGGCCACGCTGCTGCCCGGCGCCGAGTTCTCGACGCGGTCGCCCTACCCGGACGCGCGCCGGCTCCTCGACGCCGGAGCGACGGTCGCCCTGGCGACCGACTGCAATCCCGGCTCGTCGTACACCACGTCGATGCCGTTCTGCGTCGCCCTCGCCGTCCGCGAGATGCGGATGACCCCGGCCGAAGCCCTCTGGGCGGCCACCGCCGGCGGCGCACGGGCGCTGCGCCGGAAGGACGTGGGGCGTCTCGGCATTGGGGCCCGGGCCGACCTCGCGGTCCTCGACGCCCCGTCCTACATACACCTGGCGTACCGTCCCGGCGTTCCGCTGGTCCGCACCGTTCTGCTCAATGGAGAACCCGCATGAGTACCGTCACCGTCGGATCCGCCGGCGTTTCACCGGGAGACGTCCTCGCGGTCGCGCGGAGCGTCGCGCGCGTCGAGCTATCCGCCGACGCCATCTCCGCGATGGTCGAGAGTCGCTCCATAGTGGATGGCATCGAGCGGGATGGGCGCCCGGTCTACGGCGTGTCGACCGGCTTCGGCGCCTTGGCGAGCACCAACATAGCGCCGGAGCGGCGCGCGGAGCTTCAACATGCGCTCATCCGCTCCCATGCTGCCGGGGTCGGCCCACCGATGCCCCGCGAGGTCGTGCGAGCGATGATGCTACTCCGGATACGCTCGCTCGCGATGGGCCGATCCGGAGTTCGTCCGTTGGTGGCCGAGTCTCTCGCCGACCTGCTAAATCACGACGTCACACCGTGGGTTCCCGAGCACGGCTCCCTCGGCGCCTCCGGTGACCTGGCCCCGCTCGCGCACTGCGCCCTGGTGCTGCTCGGCGAGGGTTGGGTACTGGGCAAGGACGGCGCTCGCGTCCCAAGTGGCGAGGCGCTGCACTCGGCTGGCCTTCATCCGATCGAGCTGGCCGCAAAGGAGGGTCTCGCGCTGATCAATGGGACCGATGGCATGCTGGGCATGCTGCTGCTCGCGGTCGCCGACGCACGGCATCTGTTCACCATGTCCGATGTGACCGGCGCCTTGGCGGTCGAGGCGATGCTGGGCTCGGACCGTCCGTTCCTGCCCGAACTGCACACGATCCGCCCCCACCCCGGCCAAGCGGTCTCGGCCGCGAACATGCTCCGCCTGCTGCAGAACTCGGCCATCATGGACTCACACCGCGACGACATGACCCACGCGGTGCAGGATGCGTACTCCATGCGCTGCGCCCCCCAGGTCGTTGGCGCGGCGCGGGACACCCTCGACTTCGCCACCCTCGTCGCCGGTCGCGAGCTCGTCTCGGTGGTCGACAACCCGGTGGTACTCATGGACGGACGGGTGCTGTCGACCGGAAACTTCCACGGTGCCCCGCTCGGCTTCGCCGCCGACTTCCTCGCCATCGCCGCGGCCGAGGTCGGATCGATTTCCGAGCGCCGCGTGGACCGACTCCTCGACGTCTGCCGATCGCGCGACCTGCCGGCCTTCCTGACGCCGGATCCGGGCGTGAACTCGGGACTGATGATCGCGCAGTACACGGCCGCGGGCATCGTGGCGGAGAATCGGCGGCTCGCCGCGCCGGCCTCGGTCGACTCGGTGCCGACGTCGGGCATGCAGGAGGACCACGTCTCGATGGGCTGGGCGGCGACGCGCAAGCTCCGCACCGTGTTGGATAACCTGGCCAGCCTGCTCGCGGTCGAACTCCTGGCCGCGGTCCGCGGGCTGCAACTGCGGGCGCCGCTTCAGCCGTCGCCGGCCGGCCGGATCGCGGTGGCCGCGGTCGCGGAGCACGCAGGCGAGCCCGGCCCGGACGTCTTCCTGACCCCCGTGATCGAGGCGACGCGTGCACTGCTGACCGGATCGGATCTGCGCGCCCGGATCGAGGCCGAGGTCGGCCCGCTCCCCTGACTGGCCGGGCCTAGGAGCTCACCGGGTCGACGTAGGGTCCCGGAGTACGGCACGATAGGCGCGCGCCGTGTCATCACGGCCCCTCATGGTCGGAGCCACAGTCACAGCGGAGGTGCGGATGGACGCGGAGCTGCTCAAGGATCCGGCGGTCATCGTGGGGATCGGCTCGGCCGCGCTCGCGCTGCTCTCGGCCGTGATATCCGGACTGATGGCGAACCGGTCCCTGCGCGTGGCCCACAAGCTGGAGCGGCAACAGAAGCATGAGGACGCAGCCGCGGAAGCCGAGCGCATCCTGCAGATGTACCGCGATCCCGTACTCGACGCGGCCCACACCCTGCAAGGCAGGCTATTCAACATCGTCGCTCTGCACTTCCTGACCAAGGCCTTCGCCGAGGATGCCGACGAGCAGGACCGGCATTACGCCCGCGACTACACTGTCTTCGCCATCGCCGAGTACCTGTGTTGGGTCGAGATCCTGCGCCGGGAGCTGCGTTTCCGCGACCTCGGCGATGTCGCACGTAACCGAACGCTGTTGGAGCTGCTGAACAACATTCAGTACGCGTTTCAGCGTGACGACATTCCAGACCAGTTCAGGGTGTTTCGCGGGCGCCAGCGGGCCATCGCCGAGCTGATGATGGTGCCGACGAATGCGCCGGAGGGTCCGCGCAGTGAGTGCCTGGGCTACGCGGCGTTCTGCCGTCGCCTCGACAACGACACCGAGTTCCAAACCTGGTTTGCCGGGCTGCGGGAGGATGTCAACGTCATCGCGCGCTCCAGCGATCATGAGAACCAACGCCTGACGCTTCTTCAACGACTTCTCATCGATCTGATCGACTTCCTGGACCCGCAGGCGATCCGGATCCCGAAGTCCGTCCGCAACAGGTTGGCCGAGCCAGCACCCGCTGTTCCGGCCCAAGACCCTCGCAACTCTTCAACACTCGCCCGGTCCGGTGGCGCCAGATAGGGCGACTCTCGAACACTTGCAGCGATCTTGAAGTGGCGGCCGAAGGTGGGCGGCGGGCGGCGATCCCCGGTCGCGGCGGGCGGGGTCCCCGGCGGCGGCCGACGAGCGCTACGGAAGCTCGGTGGCGATCATCGCCGACAGGGCGCGGAGGGCCTGACCACGGTGGCTGATCGCGTCCTTCTCGGCGGGTGACAGCTCCGCGCTGGTCCGAGTGTCGCCGTCCGCGACGAAGATCGGGTCGTACCCGAAGCCGCCGGATCCGCGGGGCGATCGGATCAAATGCCCTCGCATGACGCCGTCCACAGTGAACTCACGGCCGTCCGGGAACACGAGAGCCGCGGCACAGACAAAGGCGGCACGCCGGTGGGCATCGTCCACATCGGAGATCTGGGCCAGCACCAACTCGAGATTCGCGCGATCGTCGCCGTGCCGGCCAGACCACCGAGCACTGAACACCCCCGGCATCCCGTTGAGCGCGTCAACGGTGAGACCCGAATCGTCCCCAACTGTGGGTAAGCCGGTCTGCTTGGCACCCTCGCGGGCCTTGAGGAGCGCATTCTCCACAAAGGTCAGCCCGATCTCCGGGACCTCGTCGTAGTCGTCAACATCGGACAGACCAACCAGGCGCACCTCGCCTGCGCCGAGTGTGGCATCGAGAATGCGCTGCAGCTCGACGAGTTTGCCGGAGTTTCGGGTCGCCAGGAGCAGCCGTCGACTCACGTCTCCAGCGCCTTCTGCTGGTGCAGCGTGAGCTCGGCGCAACCGGCGAGCCCGAGATCCAGCAGCGCGTTGAGCTCGTCGCGGGAGAAGACGCCGGACTCGCCCGTACCCTGCACCTCCACAAAGTCTCCGGCGCCGGTGCAGACGATGTTCATGTCCACGTCCGCGATGACGTCCTCGTCGTAGCAGAGATCGAGCCGGGCCTGGCCGTCGATGATTCCAACGCTGACCGCCGCCACCGATCGGTGCACCGCCTTGTCCGCCCTTCCGGCGAGCATCTTGCGGTCGGCCATCCACCTGACGGCGTCGCTCAGCGCGACATAAGCGCCCGTGATCGCGGCGGTGCGGGTGCCGCCATCGGCCTGGAGGACATCGCAGTCCAGCACGATCGAGTTCTCGCCCAGCGCCTTGAGGTCGATGCAGGCTCGAAGGCTGCGACCGATCAGGCGCGAGATCTCGTGCGTACGACCGCCGACGCGGCCCTTCACCGACTCGCGGTCGGACCGGGTGTTGGTCGAGCGCGGCAGCATGGCATACTCGCACGTCACCCACCCGAGGCCCGATCCCTTTCGCCACCGCGGCACACCCTCGGTCACGCTCGCGGTACACAGAACGCGGGTCGCGCCAAACTCCACCAGCACCGACCCCTCCGGGTGGATGCTCCAGTTGCGGGCAATCGTGATCGCGCGGAGCTCATGTGGCGCGCGTCCATCGGGTCGGCTCATGTGGGCAAGCCTACGGAACCAGGCGCCCACGATCTCGGACAGGTCACGCATGTCTTCATGCGCAATACGCATGGTGGCATTCGGAATGTGAAAGCATCGACAGCGTTGCTGCCGCTACTCCGCTCACGGTTTCAGGGTGAACTTCTGGCATGGCTCTTGCTGCACCAGGACCGCGAGTACTCCGCAACCGAGCTTGCCCGACGCTTCCATGTCTCACAACCCACGGCAAGCAGGGAAGCAGACCGCCTGGTTGCTGCGGGACTGATATCCGAGCGGCGAGTGGGAAACCTCCGATTGCTACGGGGCAGGTTCGACACCATTCTGGCTCGACCACTCGCCGACCCTACTGGCTGTCACTTTCGGTCCACTGGCCGTTCTGGGCGAATTGCTGTCCAACATCGTGGGCATCGATGAGGCTTTCATCTATGGCTCATGGGCTGCCCGCTACAGTGGCGAACCCGGTGATCCACCGAACGATGTGGACATACTTGTGATTGGCGACGCTGACGACGATGACCTTTACGACGCCGCACGGGAGGCCGAACGACGGCTCGGGCGCGAGGTAAACGTACGGCGGGTCACATCGCACGCGTGGCGGCGATCAGAAAGAGATCCGTTCCTGACGTCGGTGAGGTCCCGCCCCACTGTTTCGATCGACCTCAGCAAGGAGCCGACATGAGATGGCAGCAGGGCCGCGAAACGCTCGACGGAATGCTCGCGCGCGGTGAGCTACAGCGCGTGCCGCCGAGTCGTGAGCATGCGGATCTGCTGCTCATGCAGGCGTCCGCGCACATCAAAGCTGCTGAGATCATTGGGACAGTCGATCCCACTGGTGCGTACCAAATCCTCTACGACGCGGCGCGCAAGGCGCTCGCCGCCGTCCTCGAGAACCAGGGCCTACGCGCGACGAGCCGGGGTGGCCACATCACCGTTATCGACGCAGCCCGCGCACAACTGGACCCGCCGCTGCAGGACTCAGGTTGCGGCGGCTCCTGACGCTCCTCCGGACCCGTCCGAGCGATGATCGGGTGGACCCGGAATCGGCGGCAGTGATCCGAACTGATCGTCGGCGGCCGGCGAGGCCTCGGCGGTCGCCATGGCGTGCGAAGCCCACTGGGATTCGTTCTCGCGCTCCGGTGAGATGGGCAGGCTCAGCTTGATGCCGCTGTGGGCCTGGTGCGCCAGGACGGCCGCTTTGTGGTAGGCCTCGATCTCCTTGACGAAGGACACCTGCCCGTACGGGGTGCCGTCGACCGTCGGACCGACACGGCCCTCGATGACGGCGGCGACATCGTCGCCGGTCAGGGTCTTGTGCTGCTCCAGGGCATGGGCAAGCACGAGGACGTCGCGCCGGTGCTCGCGTACCAGCCGGGCGGTCTTCTCGAGCAGGTCGGCGAGGTTGTCCTCGATCCGGTCGGCGAGGGCGTGCCGAAGCTCAGCCTCGGGGTTCTGGCCCTTGGCCCGCTTGCCGGCCTGACCGCCGCCGGGCGCACCGACCTCCAGGCGCTTCGCGGTGGAGTACGACGACACGGTGGAGCCCATGCCCCAGAAGCCCTCCATATAGGACGCGACCGAGGTCGCCGACTCGAGGTCGCCGGATACACCGGATGAGCTGTCGCCGTCGAAGAACATCCGCTCGCCGGCGAGCGACGCCAGCGAGACATAAATGTCCGCCTCATACTCCGTACGCCATCTGGTGAACTGGTCCTCGGGAGGGATGGCGGCGACCATGCCGAGGTAATCACTGCCCTTCTCGATCGTGGCCAGATCGATCTCGAGGTGACGCCGGGTCCGGTAGGCGATGACGGCGTGGCATGCCTCGTGCACGGCGACCGCGTGCCGCTCGCGTTCGATGTACTCGACGTCCTCTGGCGGGCCCAGATCCTTGAGCTGCTTTGCCTTGACGACGTCCTTCCATGTGATCACCTCGCGCCCATCGCGGAACGCGGTGATCAGCGACTCGTTGACGAGGTCCTTTATGGTGGCACCGGTCGCGTACGGCGTGATTACGGCGAGCTTGTCGATGTCCTCCTCGGTCAGCTCGTTGCGAACCTTGGCGAAGTACCCCTCGTACGTGCGGATCCGACCCTGCTTGCTCGGGTAGCCCACCTTGTAGATGCGGTCGATGCGGCCCGGCCGCAGGAGCGCCTCATCGAGCGCCTCCGGCAGGTTGGTCGCCATCATGACGAGCATCCGGTACTTCGGCGGCGGCTTCGGCCGCATGCCGAGTATCCGTCGCACGTACCGGTTGACGAATCCGCGCGGCTTCTTGAGCCCAGACAGCTCTGTAAGAAGCGCCTGCAGCGTACCCATCCCCGCCCCGCCGCCCATGCCCATGCCGGCGATGAACCGGTTGCGCCGCGGCAGTTCGGGCGCGGCGTGCGCGGCCAGGGCATCTCGGCTCAGCATCCACTGGGCCTCAGGCGAGAGGTAGGAGAATCCGTTGCAGCCGGCTGCCCGGAACGGCGCCGGCGTCATGCCGCGCGGGAAGCCCGGCCCGCCCTGGGCCAGCATGCCACGGTTGCCGAGCGAGTCCGCCTCGTCGAAGAAGACGATCACGCCGCCGTACCGCAGCGCGAGCTTGCGTAGCTTGCGGAACAGCGACTTGACCTTGAGGATTCCGACGCCCATGAACATGTTGGTGAACGCGCCCGGGTCCACGAAGACGTACGGCCTGCCCGTCTCACCCGCGACCGCCTCGGCCATCAACGTCTTTCCGGTGCCCGGCGGCCCCCACAGGAGCAGGCCGCCCGGCACGTAGCCGCCCTTTGCCTCGATCTCATGTGGACGCTCGAGGTAGAGAATGTTCTCCTTGACCCGGGCGAGCACGTGGTCCTGACCCCATACGTCGCTGAAGCGTGTCTTGATGTCGTCTGGGTAGTAGACGTCGACCCCTCCTCGCGAGAGGAACCAGAAGATCGCGACGAACTGCAGCACGACGATGGCGAGGATGGAGATCACCTGCAGCAGCAGCGGCATGATCTGCCACAGGAGAGCCGGCGCCCGGAACAGGGCGAGGACCGGAGTCGTGCCCACGATCGCGCCCGTGACGACCGCGAAGAGCACGATGACTAGGACCCACTTGAACATGCGGGCCAGACGGAACCGGGTCCAGTCGCTGAACTTCCGATGGACGAATCGCTCGGAGCCACCGAAGACCTTCTGGGTCCAGAAGCGGTAGTAACCGGACCAGTGCTCGCTGATCAAGAAGTGGATCTGGCGGAGGAGCTCGACACCGGCCAGTACGAGCAGCCAGGCGGACGAACGCACCTGCATCCGGAGCGCGTCTACGAACGGCAGGATCGGGTTGTCGGCCATCGAGGCCCACACGAGAAGGAAGAAGACCACCGTAAACAGCAGGAGAAACTTGATCCGGTCCCAGAGCTTGAGCTTGGGTCGGGTGGGCTTGTCGCGATTGTCGGGGCCCTGATCCGGCGGGCGCAGGCCTTCGTAGACGGGTATAGTCGGCGCGAGGCTCATGCCTGGCTCCTCACGGTGAACGACGTCGCGATGCCGTCGAGCTCAACCGCGCGCTCCCGATAGCAACGTGCCGTGCAACGAATCAACAGGAAATACAGAACGCTCGAGTCGTGATTGGCGTATGCCGTCTGGTCGAATGTGTGCAGGACGCCCGTGGGGAACTCGTAGTTGAACACCACCCGGACGCCTCGTAGCCCTCCATTGGGCGTGAGTACCTCGTCCTGGAGTAGCTCAAACGATTCGAGCTGCGGAGTGCCGAGCTGGGCGATGCGGCTCCGTTCGCCCTCGGTGACCGGCAGGAAGAAGTCACGCATCGCGTCAAACGAGACGACGCCCTGCTCACCGCGCGTCAGGTGCCGCACGGTCACGTACAGCACCGGCTCATCGGTGGTGACGAGTGAGGTCATGTGCTCCGGCATGGGATCGGTGGCGGCGTCGAACGCGGCCGACCAGCGCAGCTGCTTGCGGATGGCCGCCGTAGCCGAGTCGGGGTTATCGCCGGCAGTGAAGGCGTCGTCAATTGCGCTCTCATCGATCTCGTGCCAGCCGCTCGGAACCTTGAAGTAGGTCTTCTCGTCGGCATTGGAGATGTAGTTGAACTGCGGCGTCCCGCACCCCGCAACCAGGGCGACGGCGCCCGCCATCGCCAGCACCACTCCGATGATCCGCCGACGCCCGACGCATCCGCCACTCGTCATGAGCATCCCCTTAGCCGGACGGGCTGCCCCTGATCGAAAGTATCGCTCGAAGGTAACAATCCACCCAGCCGATGGGACGGCCATTCCGGGCCGCCGGTTCGGCGGCGGATTCAGTCGTCCGGCGCGCTATTCCTGGCTACCTACCCTCTGGTGAAGGTTACGTATGTCACTGTACGCTGACGGGCCGGTTTCAATCGGTTACTTCTCTTGGATTGGCCACCGGCGATCAACGTGGCTCAGTGCTGGGGAAGCGCGCCGTTCCCCCAGATCAGACCTCGTATAGCGCGCCCGCGCGCGCGATTTCCAGCGGCCCCGAGTAGGCCGACGACGCCGCGTCGAAGACCTTGGCCTCGCTGCCCCACGCCGCAACCAGGTGCGTCAGTACGAGTCGCCCGACGCCCGCCTTTGTCGCCGCCTCGCCGGCATCGCGGCCGGTCATGTGGAGACCCGCCGGGTTGTCCTCTCCGTCGAGGTAGCTGGCCTCGCACAGAAAGAGATCGGCATCCTGTGCCAGCCGGATCAGTGGCTCGCAGGGTGCCGTGTCAGCCGAGTAGGCGAGCACGCGACCACCATGTTCCACCCGCACCCCGTACGTCTCGACGGGATGGTTGACCCGATCGACGGTCACCGCGAACGGGCCGATGTCGACCGTGCCGGGCTTGAGGTCGTGGAACGAGTAGACGTCGTCGAGTGGCCCTTCGCCGACACTGCCGTACGCCGCGGTCAATCGCTCTCTCGTTCCCGCCGGGCCGTAAACCGGAATCGTAGGGTAGGGACCGTCCGGGGCGTAGCGGCGCACGACGACATAGTTGCAGGCGTCGAGCACGTGATCCGCGTGCAGATGCGTGAGCAGGATCGCGTCGACGGAGGTCAGTGTCGCGTACCGTTGCAACGCCGAAAGCGATCCGGCGCCGAAGTCCAGCAACAGGTGGAACCCCTCCGCCTCGACGAGGTACGCGGAGCAGGCAGAGTCCGGACCCGGAAAGCTGCCCGCGCAGCCGAGGATGTTGAGCTTCATCGCGGCAGACCTGCGGTCAGCGCCGATGGCAGCAGGGCATGGCCGAGGAACCGCTCGGCCAGCCGGGCGAAGGGTTCCTGGTCACCGGTGGCGAGGAACTGATGCACCGGCTCGGTGTCATCGGTACGTTGCAGTCCGCCCTCGGTGAGCACGCGGTAGACCTCCTTGGCAGTCTCGTCGGCGCTCGATACGAGGGTGACCCCGTCACCCATCACCAGGCCGATCAGTCCGGCCAGCATCGGGTAGTGCGTGCACCCCAATACCAGCGTGTCGACGTCGGCCCGCTGGAGCGGTTCAAGGTAGGACTGGGCCAATCCGAGAAGCGCTCGGCCGGAGGTGACCCCGTTCTCCACGAATTCGGCGAACTGCGGGCAGGCCGCGCTCGTCACTGTGACGTTCGGAGCGGCGGCGAAGGCGTCCGCATAGGCGCCGCTCGTGATCGTCGCGGTCGTGCCGATGACGCCCACGCGGCCGTTGCGGGTTGCGGCCACGGCCCGGCGTACGGCGGGCCGGATCACCTCGATGACCGGCACGTCATACCGCTCCCGCGCATCGTGCAGGCAAGCCGATGACGCGCTGTTGCACGCGATGACGAGGACCTTGACATCGTCGGCGACCATCTGGTCCAGGCAGGCGAGCGCATAGCGCCGCACGTCGGCGATGGGTTTGGGCCCGTACGGAAAGTGTGCAGTGTCGCCGAGGTAGCGCACCTGCTCCCGCGGCAGTTGATCGAGAATGGCTCGCGCAACCGTCAGCCCCCCGACGCCCGAGTCGAAGATCCCGATTGGCGCGTCCGTCACGCTGCGCAGAATACGCCGGCCAAGGTCCGAACCAAGTACGGACGAGCGGATGGTGTCGCCAACGTGACACCATGCCAACTCCGCTCAGATCGCATGCGTTTCGCCTGGACGGGGTGACAACCGTAACGCTGCGTCACGTGTCGCGTTGCGTGACACGGCGCCGGTTGCCTATTGTCAGCAGTCAACAGCCTGTCTGACGGGATCGACGGCAGGCGAGAGGAGACGATGTGGGCGCCGAAACCGAGACTTCCCCCACTCCAAGCGCCAACCCGACCCTTTTCCAGACCCCCAACGGGACATCGACCCCACTGATTCCGGCGCCGGCCCAGCCCGGCACCGGTCCGAGAAGCTGGACACGTGGTCCGGCACCTTACCCAGCCAAGCGGGCAGGAACTCCGGAGCCCCGCCTCCGCCAATTGATGGGCGTCTGCGGTTGGGCAGCCGTGCTCGGCGGCGTCGGGCTCATCATTGGAATCCGCGGCCTGATCGGCGTGCTCGCGGATGAGCCGCCGACCTGGTACGAGCCCTCCATGATCGCCGCTGGTTTCGTCGGCATCGCGCTCACCGTCGGCTCGTTCCTTACCGTCCAACGCCGGCGGCTGCCATGGATCATGCTGAGCAGCTCGAGCATTACGCTCGTCGTGGCCATGTCGCTCACCGCCAACGCCTTCTGACCTCGCCCATCCGCCAGCCACCCGCCAGGCTCCCCCACGCCACCCCGCTCTCCCAAGATCGCCACGATCATGACCTGAGCGTCGCCAAACAGCGCCGATCATGAACTGCAAATCATGGTCGGCGCGGGTGGGATGGGTCGGCGCGGGTGGGAGAGGTCGGCGCGGTTAGGCCCAGAGTTGGCCGTCGAGGGCGCCCTCGGCGTCGGCGAGGGTGCCGCCATACGCACCGGTGGAGAGGTATTTCCAGCCAGCGTCGGCGACCAGGAACGCCACGTCTGCCCGGCGGCCCGCCTTCGCGGCCTCGTGTGCTGCGGCGAGCGCCGCGTGCAGGACGGCCCCGGTGGAGAAGCCGACGAAGAGGCCTTCGACATCGATCAGTTGGCGGGTTCGCAGCACCGCGTCCCGGGTGCCGACGGAGAAGCGACGGGTGAGCACGGTCGCATCGTAGAGCTCAGGCACGTACCCTTCGTCGATGTTGCGCAGCCCGTAGACGAGTTCGCCATAGCGGGGCTCCGCCGCGATGATCTCGATCCCCTCGACCTTCTCCCGAAGGTAGCGGCCGACGCCCATCAGCGTGCCGGTGGTGCCGAGGCCGGCTACGAAGTGGGTGATCGTCGGCAGGTCGCGGAGCAGCTCCGGGCCGGTCGTCTCGAAGTGCGCCCGTGCATTGGCGTCGTTGGCGTACTGGTTGAGCATGACCCAGTCGGGATGGTCGACCGCGATCTGGCGGGCCATCGCCACCGCGGCGTTCGACCCTCCGACCGCCGGCGAGAAGATGATCTCTGCGCCGTACATGCGCAGGAGTTGGATCCGTTCCGTGGACACGTTCTCCGGCATCACGCAAACGAGACGGTAGCCCCGTAGCTTCGCCACCATCGCAAGCGCGATGCCGGTGTTGCCGCTGGTCGGCTCAAGAATGGTGTCGCCCACCTTGAGCGTGCCGGCGGCCTCGGCCGCACGAATCATCCATACCGCCGGGCGGTCCTTCACCGAGCCGGTCGGGTTGTGGTCCTCGAGTTTCGCCCAGAGCCGCACCTCGGGCGATGGCGACAATCGCGGCAGCCCGACCAGCGGCGTACCGCCGCAGGCGTCGAGCAGGCTGTCAAACCTGGCCATCTCGGACCCGGTCAGCGTCAGTCGGATCCGCCGGCGACGGCCGGAAGGATCGTTACCGTGTCACCGTCGGCCAGCTTGGCGTCGAGCGCGCCGAGGAAGCGAACGTCCTCGTCGTTGACGTAGACATTGACGAACCGGTGCAATACGTCATCTTCGGTGACGAGACGGGCGCGCAGGCCCGGGAATCTGCTGTCAAGGTCGGCGAGAAGGTCGGCGACCGTGTCCCCGCTGCCCGTGACGGCCTTCTGGCCGTCGGTGTAGGACCGCAGGATGGTCGGGACGCGAACTTCGATTGACATGATGGCTCCTTGGATCAGGCTGAGAGTATCGGTCGGGGCAGCCAGCGCGTGCGCGAATCAGGCACGACACTCGTAGTCGACCGACGCCGGGCTCTGCCCGAACATGTAGGACTGCACAGCCATGGAGTCCACGGTCGCATTGACCAGCCGAACCTCTTCCTCAGACACCGTCCCGTCCACAATGCGGAACGAACGGACCTCGGTCATGTCGGGATCGCGGGTGGAAACGAGCAGGTAGTGCGCCTGTGGCCAGCCGGCGAAGCTGACATCTGTCCTCGATGGGTAGGCCTCGGTCGCCGTGTGCGAGTGGTAGATGACGACGGCCTCTTCGTCCAGGTCGTCCAGCTCCCGCCATACGCTCAGGTACTCACGCGAGTCGAACTCGTAGAAGGTCGTGGAGCGCGCCGAGTTCTCCATCGGAATGTGCCGGGCCGGCTCATCGGACCCAACCGGTCCCGAGACCACTCCGCATGCCTCCTCGGGGTGATCACGCCGCGCATGCGCCACGATCGCGTCGAGAATCACGGCATCGATGGTCAGCACGCCGTCCAGACTACCTGCACCCCCGCCGACCGACCCTCGCCGCGAGCGCGTTGGCCGAACGGCCACATCCGCCGCGATGGTCGGCGGTCCAACCGCGACGAGCGATGCGCCGAACAGGCTTTTTGACGGTATTTCTCGATGTCATGTGCCGGACAACCGGACGTCCCGGTGTCGTCCCTGGGCTATACGATCCGCCCGTATCCACAGCAGGTCCGCAACACCCCAAACTGTCATAAAGATCCGGAGTCAAGTCATGCAGGTCGTTCCCAACCCGATCGCCGGACGCGGTCGACGCCACGGCGTCGGCCGTGTCGGACGCGTACGGGCGATCCGATTCGCACTCGCCACGCTGCTCGCCGCCGGGGCCGCGATCGCGGCGGCCGGCCCCGCCGACGCGAAGCCCGCATTCACTCCCGAGGAGAAGGCCGCGGCGATCGTGCGTCCGGCGGTGGTCTACGTCGAGATCCAGTGGGAGGGTTGGGTTCGGGACAAGGTCTCCGGGAAGCTGTGGGACGAGAACAGCGTTGTCTTCGCCTCCCGCTGTAGTGGCTTCTCCGTCAGCAATGACGGCTTTATCGTGACCGCCGGGCACTGCGTCGACCCCGGCGTCGAGGGAGTTGGTCTGTCGTTCTTCGAGGAGATCGCCGCTCGCTACGTCGATGCCGGCATCATCACCCAGAGCGACACCGGGACGCTCATCAACGACATGCTCGCCAACGCCGAGGTGGAGGGCCAGACCGCCGGTGACCCCGCGGTGCGGAAGGTCTTCGCCCAGCGCGGGGTGGCCAAGTCGGGACTGACCTCCGGCGAGGCGATGCAGGCGCGGGTGGTCAGCTTCCACCCGGTGAGCGGCGGCGACGTCGCCCTGCTCAAGGTGGAGAAGACCAACACGCCCATGGTCAAGCTGGCCAACTCGGCCGACATCAACGTCGGCACGGACGTCCTCGCGATTGGCTACCCGGCTTCGGCGGACGCGATCAGCGACGCCACATTCGAGCCGAGCAACAAGGACGGCAAGATCAGCAATAAGCGTACGGAGGGCGGCGTGCCCTTCTACGAGACGAGTGCCGCCACCACCCAGGGCATGAGTGGCGGGCCGGTCGCCAACCTCGACGGCGAGATCATCGGCCTGGTCAGTCACGGTCCGGCGGCGGAGAAGCAGGCCTTCAACTTCCTGGCGGCGTCCTCGCTCATCGCGGAGGAACTCTCCAAGAGCGGCGTGAAGAACGACCTCGGCAAGATCGACACCGATTATCGGGATGGCCTGAACGCGTACTACGACGGCCGCTACTCCGACTCGATTGAGAGGTTCGACGCGGTGCTCGCCGCCGTTCCATCGCACGCCCAGGCCCAGGAGTACCGCCAGAAGGCGGTCGGCCTACGCGAGACCGAGGGCGATCCGGGCCTGGGTAAGGGGCTGCTGCTCATCGGTGGCATCGGCGGCCTTCTGGTGCTGGTCATCATCGCCGTGGTCATCGTCGTCGTCGTGTCCCGCGGTAGGAAGCGCCCGGCCATGGCTGGTGCCTACCCCGGCTTGGCCCCGGTGGCCTATCCGCCGGTGTCTGGGGCTCCGCAGTACGGCCCGGCGCCGGTGTCGTGGGCTCCGCAGTACGGTCCGGCGCTCACGGCGTCGGCACAGCCCGACCACGCGGCTCCCGTCTACTCCGGGCCGCCGGCTCAGGCCGCTGCTCCCATCTACGCCGGGCCGCCGGCTCAGGCCGCTGCCCCACCGATCTCCGCTCCCCCGGTCTCGGCCCCACCGATCTCCGCTCCCCCGGTCTCGGCGCCTCCCGTGCCGGTGTCTGCGATGCCCGTGTCTCCGACACCCGCATCTCCGATGCCGGTCCCGATGCCACCGGTCCCGCAGGTGCCCGCCCCGGTGCCGCAACCGCCCGCAGCGGTCGTCCCAACCAACCTGGTGGTCCCGACGGCCACCCCCTCCCCGCCCGCTCCAGCACCTGCGCCCGCGACACCTTCACTGCAGTACTGCTCCAACTGCGGAACCGGCTCGCCGGCGGGAACCAAGTTCTGCGCCACCTGCGGACAGCAGTTCCCGTAGTCGAGACGCGTGATCGTCCTAAGTGGTCGACACTTGCCCGGTCGGACTGGCTCCGACCGGGCAGGTGTCAAACAGTTGCGACGTACTCGTGGGAAGCCGGCGCGTGGCGGTCAGCTGGTCTCGCCCACGACGCTGAACGAGCGCAGCCGGTCGATCGCCAGCAGCGTCGCGCCGGTGATGAAGATGAACGCCATCGCGAGCGAGACTGCCAACGAGACGTTGGCCGTCAGCAGGTCTGACGAGGAGACCCGGTCGGCGACCGTGAGAATGTACTGCTGTATCGAGAGCACCCGGGTGCCGGTGAGCAGATTCGTGAGCAGACCTTCCCAGATCAGCACGTAGAGGAGCCCGAGCAGGACGGGGCGACGGGTGAGCAGGCTGAGGGCGAGGAACAGCGCCGAGTACGCGACCGCCCCTAACGTGGCCCCGACGACAAGGCCGATGGCGAACCGGTTCGTCCCGGCCAGTAGGCCCACCGCGTACAGCGGTGCACCCACGGTCACGGTGGTAACCGCCACCGCCACTAGCAGCTTCGAGAAGATGATCTCTCGTCGGGCGAGCGGCTTGGCCAGGATGTGGGCCAGCGTGCCGTCGTCAATCTCGGAGCCGAGCACGCCCGTACCAACGACGAGGGCGACCACGGGCAGGACGACACCGAGCCCGAGCCCCACGATGACCGGCTGCACCCAGTCGGCCGGCCGCGCGCCGAGCGAGTCGGCAAGCACCGCCAGACCGACCAGGAGTGCGGGCAGCGGCAGAAGCAGCAGGAAACGCCGCCGACCCAACAGCGCGCGGGCCGTGATACGGGCGATCGTCGGGTTGAACATCACGCACCCACCAGGTAAGAGAAGACGCTCTCCAAGGACTCGTCCGTGGGCAGCAACCGCTGCACCCGGATCCGCTCCGCCAACGCCACCTTCGGCAGCGCGCGGGTGAATGTGCCGTAGTCGCCGGCGCGCACGGTCAGGCCGGCGGCCATGTCGAGTTCGACCCCGGTTACCGACGACTCATTCATCAGGGCCACCGCGAGGCGGCGATCGTCGCTCGAGCGGATCGTGAAGACGTGCGGACGATGCGTCATCAGGCGCCTGATCGTCCGGTAGTCGCCCGAGGCCGCGAGGCGGCCGGCCACGATGACCTGCACGGTGCCGGAGACCTGTTCGACCTCCTCGAGGATGTGCGAGCTGAACAGAACCGTACGGCCCTGCGACCCCATCTGATGAAGCAGATCCATCATGTGCATCCGCTGGCGCGGGTCCATGCCGTTGAACGGCTCATCGAGCAGGAGCACCGACGGTTCGTGTACGAGGGCAGCGGCGACCCGCGTGCGCTGGCGCATGCCCTTGGAGTACGTGTCGAGTCGACGGTGCTGCGCCTCCGACATCTCCACCAGCTCGATGGCGCGGTGCGCCGCCGACTCCGCATCAGGCAACCGATGCAGCTTGGCACTCGCGAGCACGAACTCCCATCCGCTCAGGAAGCCGTGCACCGCCTCCCGCTCGCTGACCAGCCCGAGTCGCGTGTAGACGGACGGATTACGCCAGGCCGGCTCGCCACCGACGAGCACATCGCCGCGGGACGGAGCGAGGAAGCCTGCCATCATGTGCAGCACGGTCGTCTTGCCCGCGCCGTTCGGCCCGAGAAGGCCGGTTACGCCCGGCCCCAGCGCCATGGTGATGTCGTTGACGGCCACCACGTTGCCGTACCACTTGGACACACCCCGCAGCTCGACGCCTGCGGTCGACACGGTCGTCATCGGGCCACCTTCCGGTATCGCACCAGCAAGAGCACTACGCAGACGATGACCAGGCCGAGCGCAACCAGCCCGTACAGCGGGCCATATCGGCCGACCGAAGCGTCGGTCGCGAACCACCATTGGCCCACGCCGGCAACCAGCGTCATCGGGCTCGCCAGGCCGGCGAGCTGCGCCAACGCAAGGTTGGTCGGCTCACCAGTCTCGGAGTTGTTGTACGCGAGCGCCGTGAGCACACCCCAGACCGGAGTCGTGATCAGAAACAGTGCCACGATGAGCGCGGCGGCCACGGCGCGGCGTCCGGCCAGGGACGCCACCACGATCGCCAACGCGGCGAAGACGATGGCGTAGACGCTCGTGACCGCGAGGCCGCGGGCGAAATCGCCGAGCTCGTGCCACACGGCCGACATGCCGTCGACCGAGAACGCCGCGCCCGCGAACATCAACAGTTGCGGCCCGGCGAGGAGGAGAAATACCGCGGATACGAGCGCCGCGTACTTCGTCAGCGCGTAGTCCCACCGGGTCAGCGGTCTGGAGAAGTAGAGCGGAAGTACGCCGCCGCGCAGGTCGCGCGAGACCAGCTCGGGTCCAACCACCGCGCAGAAGAGGATCACGAGGAGGATGATCCCTTGAGGGAACTCCCAATAGGACACGACCACTTCGCCCGTCTGCGAACGGACCGCGGTGAGGATGGCCGCGACGAAGGTGATGATCCCGACCACGATCCACGGGAAGATCTTCGCTTTGGCGCTGCGCCCCAGGCCGAACGCCGTGCGCAGCCCGTGGGTATAGAGGGAGCGGACGGCGTACCCCCGACCCAGTCGCGGGCCCTGGTAGCGCTGGTAGCCGATGTCGTGAATGACACCGTTGGTGTCAACGGGCATGGCCGGCCTCCTGAGTGGACGGTGCGGTCGAGCTGTCCGCGAAGAGCTCCGCGACGCGGTGGCGGCGTTGTTCCAGGCGGTGCAACGGCAGGTCAAGTTCGGCTACGGCGCCGACGATCTGGTCGTACGTCGCGTCGTCGCGCAATGGTACGAGCACCGCCCGCCCCTCCACGACGACCTCGAGGCCCAGGATGCCGAGCCGGGCCACCAACTCGTCCGTACCCTCGGAGACCTCGACGACGAGGACGTCGCGGGCCTCGGTCATGGCCGAGATCCGGTCGGCGCGCAGCAGCCGACCGGCGTCGATCGCGACCAGCGAATCGCAGATCCGTTCGACTTCACCGAGCAGGTGCGAGCAGACCACGACCGAGATGCCGAACTCCGTGCCGATGCGATGAATCAGCGTGAGCATCGCGTCGCGCCCGGCCGGGTCGAGACCGTTGGTGGGCTCGTCCAGCAGGAGCAGGTCGGGGTCGTGCACGAGCGCCTGGGCGAGCTTGACCCGCTGCTTCATGCCGGTGGAGTAGCCGCCGATCTGGCGGTAGCGCTCCTCGTACAGACCGACGTGGCGCAGCGCCTCGGAAGCGCGCTCTCTCGCCGCGGTTCTGGGCAGCCCGCTGATGCGGGCCATGTGGGTGACGAACTCGGCCGCGGCGAGGTCGGGCGGCAGGCAGTCGTGCTCGGGCATGTAACCGACGCGTTCGCGCACTCGGGCGGCGTTTGTGGTCGGGTCGAGGTCGAGCACCCGCACGCGGCCGTCGGTCGGCGGCAGGAGTCCAAGCAGGATTTTGATGAGGGTGGACTTCCCGGCGCCGTTGGCGCCGACCAGGCCCACGATTCCAGGCTCGACGCCGACCGTCAGCTCCGAGAGCGCGGCGACACCGTTGGGATAGCGCTTGGTGAGCGACTCCGTGGTAATCAGTGGCAGTGTTGCGGTCAGGGTCACGCCGTCCAAAGTACGGGGCCTGGTCGAACGCCGGCATCCGGTGCAGCCCCGCCCCCTACCCCGAGAAACCCCTGACCCCGGTTTCGCGCCGATCATGATTTGGAGGTCATGATCGACGCCGTTTGACGGCGCTCACATCATGATCGGCGCGATCTTTGGGTGCGGGGTGATCGGCGGGGACGGTGGGTTCCACGGCGACGGGGTAGTACGGCGGCAAGGTAGTACCGCGGCGGGGTGATCGCCGCGAGTGTTCAACACTCGCCCACCGGAGTCGAATCCAACCGGGCAAGTGTCGGACAGTTGCGATGACCTTGGTGCCCCAGGTGGACCGCGGCTTCGCACCCGTTCGCGCCGACCGTTTCGCGCCCACCGATCGCGCCGATCATGATTTGGAGGTCATGATCGACGGCTTCTGACGACGCTGACATCATGATCACGGGGATCTTGAGAGTCATCCCGTCAGCGCGTCGACCAGGGACTCCTGAAGAAAGCTCAGGTACGCGTACACGGACAGCTGCCCGACGCGGGGCGAAGTTGGGTCCCGCCCGACAGCCGCATCGAGCTCGGCCTCAATGTCCGTCTCGTCGACGACGCCGAGCCGGGTGCCGAGGGCCAGCCGCACGTCGGTGAGGGCACGCAGCCACATGTCCGCCTTCTCCTCGCTCAGGCGGATCTCCCCGCCGGACTCGAGCAGATCGGTGAGGACCGCCTTGGCCTGATCGAGCTTTGCCGTCTTGAGGTCCTCCTCGGTCAGGCGGCGGAATTCGGCTGCCTCATCCGGGTCCTCCGGATAGACATCAGGAAAGAGCCGTTCCACGGCGGGATCGTCGGGGTCCGGGTTATCCGAGAGCAGTGCGGCCAGCTCGGCCACACACTGGCGAAGGACCTGCGCCTCCTGCTGGGCGAATTGCGCGACGCACTCGTCCCCCGAGCGGCGAAACATCGTCACGGTTGATCGACCGTGGCCCACAGCCCGTAGCCGTGCAGCCTGGTCGCGTCATACTCCATACGCTCGCGGGCACCACTGGAAACGATCGCCTTTCCCTTGTGGTGCACGTCGAGCATGAGCTTCTCGGCCTTCTCACGGCTGTATCCGAAGAGCTTCTGGAACACAAAGGTCACGTAGGACATCAGGTTCACCGGATCGTTCCAGACGATCGTGACCCAAGCCCGATCGACCTCGGGCACCTCATCGACGTCAGGCACCTCTACAGGGACGGTCTGCAGTGGTGCGGTCTGCGGCGCAGCCATGCCCCCCATCGTGCCACTCGCCCGGCCGATCGTGCCCCTCCCGTCCACCCCCGCTCCCGCGCCCCAACCCGCCGATCATGACCTGCGGGTCATGATCGGCGCGATTCGGGGGCCGTCAGATCATGATCACGGCGATCTTGGCGGGGGTTCGGCCGCTGGAGTAGCCGCAGAAGCCGCCGCTGGGGTTGACGCGGGAGGCGCCGCTTGGGTTGACGCGGGAGGCGCCGCTTGGGTGGCCACAGGAGGCGCCGTCGGGGTCGCCAACGGGGTGCGGGGGAGCAAGGGCACCCACTCGGCGGCATCGGCCGGCTCGGCATCCGGCTCATCCCGCACCACCAGGTGGGCGCCGTCGACGCGGCCACCGTCGTTGGCGACGATCAGGCAGGGGTACGGGGCATCGGCTCCGAGCCGCACCCGGAGCCCATGCTTCGTGAGCTCATCGACGACGGCGTTCACCCGCCGGGCTGTACGACCGGTGGCGTCGACGACAAGATCCACTCCGCGGGCCGCGGCCAGTTGGGCCGCAATCTGAAGGGTCGCGTCGATGTGATCCCCGCCTTCGAGGCGGACCGCCACCGCCTCCCAGGACGCGGGCAGCGACTCAGCCACGGTGACCAACCGGCCCGACGCCGCAGCGCGCACCTCCTCGTACGCCGGATGCGCGGCATGGATCACGAGCATCTTCGGCTCAGTGGTGGCCACCTGCACGGACAGCTCTCGCACCGGATCGGCGGCCAGCCGGGCCAAGACCGGGGCATCCAGACCGCGCGAGCGCACCGGGGCGGCGAGCTGATCCAGCTCCCCCATCACCCGGGTCATCTCCAGCAGCTCGCCGGAAAGGCCGGCGCCCACCTCGAGTCGACCGGGCGTCTGGTACGGCAGCAGGTGGCTCAGTACGACCTCCGCCGGCCGCCGCTGACCAACGAGGTCGGCGGCCAACCCCACCGAACCGTCGTCTGTGCCCGGCGAGTCGACGACGACCTGCACCCGGTACGCATCCGTTACGCCGAGTGCGGCCTTCTCCGCCTCTGCGACGTCGCGCTCCACACGCTTGCGAGGATAGATAGCCGATAGCAGCGGGCCGGCCATGACCGTGGTGACGAGTGCCATCACCACCATGAGCGAGAAGAGCTCGCCGTCGAGAATCCCCAGCTGCAACCCCACGGTGAGGATGACGATCTCGGTAAGGCCGCGCGTATTCATGAGGGTCGCCAGAGCCCCGGCCTGCCGGTTGCGCACTCCCTGCAGCCGTGCGCCGATGTATGCGCCGGCGAACTTGCCCACGATCGCGACCAGCAGGATGAGGACGAGCTCAACAAAGCCGCGAAGATCCACCGTGGACAGATCGACTCGCATGCCCGACAACACGAAGAAGACGGGCAGCAGGAGCAGCACGCTCACCTGCTCGAGGCGCTCCAGAATCTCGTGCCGCAACGCCTCGCCACCGGCCCGCGGCATGATCGCGCCGAAGATGAAGGCACCGAAGATGAAGTGCACCCCCAGCCACTCGGTCGCGTAGCACGACAGCATCAGTCCAATGAGGATGACGGCGAGGATGTTCGGGGTCAGCCGGCCGGCCTTCTGGTACGCATCGGTGACCCGGCGCAGGAGCGGGCGGATCACAAAGAACATGACCACTACGTACGGGATTGCGAAGATCACATGCCACTGATCCGCGCCCGAGCCGCCGATCGTGACGACGACCGCGAGCAGGCTCCAGGCGATCACATCGTCGACCGCGGCACTGGCAAGCGCGAGACTGCCCACCGGGATCCGGTGCATCCCGCGATCGGTCAGGATTCGGGCCAGCACCGGGAAGGCGGTGACCGACATGGCGGCGCCAATGAACAGAGCGAACGGCAGTACACGCTCGACGCCATGATTGCCCGCGAGCCAGAGGGCCAGGGTCACGCCGAGCCCGAACGGCAGCAGGATCGAGCCTACGGAGACGGAGACGGCAACGCGCTCCTTGCCGCGAACGAGGGTGTGGTCGAGTTCGTAGCCGACGATGAACATGAACAGGACGAGGCCGATGTTGGCGAGGCCGGCGAGAGGACTGCGGATGTCGACCGGGAAGAGCGTGCCGCTGACGGCGGTGCCGAAGAAGGTCGGCCCAACCAGGATGCCGGCCAGAATCTCGCCGATAACGGGAGGCTGCCCGATTCTCTTGGCCAAGGCACCCAACGTGCGCGCCAGCACGATGATGGCCGCGAGGCCCAGCAGCATCAGTCCCACTTGGTGGGCAGTCATATCGTCCCTCCGTCAGTCATCGGGCAACAGGTCAACAAGATCTCGTACATACGGCCCGCCCACCGAGTCGCATGCCCCCTCGACCGGTGAGGCTCCTACCCGGGTCAGCCGGCACGACGCACCATCCGCGCCCAGGTCCAGAGTGGACACGGTCGGTGGAACCTCGTCGCCGGGTCGCATCAGATAGACCAGATGCACGCCGTACCGGTCGGCGTCGGTCAGATCCAATACGTCAGGCCGGGCGCCGAGTCGGGTATCGAGCACGGTGAGCACCCGGGTCGACCAAGGCGATCGCCCCGCGTCGGCCCGCCGGGCGGAGACCAGTTCGCGCACTCGTGCCACCAGGTCGATGGCCGCCTCGGGCGAGGTCGCGACGTGCGGTCCGGATACGGGTGGCGTCGTCGGTCGCGCGTGGGGGAGCCACGACACCCACAGCCAGTTCTCGCCGTCGGCGGGCGCCGCGGCGTGCACGAGGCACAGATCGCGGGTGCGGTGACGCGTCACCGCCTGAGCGATCAGCCACCGGACGCATGCCGCGGTCGCCGCTGATTCTCCGCGCACGGCAAGCGATCCACTCATGAGGGGCATCACCATCGGTTCGGCCGGCGGGCCGGGCGACCAGCCGACCCGGAGCGCGAGCGTGTCCGGGTGACCCGCTGGGCGAAGCAGGTCGCGATGCCCCGACCGCGCCTTCGCGGCGAGCGAGTCCGGGGCATGGAAGTCGCGATGATCCGTCGCGGTCGCAGTGACCGACGCCGGCAGCGATGTCGCCACCGATCTCGGCAGCGCAGCCCCGAGCGCGGCCACAAAATGAGTACAGGTCGGGAAACGCGCCTGCGGGTCCTTGGCCATGGCGCGAGCGATAACCGCATCCACGGCCCGAGGCAGATCGGGGCGCAGGGCCGTCACCGCCGGCGGCGGCGCGGTGAGGTGAGCGGTCATGACGGCGAGCTGCCCCTCCCGCGGAAACGGAACCCGGCCGGTGAGGCACTCGAAGGCCACGCAGGCCAGCGCGTACTGGTCGCACGCGCCGCCCACGACGGCCTTGTTGGCCAGCTGCTCCGGGGACATGTAGGCGATCGTTCCCACGATCTCCCCGGTGCGGGTGATCTCGCTGTCGGCGTCGAGGATCCGGCTGATGCCGAAGTCGACCAGCGTCACGCTCTCCTCGGCCGTGCCGAGGCCGGTCACCAACAGGTTGCTCGGCTTGATGTCGCGGTGCACGAGGTGCGCCCGGTGCGCGGCGTCCAAGGCGTCGGCCACCACTCGCATCAGGCGGGCCGTGCGCGCGGCGTCGAGCGCTCCACGTGAGAGCAACGCACCGAGGTCCTCACCCGCGACGTACTCCATCGCCAGGTAGAGCAGGCCATCGGCCTCGTCGGCGGTGTACACGGTCACCACGTTTGGATGGCGTAGTCGCGCGGCCGAGAGCGCCTCGCGCAAGAAGCGCCGCCGGAAGTCGGCATCGCTGGCCAGATGGGGTCGCAGCACCTTGACCGCGTCGAGCCGGTCGAGTATGCGATGCCGGCACAGATACACCTCGCCCATGCCGCCGACCGCTATCCGGCGGCGTACCTCGTACGCCGCGAAGACCGAGCCCTCGGCAAGCACAGTGGGTGGGCGTCAGTGGGTGCCGAGCCGGTCCGCGACTGCCGCGGCCGGCGGCCGCTGCGCCGGCGGAGCGAGGCACTCGCCGATCAACTGCCTAATCGGTTCAGGCAGGGTCGGGGAGATCTCGGGCTTCGTGGAGAGGATCCGACGCAGCGCAAGCAATCCGTCATTGGCGGGGAGGTCGCCGTAGACTCCAGTGCCGGCCGCGACGCGGTGCAGCATGACGCCGAGCGACCAGACATCGTTGTGGGGTCCTGGCGGCTCGCCGTGCAGCAGGTCGGGATCGGTGTACTCGACGGAGGTGATCGGCCCCATTCCGGTCAGCGTCACGCCCGGCGTGAAGACCTGCGACAACCCGAGATCCGACAACTTCGCGCCGATGCCGGTCAGCAACACGTTGCTCGGTTTGATGTCGCGATGCACGATGCCCGCCGCGTGGAGGGCGGCGGCGGCGCGGGCGGCATCGCCGACGGCTCGCAACGCCATTGCCAGATCGAGCGGCTGTGCGGGCTGGGCCAGCGAACCGCCGGGGAGGTACTCCATCGAGTAGTAGAAGATCCCGTCGTGCTGCCCGGCGTCGTACAGCGTGACGAGGTGCGGCGACCGAACCGACGCGAAGGCCTTCATCTCGCGCGTGGCGCGCCGGAATGTGTCCGCAGTGGACTCACCACCGAGAACCTTGACCGCGACATACTCGACGTCGATCGGCAGTCGCAGCGGTCGCCGCGCGAGGAAGAACTGGCCGTGGTTGCCCGAACCGAGCGGCCGGATGAACTCGTAGTCGGCGATACCCTGCATCTGCTTCTCTCCAGTGCTGTTGATTCAGGCGGTGCTGTCTGTCAGGGGTTGCGGTGCGACTCGTAGCGGAACCAGCGCCGCCCGATGGTGACCTGCGTACCGGGCCGGACGGCGACCGGCTGGTTGGCCACCAATTGGTGCCGCTCCGGATCTCCGGGCAACTGCACGTACGTACCGTTGGCCGAACCCAGGTCGACGACGTGCACATCCCAACCGACCAGAGAGATCCGTGCATGCCTGCGGGAGACGACGCCATCGGCGTCGGCGACCCGCAACGGCCGCACGGTGCCCGCGACAACCTCCGGGTCCTGCTGCGGCTCTCGGCCGATCACGTAGTCCATGTCGAGGCGGAACGTGCTCCCGTCGTCGAGGAGCAGCACGCCCAGCGGTGGTCGCGGGCCCTCGTGCTGGACCAACGTCTGCTGAGCCATCGAGATGCCGCACACCGAGCAGTAGCGCAGGTTCGGGTCGTTGAAGTGGTCGTTCTTGCAGAGCACGCCCAGCACTCGCGGCCGCATGTCCAGCACGATCGCCGGTGCGGGCATCTCCTCGGCCCCGCCGCCGTCGGCGTCGGGGTCAGGTCCGAGCAGGACCGCCACGAAGGGTGCGGCCGGGTCGGGCTGGCGCAGCTGTGGCATGGCCCCGTCCGCCGAAGGCATCGGCTCGGCTGTCACGGGCATCGGCACCGGTATCTGCGGCGGCTCGACCAGCGGCGGCGGGGCTGGCGGCGCCATAGGTGGCGGTAAGGGCGCCATCGGCTGCGCTGCCATCGGCTGCGCTGCCATCGGCTCGGCTGCCATCGGCTGGGCTGCCATCGGCTTGGCCGGCAGCGGTTCGGCCGGCGCCGAGGGTGGCATCATCGGCGCGCCGGCGGCGGGCGACTCGGCCGCTTTGGAGTAGAGCGCGCCGGCGGCGGGTACCACCCCCGAATCCAGCCGCGAGCGTGGATCGGCGGTGCCCGCGCCCGGGAGTTGGAGCCGGATGGCGGTGATAGGCCCGGCCACCAGACGAGTCACCGATGTGATCGCATCGGAGCCGGCGAGCGAGACGTCTCCCTCGCCGCCGACGACGTCAGCGGTGGCGGCGCCGTAGACCAGCACCGCCAGCCGACCGTCGGGCGTCGCACCGCTCACCGCGCAGGCCGGGAACCTGCCGTCGAAGTCGTTGGCGAGGAGCGCGGCGACACGTCGTACCAGAATGCTGCCGTCGCCGCCCGCGGCCGCGACGTCCGAGACAAGCCCCAGCAGATCCTCGACGCCGGCCGCACCCTCGGCACAGACGAGAAGGAGGTCGCCGGCCCGGGCCACCAGCCCCGCGCCGGGTAGCGGCCGGACCACTGCCGAAGTGTCGTGGCCGTTCATACGAGTCGTCCTCCCCGGAAGCGCCAGCGGATGAAGGGTACGCGCATCGGCCCGTTGGCGAAGAGCCACACGCACAGCCACACCGCCGCGAAGTGGATGACGAACGCGGCCAGCGGTGGGGGCGAATCGAGGAAAGGCACCAGCCCGAGATCAAGCAGGAACCAAATCAACACCCCCTCCGGGATGATCAAGAGCAGGCCGAACATCGACGGCCAGTCCTTCTCCCAACGAAACTGCATGAGAAAGTGGTAGACGAACTCCCAGACGATGCCGACGACGGCGACTGCGGCGAGGACGACGAACGTCGTGCGGTACTTGTCGGCGAGCGGAGCATCGACTGGCAGCACCGGCGTGATCAAGGCGGTCACCACAGCGCCGACCGTGGCGAGCAGGATGATTCTGGTCTGGATCCGGCCCCAGAGGGTTGGCACCATGTCTTGTCATACCTTCCCGTTGAAGAGCCATTTGAACCACTGAATCGTCGACCGCACCGGCCCGATCCTCTTGCCAAAGTTATGCCGCGCCAGGTCATCGGCGATCTCCTGTGCGGCCACCTGCAGGCCGAGGAACGTGTCTACGCCGGGGAAGTAACCTCCGAGCGTCGTCGCCCCGGAGGCGTAAAGGGCACCATCGCCGCTCTGCGTACCCTTGATCTCAAAGTGGCGCTCGACCTCGAGCCGGCCCAGCGGGTTGCGACCGGCACCGCCGTGGGCGAGCAGGTCGGCCAGGACGCGGTGCTCGGAGATGTCGGCCTCCAGGCCCGTGCAGTCGATGATGTAGTGCGAGTGCACCTCCTGTGCGCCGGTCTTGCCCGTGACGAAGCTGGTGAGCATGCCGTCCGGGCCGGTGGTCACCTTGTCGACCGTGCCCTGCATCGCGTGGTAGTAGCCGCCCTTGCGGCCGTCGGCCATCTGCTTCTGCCACCGGCGGCGCTTGGGCGTGTTGGTGCCGCCCATCTGCTTGTACTTCTTGGCCCGGGCCTCCCCGTCGAGCTTGCGCATCTCGGCCTTGAGTTGGCCACCCCAAACCGACTTGGGGTAGTTGAAGCCCTGGTAAGCCCAGCCGTCGCCGCCCTTGCGGCGCGACCAGATGTGCGGGCCGTGCGCGCCGGTGACGAAGGTCCGGAAGATGTGGACGATGTTGGTCTGCGTCTTGAACTTCCTTCGATCGTCGAAGAGCCGCTGCAGCACCCGGGAGGCAACGATTCCGCCGCCGCGCAGCACGACCGTTCCGGGCTTGGTCTTGAGGAACTCGTAGATGTGCTCGTGCGGCTCATACGCGTTGACGACGTGCTCGTAGTCGCCGGAGGACTCCCGGAACGCCTGCAGGTCGGGCAGGAATCGCAGGCCCGGATAGCCGATCGCCAGGTGCACGAAGCGGGACCGATACGCGACTCGCTTCGTCGGGCTCGTGCCTTCCGGCGGCGTGAGGATCGTGAAGTAGCCACCGCCGACCCGGCGGCGCACCATCCGTACCACGCCCTTGACCAGCATCTCCTGGTAGCCGATGCGCTTCAACTCGCGCTCCAGGCTGTGGAACACCGTGCCCGCCCGGGGGGTCCAGTAGTCGGCGAAGACCGGCTCGATCAGCACATGGAACAGGTGGGCCAGGCTCTTGTCCTTCCAGGCCTCGGAGAGGGCGTACGAGGGGAAGCCCCAGATGTTGTCGGGGCGGGACGACGAGTCGGAACGGATGCGCTCCGGGCGGGGGATCTGGGAGACGCGGGTGAGGTACTCGTACGTCTGCCACGGATAGTCAATGTTGGACAGAACCCGCATCTGTGACGTGGGGACTCCGCCGATCCGGAGGTAATCAACCGTCACGAATGAACCAATGCCTCCGCCCACCGATACGAACGGTACGTCCTGAATAGGGATTCCGGCCGCCGCGACCATCGCGTCCGACCAGAATGTCGCTTCCAGTAACTCCGGCGTCAGATCGCCTGTGCCCTGGGCCGTCTCCACACTCATCGCATCCTCGATCCGCCGCGTCTCCGGAGCCGCCGATGTTCTGGCCCACGGAACGTCGATGGTCGAGCCTGCCGGCGGAGGCGTCAATCCCGTCTTGGCGTGAATTGTGACGACTATCCGACCACGCAGGTGTGCCCGAAACGCTGACGTGCCGAGGGGGTCGCGCTGATGGTAGGCCGCGCCATCAATCGCCGCACGCCCCGCGGCGTCGGATCGAATATTCCGATGCGCTGAAGGTCGGTGCTACGGTGCCGATGCCAGCCGCCGAACGAGCCCCGACGAAGGAGGCGCAGGTGGACGCGCAGCGCGTGGTTGGTGGGCGATACCGGCTGGTGTCCAAGCTTGGATCGGGTGGCATGGGCACGGTATGGCTCGCCCACGACGAGCGGCTCGGCCGCGAGGTGGCGCTCAAGGAGGTACGGGCGCCGGCCTCCGTGAGTGACGAGGAGCGCCGCGACCTGGGCACCCGGGCGATGGCCGAGGCGCGCAGCGCGGCCCGGCTGGACCACCCAAACATCGTCAGCGTCTATGACGCCTTCGAGGACGAGGGCATGACCTGGATCGTGATGCAACTCGTCCGAGGCATGTCGCTTGACGAGGCCGTCCGAGCCCAGGCTCGGCTGCCCGCCCCCCGCGCGGCCGCGGTCGGGCTGGCGCTGCTCGACGCGCTCGATGCCGCGCACGCCGCGGGCATCCTGCATCGCGACCTCAAACCCTCCAACGTCATGGTGACCGAGTCGGGCCACGTCATGCTGACCGACTTCTCCATCGCTGCCGCCCTGGATGGCGCCGGGTTGACCCGCACCGGTGTCCTACTGGGAACGCCGGGCTACGTCGCACCCGAACGGCTGACCTCGGGCAGCTCCGGACCCTCGGTGGATCTCTTCGGGCTGGGCGCGACCCTCTACTTCGCGGTCGAGGGGCATGGGCCGTTCGAGCGCGACACGCCCCTGGCCGAGCTATTCGCGACGGTGAACCAACCCCACCCGCCGCCCGAGCACGCCGGGCCGCTCGGTCAGGTCATCGACGGGCTGCTCGTCAAGGAACCCGACCAGCGCTGGACCGCCGCACGCACCCGAGAGGCGCTGCAGCCCGTGGTGACTTCGCGACTCAGTTCACCGGGCCGACCCGCGTCCGGCACTCGGCAAGTCCCAACCGACGCCATTCCCGACGACTCCACGCTCGAGGGCTCGCACAGCCTCGCTCTCGCCCACTCCGCCAGCGGCGCCGGCAGCGCACCCGTTGTGCCCGCTTCCGGCGGGCCGTCGGCCGCGCCGAAGCCCGGATGGCGCACATGGCTCATCGGGGCGATAGTCCTCGTGCTGCTTGGCGGCCTCGGCCTGGCCGGCCGCACCGTCATCTCAGCCTTCGGCGGCGGCGACGGTGGCGGCCCCGATGACGCCCCGACCGAGCCCGCGCCCCGCGAGGAGACACTTCGCATCACCGCGGCCGGCGATACGGCCCAGCTCACCTTCACGGGCGCCGCCGACCAAACCGTATTCGTGCAGGTCGCCTCCTCGACCATGCCCGACGAGTGCAACGTCATCGAGCTTATTGATCCCAACGACGACTCGCTCGCGCGCGGCTGCATCATCAACGGAGTGGGCTTCATCGACACGACGACCCTGCCTGTCGCGGGCGACTACAAGATTGTGATCGACCCCGAGGGCGACACGACGGGTGAGGCTCATCTCAAGCTATTCACCACGACCGATCAAGCGGGAGTGATCCAACCCAACGGCGAAGAAATCAGGGCGTCCATCGGTCAGCCCGGCGAGCGGGCCCGGTTCACCTTCACCGGTGAGGCCAAGCAGCTGGTCTACGTCGAGGCGCTGTCGGCCACCGTGCCGGACGGGTGTCGCGTGCTCCAACTCCGCCTCGTCGACGGCGACGAGGTGGGCAACGGTTGCATCATCGGCGGGAAGGGCGGCATCGATAGGGTCGAGCTACCGAGCGACGGCGACTACGCGATCGTGGTCGACCCAGACGTGGCCGGCACCGGAACCGCACGGCTTCGCCTGCACATCATCACCGATCAGCTGGGTGAGCTCACCGTCGACGGGTCTGAGGTCCTCGTCACGATCGACCAACCGGGCAAGGTGGCTCGGCTCTCGTTCGAGGGCACGGCCGATCAAAAGATCTTCATTGAGGCCACCGACGCCACACTCGAGGATTGCGGCATCTTGATCCTTCTAGATCCCGATGGGGAACAGGAGGGAAGCCGGGGCTGCATCATCTCCGGTAAGGGTCACCTCGAAAAGGACGGCCTGGTGCTGGCCAAGTCCGGAACCTACACCGTGGTCGTCGATCCGAGCGGTGGCCATATGGGCAACGCCCAAATCCGGGTGCGGACCTGACCATGGTCGACATCACCTGCTGACGCCACGCCGGCGAGCCGTAGGCTCAACCTTGTGAGTCTGGATCAGGCGGGCACAGCGCTGCTCACGGACCACTACGAGCTGACCATGGTGTCGGCCGCGCTGAAGGATGGCACCGCCGAGCGGCGGTGTGTCTTCGAGGTCTTCGCCCGGCGGCTTCCGCCCGGCCGCCGCTACGGCGTCGTCGCCGGATCCGAGCGCTTGGTCGAGGCGCTCGCGGGCTACCGGTTCGGCGACTCCGAGATCGCCTACCTCATCGAATCCGGCGTGGTCGACGCGGAGACCGCCTCCTTTCTGGGCGACTATCGCTTCGCCGGCGACATCGACGGCTATGCGGAGGGTGAGCTCTACTTCCCCGGCTCGCCGATCCTGACCGTCTCCGGCACGTTCGCCGAGTGCGTCCTGCTGGAGACCCTCGTCCTGTCCGTACTCAACTACGACAGCGCCGTCGCCGCGGCGGCTGCGCGCATGGTCACCGCGGCGCGTGGCCGTCCGATCATCGAGATGGGCTCACGGCGTACAAACGAATTGGCGGCGCCGGCCGCCGCCCGCGCGGCGTACCTGGCGGGCTTCGCCTCGACCTCGAACCTGGAGGCCGGCCGCCGCTTCGGCATCCCGACGACCGGGACGGCGGCGCACGCCTTCACGCTGCTGCACGACGACGAGTCGACCGCGTTCGCGTCGCAAGTCGCCGCGCTGGGGAAGCAGACGACCTTGCTCGTCGACACGTACGACATCAGCCAGGGGATTCGCAACGCTATCGCGGTCGCCGGCCCCGGATTGCGGGCGATCCGGATCGACTCGGGCGACCTGTCGGTGCTCGCCGCGCAGTCACGCGAGCTGCTCGACTCGCTCGGCGCGGTCGACACGAAGATCGTCGTGTCCGGCGATCTCGATGAGTACGCGATCGCCGCGCTCGCCGCCGAACCGGTCGACGCCTACGGCGCCGGGACCGCGGTCGTGACCGGCTCCGGCGCCCCCACCGCCGGCATGGTCTACAAACTGGTCGAAGTGGACGATCGACCTGTGGTCAAGCGCTCGGAGAACAAGGCGACCGTTGGCGGCCGTAAGACTGCCGTACGGCGGCACAAGCCCACCGGCACCGCGACGGAAGAGGTCGTCGTCTCCCAGGGTTCGCCGCCCCCGCAGCCGCACGACCGCCCACTACAGCGCCCGTTCGTGCGGGGCGGCGAACCGGTCGCCGGCCGACCGTCCCTTGTGGATTCGCGTGAGCACATACAGGAATGCCTCATTTCTATCCCCTGGGAGGGGCTCAAGCTCTCGGCCGGCGACACAGCCATACCTATGGTGATCCGAGGAGCGTCATGACTCGTGCATTGATCATCGCCGATGTGCAGAACGACTTCTGCGAAGGCGGATCGCTCGCCGTGATCGGTGGCGCACGCGTCGCCGCGTCGATCTCGGCGCTCCTGAGCGATGATGCGGGCAGGTGGGATCACATCGTGGCCACCAAGGATCATCACGTCGACCCGGGCGACCACTTCGCCGAGGTACCGGACTATGTGGACACTTGGCCGCGCCATTGTGTCGCCGGAACCCCCGGCGCCGATTTTCATCCTGCGCTCGACACGGACAAGATCGAGGCGGTCTTCGAGAAGGGCGAGCACCGGGCCGCGTACTCCGGGTTCGAGGGCCGGGCCGGCGGCATCGGCCTCGCCGCGTGGCTGCGTATGCGTGACGTCTCCGACGTGGACGTCGTCGGGCTGACGACCGACCACTGCGTGAAGGCAACCGCGCTCGACGCCGTGCGCGAGGGGTTCGGCGTGACTGTTCTGCTCGATCACACCGCGGGCGTCGGGCAGGAGACCACGGAGGAGGCTCTCTCCGAGCTGCGGAAGGCGGGCGTCGCGTTGGTTGGCGAACCGGGCGCCGCCTGAGCGACTCCGACTCCTAGATTCAGCTCTCGGCGTCGTCCTTGCGCGTCGCGACACCGGCCAGCTGCGTGCGGGCGGCGTTTGATGTGTCGACGGCGAGGTGCGGGAACTTGGCGTCGAACGCCGGCCGCTCCGAGCGGATTCTCGGCATGCGATCGAAGTTGCGCAGCGGCGGCGGGCAACTCGTGGCCCACTCCAACGACTGGCCGTGTCCCCACGGATCGTCGACCTCCACGATCCGTCCGGTCTTGTACGACTTCCAGACGTTGTAAACGAACGGCAGGGTCGAGATGCCGATCACGAAGGCGCCCGCCGTGGAGATCATGTTCAAGGTGGTCCAGCCATCGAGTGCGCTGTAGTCCGCGTACCGGCGGGGCATCCCTTCGGTTCCGAGCCAGTGCTGCACCAGGAATGTCACGTTGAACCCGATGATGGTCAGCCAGAAATGGATCTTTCCAAGCCGCTCGTCCATCATCCGGCCGGTCATCTTCGGGAACCAGAAGTAGATGCCGCCGTACACCGCGAACACGATCGTGCCGAAGAGCACGTAGTGGAAGTGCGCGACCACGAAGTACGAGTCGGAGACGTGGAAGTCGATCGGCGGACTCGCCAGCAGCACGCCCGAGAGGCCGCCGAAGAGGAACGTGACGAGGAAGCCGATCGCGAACAGCATCGGAGTCTCGAATGTGATCTGACCGCGCCACATCGTGCCGATCCAGTTGAAGAACTTGATGCCGGTCGGGACCGCGATCAGGAACGACAGGAACGAGAAGAACGGCAGCAGCACCTGGCCGGTGGCGAACATGTGGTGCGCCCAGACGCTCATCGACAGGGCCGCGATGCCGATCGTCGCCGCGATCAGACCCTTGTATCCGAAGATCGGCTTGCGGCTGAACACCGGGATGATCTCGGAAATGATGCCAAAGAACGGCAGCGCGACGATATAGACCTCGGGGTGGCCGAAGAACCAGAAGAGGTGCTGCCAGAGCAGTGCTCCACCGGTCGCCGAGGCGTAGACCTGCGCGCCGAGATGCCTATCCGCTTCCAGCACGAGAAGCGCCGCGGCCAGGATCGGGAAGACCATGAGCACCAGCAGCGAGGTGACCATGATGTTCCAGGTGAAGATCGGCATCCGGAACATCGTCATGCCCGGTGCGCGCAGCGTCAGGATCGTCGTGATCATGTTGACGGCACCGAGGATTGTGCCCAGACCGGAGATGACCAACCCGACCAGCCACATGTCCGCGCCGGCGCCGGGCGAGTAGGTCTCGCTGGTCAGCGGCGAGTAGGCGAACCAGCCGAAGTCGGCCGCCCCGCCGGGAGTGATGAACCCGAGGATGGTCAGCGTGCCGCCGAACGCGAAGAGCCAGTACGCCACTGCGTTCAACCGCGGGAAGGCCACGTCAGGCGCGCCGATCTGCAGCGGCACGATGTAGTTGGCGAACGCGAAGAGGATCGGGGTCGCGAAGAGCAGCAGCATGACCGTGCCGTGCATCGTGAACAGCTGGTTGTACTGCTCCGGCGAGAGAAACTGCATCCCCGGCTGGGCGAGTTCGGCCCGCATGAGCAGGGCCATCACGCCGCCGGCCAGGAAGAACACGAACGACGTGATCATGTACATGATCCCGATCTGCTTCGCGTCCGTCGACCGCAGCACCTGGGCGAAGGCCGATCCCCTGGTCTGCTGTCGAACCGGCCAGGGCCGCGTCACGATCGGCTTCGGCGCAACGGTGGTCACTCAAGGCCTCCAGCAGCAGCGGGGTCGGCGTGTTCGGCAGGCCATGATCTCCGGCTCACCTCGACCGCAGAATAATCCTTCTGCGTCCCGGCCGTGCCCCCGGGTGCCGAATGACTCGCCGCTTCTGCGCCGTGACTGTTGATCACTGGACCGCCACACGAGAGTCCGATGCGAGGGCGGGTCAGCCGGTTCCGGCCGACGCCGTCGCCGAGAACGTGATCGCCCCGGCGGCGACGGCACTCAGCGCGAGCAGCACGATGCCCCAGGTGATCAACCGGTCGGGCGCGGGCAGTCTGCTCATCACGTCGACGGTGCGATCCATCCGGCTCTGCGGCTCCTCTGGCTCCGACCCACGTGGCCGGGTCAGGGCCGACGCCCACAGCGCCGCGGCGCCGCCGAGCACCAAGATCACGCCAAGAATCGCCATAATCACCGCTATAACGCTCCGCACTGCGCCACTTCCTCCCCATCAGTGCCGCGCCGCCACAAAGTCGCGCGATCAGGCTAGTCGGAAAGCGTCCGCTCCGACACCCACCACGGCACCCGCCCCGTCCGCCGTGTTTCAAGATCGCCGTGATCATGAGGTCAGCGCTGCCCGGGGCCGCCGATCATGACCTCCAAATCATGATCGGCGCTCGGAGGGGGCC
>JAXIPB010000194.1:0-4171 GCA_045403155.1 Micromonosporaceae bacterium
CGCTCGGCATAAGTCGGCACGTGCAGCGGTTCGACTGCTTTGATCCGGTACGGCTCAGCCAGTGTGCTCATGGTGGGCTCCTCGACATCTGGACCTTCGCCGGCTTCGAGCCGTCGCTCTACCGCCGCGCATGGCTCAAGGTCACTCCATCCCTGCGCCGCTTGACAGAGGCCAATGACCCTGCCCCGCCAGGACAAACGGGCCGATGAAGTCGGACGAAGTGCCCGCTTGGCTGGAATCCACAACCAGCGGGCCATCCGGCCCGACTCACCGGCCCATTGGCCCTAACAACCCGCCGGCATGCGGCAAACACTTGGCGCAGCGGAGCCGCGCCGGTACGCCCGCGCCGGCACGCCGGTTCCGCGTGACCGGAAGGGAGACGGCCATGACAGACGTCGTCGATGCCAAGCGCGCCGACCTCGCTGGGCCGGGAATCGGCAACTACGAGGACCTGGATCGGGCGCTGCCGAACGACTACCGCTCACTACTGAACCCGCGGCAAACCCAGGAGGCGATATTCGCGGTCAAACGGTTCATCGAAGACGGCCTGTGCAAGGAGCTCAACCTGCAGATGGTTCAGGTGCCGCTCATCGTTGGCGCCGAGTCGGGCGTCAACGACATGCTCGACAGAGACGGCTCCCGAACGCCGGTGCAGTTTCGCATCGCCAACGACAACGGCCTGCACCCCGTCGACGCCCAGGTTGTGCAGGCGGCCACGAAGTGGAAGCGGCTGGCGCTCAGGCAGTTCGGCATGGGACCGGGGGAGGGCCTCTGCACCGACATGAGGGCGGTCCGCAAGGACTACTTCCTCGACCACGACCACAGCGCCTACGTCGATCAATGGGACTGGGAGCGTGTGATCACCACCGACCGACGCAACCTCGACTATCTCAAGGACACGGTGCGCCGGATCTGGTCCGTACTGCGCGGCGCGGAGGCACATGTGCAGCGGCTCTTCCCGCAGCTCAAGGACGACTGCTACCCAGACCTGCCCGAGGAGATCACCTTCATCCACGCCGAGGACCTGCTCGCCCGCTACCCGGACCTGCCCCGCAAGCAACGCGAGACGAGGATCCTCCAAGAGATCCCAGCGATCTTCATCATCGGCATCGGGTGGACCCTCGACGACGGTTACCCGCACGAGATGCGGGCCGCCGACTACGACGACTGGGTCACCCCGACGATGACTCCGGACGGCCGCCCGGCCCACGGGCTCAACGGAGACATTCTGGTGTGGAACCCGGTGACGCGGCGCCGCCACGAACTCAGCTCGATGGGCGTACGCGTCGACGCGACGACGCTGCGACGACAGCTGGAGCTCACCGGCCAGCTCGACTGGCTGCGGCTGCCGTACCACCGGGGAATCACCGACGGCACGCTGCCGCTGTCGATCGGTGGTGGCATCGGCCAGTCGCGAACCCAGATGCTGCTGTTGCGCAAGGCGCACCTGGGCGAGGTAAGCGTCACGGTTTGGCCGGACGTGCTGAAGGAAATCTGCGCGCGCCGCAACATTCACGTGATCGAATGAGCCCGGCGCGCCCAACTGTCCGCGTCGGCATCGTTGTACGCCGCGCGCCCAGCGGCAAATGACTGCAGCCGCGTCACCTCATCGGCCATGATCACAGTCTTCCGACAGAACGTGCAGTGAGACTTGACAATCTGTCGGAGCGCGGTGATCTTCAGCCATTCCCATGCGGGCGAACGAACCAGCGGATGAGCGGGCCGGGGCGAAGGTCCTGCACCTGAGTGCCGTTCGACCGGTGCGCGGCAATTGGGGGCTGCCATCCTAGGGGTGACGATCCGGCGCCATCCCTCGGAGAGGCGGCGACACCGACATGGCCGTTCTGGTCAGAGCTTTGCACCAAGCCATGGGCCAGCAGGCCGATTCCCGAGACCGCGCGCCGGCCCGTGGCGTCGGTGCTGTTGGCGCTGGCAGTGGGGGCGTTCGCACTGCTCGCGATGGCGGTCTGAGGCGTGCCCGGGCTGTCGACCATCTGGCCGGTGTTGGCGGCTCTAGCGGCGGCGTCGTCCTTGGCGCTACTCATCACGTTCTGGGACACCCGCCTGCTGATCGGTGTCGCCATCGACGTCGTGATCGTAGCGCTGGCCGTCGTCCGTCCTGAATGGATCGAGTTCTAACTCGGAAGGTTACGTTGCGATGAGAGAAACCGTCGATATCATGGCCGTCCACCAGCGGGTGGACGGATCCGCCTACGCGGTCGTGCGTCGCGACCTCGCGATCGATCCCGCACGCGAGGGAGGTGGACGGCGATGACCAGCGCCACGGATGACCAACCGACCCAGGGGCCGAAGGTCCTGGTCGCCTACGGCAGCAAGAACGGATCGACCGCGGGCATCGCGGAGATGATCGCCATGACCCTGAACAGCGAAGGACTGGCGACCGACGTTTTGTCGGCCGACCGGGTCCGCTCGGTGGGCGGCTACAGCGCCGTCGTCCTGGGCGGCTCGCTGTACTCCGGTCGCTGGCACCGCGACGCCCGTCGCTTCGCCCGTCGTTTCGGCCCGATACTCCGCGACCGGCCGGTCTGGCTGTTCAGCAGCGGTCCTCTCGATGACTCCGCCGATGTGAGTGATATCCCTCCCGTACCGCAGGCGGCTCGAGCCGCGACGGACCTCAACGCCCGGCAGCACCTGACCTTTGGCGGCCGGCTGACCGCGGAGGCGAAGGGATTCATCGCGAAGGCCATGGTTCGCAATGGTCGGGGCGGAGACTTCCGCAATTCGGACCGCATCCGCGCGTGGTCGCGGACGGTCGCGGCAGAGGTCCGGCAATGAAGGCGCCCGAAGCAAGCACGTCTTCGGCAGCGGCCGCCAACCGCCCCGACCCTTCGTGGCGCAGCCTCTATCGGGCGGGTGGCTTGTCGGGAATCATCATCGTCGTTCCCTACCTGTTGGCGATCGTGTTGGTCTCGGTCGCACCACCACCCCTCGAATCGAGTGGCGAGGAGACGCTGCAATACATCGCGTCGCACCGGTGGCTCTACATCATCGAACAGGTACTGTGGTCGGCCCCAGGCGTACTGGCTCTGGTCGTGTTCCTGGCGCTCTACGCGGCGCTCAAGGACCTCGACAAGGGATACTCCGCGATCGCGGCGCTCATCGGCATCTCGTCATGGGCTCTCACCCTCGCCCTTCCGACCACCGGCGGTGGCGCGACCGTACTGGTCTATCTCAGCGACCAATACGAGGCAGCCGCGAGCGCCGAGCAACGCACCGCCATGGTCACCATCGCCGAGGGTCTGATCGCCGAGAACAACACGCCCAGTCTCGTCGGAGTCCTGACCACCGTGGGAATCCTGCTCGTCTCCCTCGTCATGATGAAGGGCGTCTTTCCCCGGTGGATCGCATATCTGGGCATAGCGACCGGAGTGGTCGGCATCGTCTCCGAGACACTCAGGCCGCTCCTCGGCGTCGGCTACTCGGTTTACGGGGTTCTCCTGCTTGTCTGGTTCGTCACCGTCGGCTGGAAGCTCTACCGGCTGGGCTAACACGGCGTGGCAGCCACTTATGCAGCGGAATCAGCCGCCTCGCATAGCCAGTTGACCACTCCGCTCCGCCGCCGGCGGAACGCGACGTGGCTCTTGGATGTCCGCACTGAGAACGGCCCGTGTTCGCCCAGCAACGTACGCACCGTCTCGAACACGCCGAGAGCTTCGGGCGATCCACGAAGAAGCCTTCGCGTGTCATTGCCCTCTCCTCGAGGGGCCCGATCGGTTCCACCAGGTCATGACCGAGGTCGTCGTCCAAGAGTCCGAGCCACGTCGCTGAACGGTGCCGAGCCGGTAGGCCCGGTCAGGCGACGTCGATGCTGATCGCCGGCGGGTCCATGAGTGTGTTGTGCACCGTGCAGTGCTCGGCGACGGCGCGCATAGCAGGCAGACGTTCCGCGGGCAGCGTGGGCGGCACGCGCAGCGTCAGGCGCACTGCGGTTACCCGCGCCGGACGATCGGTTGACATCTCGTACTCCACCGACACGCCGAGTCCATTCCGGGAGTACCCGTGCCGGGTCAGATAGCGGCCGGCGTAGAACGCGGCGCACGTGGCCAGCGACGCGACGAAGAGTTCGGTTGGCGTCGCCGCCGTATCCTGTCCGCCGGCGTCTGCGGGCTGGTCGACCCGTACCCGATGTCCCCGCACCGCGACCTCGTAC
>JAXIPB010000061.1:0-18967 GCA_045403155.1 Micromonosporaceae bacterium
GGGTGTCGGTTCGGTACCGGCCACGCTCATCGTCGGCGGCGACGCGCCGTTCACGATGGCGCAGCTCGGCATGATCTCGTTCGCGTTCGCGATGATCGTCGTCGCGTTGATCTACGCGATCGGGCATGTTTCCGGCTGCCAGATCAATCCCGCCGTGACCGTCGCGCTCGCGGCTACCGGCAAGCTGCCGTGGAAGCAGGTTCCCGGCTTCGTCGGTGCCCAACTGCTCGGCGCGATAATCGGGGCCACGACCATCATCGGTGTTCTCGGCGGCAAGGCCGTGGACGCCGGGCTCGGCGTCGCCTCGTACGGCGCGGGTGTCGGCGCCGGCCAGGCGTTCATCGCCGAGGCGGTCGGCACGTTCATCCTCGTCTTCGTCGTCTTCGGGGCGATTCACAAGGCCGCGCCCGGCGGGTTCGCCGGCTTGGCCATCGGCATGGCCGTCTTCGCGGCCATCATCCCGGTCGCACCGGCGACCGGCGCCTCCATTAACCCCGCGCGCACGTTCGGCCCGATGCTGGTCCAGCAGATCGCCGGCGGATCGGTGAAGTGGGAACAGCTTCCCGTCTACCTCCTCGCCGAGTTCGTCGGAGCGATCGTCGCCGGGTTCCTCTACGGCGCACTCGTCACGGTTCGTGCCACGGCCGGCCGGCGGGCGCAGGCACCGTCCCAGGTTTCCCCAGCGACGCAAGGAGTCCGGTCATGAAGAAGTTCATCAACGCGCCCGACGACGTCGTGCGCGAGGCGCTCGCAGGGGTGGCCGCCGCCCACGCCGACCTAAGGGTGGACCTGACCAACCAGATCGTCGTGCGGGCGGACGCGCCGGTGCCCGGCAAGGTCGGCCTCGTCTCCGGCGGCGGCTCCGGCCACGAGCCGCTGCACGGTGGCTTCGTCGGTGTTGGCATGCTCGACGCGGCCGCACCGGGGGAGATCTTCACCTCGCCCGTGCCCGACCAGATCCTCGCGGCGACGAAGGCGGTCGACGGCGGCGCCGGCGTCGTCCACATTGTCAAGAACTACACCGGCGACGTCCTGAACTTTCAGATGGCCGCCGAACTCGCGCTCGATGACGGTGTACGGGTGGAGACCGTGCTCGTCGACGACGACGTTGCGGTTGAGAACTCCACCTGGACGGCCGGCCGTCGGGGGACCGGCGCCACGCTCATCGTCGAGAAGGTGTCCGGTGCGGCCGCCGCGGAGGGCCAGGCGCTTGATGCGGTCGCGAGTGTTGGCCGCCGGGTCAACGAGTCGTCCGCGTCGTTCGCGGTGGCACTGACCGCCTGCACCACGCCCGCCGCGGGCAAGCCGGGCTTCGACCTGCCCGACGATGAGATGGAAATCGGCGTGGGCATTCACGGCGAACCTGGACGGCGGCGCGAAAAGCTGCTCCCGGCCAGGGAGATCGTGCGGATCGCGTACGACGCGATCCAGTCGGCCAAGCCCTTGCAGCCAGCCGACCAGGTCATCGTGATCGTCAACGGCCTCGGCGCAACCCCGCTCATCGAGCTGTATCTGGTCTTCGGTGAGGTCGCGGCGCTGCTCAAGGAGGCCGGCGTTGAGATCGTCCGTAATCTCCTCGGCAACTATGTGACGAGCCTCGACATGGCCGGGATGTCGGTCACCGTATGCCGGGCCGATGACGAGATCCTGCGGCTATGGGACGCTCCGGTACGTACGCCCGCCCTGCGCTGGGGCATCTGAGGCACTCTGAGGAGTCTGGCGTGGACATCCCGCTCACCCGCACGTGGATCACGAAGATCGCCACCACGATCGCCGAGCAGGCCGACTACCTGACCCAGCTTGACTCGGCGATCGGCGACGCCGACCACGGTGTCAACATGAACCGGGGCTTCGCGGCCGTGGTCGTTGCTCTGGACGGGTATGAGGCCACGAGCGTCGGCGATCTGCTGGTGCGCGTCGGCACCACGCTGGTGTCCCGGGTGGGCGGGGCGTCCGGACCGCTGTATGGCACGGCCTTTCGTGCGATGGGCAAGGTACTCGACGGAAGCGAGGTCGACGATCGAGATGTCGCCGCTGCGCTCAGGGCAGGGCTCGAGGGCCTGCAGAAGCTGGGCGCGGCGGTCCCGGGCGACAAGACCATCGTCGATGCCTATGCTCCGGCTCTCGGGGCGTTCGAGGCCGACCTCGACCGGGGCGGAACTCTCTCATCGGCCTCGGAAGCGGCCGCCGACGCGGCTCGGGATGGCATGCGGGGTACGACGTCGATGCAGGCTCGCAAGGGCCGGGCCTCCTACCTCGGCCCCCGCAGCGTTGGACACCAGGATCCAGGCGCGACGTCGACATGGCTGATCTTTCGCTCCCTTGCCGAGGTCACCGCGCGGGCGGCGCCGTCGACCGTGGAAGCGTAGGCGTCAATGCCACGGCGGGCCTTTTCAACGGACGTCCGCGGGATTGGTCGGCCGGGTCAGCCGGCGGTGGTGCTCGGCTCGCTCCACCGTACGGATCGCGCCGACGGCGAGGGCGACGCGCCAGTGGAGAATGTCCCGCTGGACGTGGCACGCGCCTTCGAGCAGGTGGCGGCGGACTTGGCGGATTTCGCGATCCTCCTGACCGCGAGCGGTCAGGAGGAGGCAAGCCAGATCATCGGCGCGAATGTCCACATCGCGCGCGACCCCGATCTCCGTCAACGTGTCGACGAACAGCTGGCGGCGGGCGAGCTGGTCGAGTCGGCAATCGACGAAGCGATCGATCACTATGCGCGGATCCTTGCCGAGCTTCCAGACCCGATGCTGGCCGCGCGAGCCGCGGATGTCCGAGCGGTCGGCCGTCGGCTGAATGCCGCGGTCCGCGGTGAATCGACCCGCCCCGACGAGCCGGGTTCGAGCCGGCGTCTCATCGTGGTCGCGCTGGAGATCACCGCCGATGACCTGCTCGTGCACGCCGCGACACTTGCCGGTGCCGCAACCGTGGTCGGTGGTGCCACCTCCCACGCCGCGATCATCGCGAGGTCCCTCGGTATCCCGCTGGTCTTCGGGGCCGACCCGGGAATTCTCGACGCGCCCGACGGGACCGAGGTACTGCTCGACGCCGACACGGGGATTATCGTGATCCAGCCGGATGTGGACGAGCGCCGGATGGCCGAGACGGCGGAGGCGACAATGATGTCGCGCCGCGCGGAGCTTGCCGCGGCGCGGACGCTGGCGGTGTCCACTTGCGACGGTCGCGAGATCACCGTGCTGGCCAACGTGTCCGCCGCTGCCGATGCCGACCTCGCCAGATCGATGGGTACCCGCGGCGTTGGACTTCTGCGAACCGAGATGCCCTTCTTGAACGCCGAGCGCTGGCCCACCGTTGCCGAGCACGTGGCTCAGCTTCGCGCCGTGACCCGCAGGCTGGCCGGGCTGCCGGTGACGATCCGGACGCTCGACTTCGCGGAGGACAAACTCCCCCCATTCCTTCGAGCGGGGCGCAAAGGATCACTCGGTCGGTCGTTGCCGCTCATGCTGGCCGAGCCCGGTGCATTCTCCCAGCAGATCGAGGCGATCCTTCGCATCGCCGCCGAGGATCGAATCGACGTGCGAATCATGATTCCCATGGTCGCGTCCGTCGACGAGATCATGGCGTGCCGAGACATCGTGGCGGGCGCCGCCGGGCGCACCGGCGTCGCCTTGCCCCCGGTCGGTTCGATGATTGAACTCCCGGAGGCGGTGGCTGCGATTGACGCGATCGCGGCGCAGTCGGACTTCCTGTCTGTCGGCACCAACGATCTGACCGCCTCGGTGCTCCGGCTCGACCGGCGCGATCCGTCGCTGACGCCCACGCGTGTCCTCGACCAACGCGTGCTCGACGCCTTGGCAACGGTGCTGCGTGCCGGCGCCCGATACGGCCGCTCCGTGTCGGTCTGTGGTGACGCCGCGTCGGATCTCGGCGCCATACCGGCGCTCGTGGCCCAGGGTTGTGACACCCTCTCCGTGGCTCCGTCCATGATGGATGAAGTCCGCGCGGCCATCCGAGATCTCTGATCCGCTGGCTCGCCATCCCGCCGGAGCGCAAGGGCCTAGGACCGGGCGTTACGCCCGGCGTGCTTTGATGGGTGTATGGCGAATCCCGCCATCCTTACAGTGGATGATGATCCTTCCGTCTCCCGGGCCGTCGCGCGAGACGTGCGTCGCCAATACGGCGATCATTATCGGGTCGTCCGAGCGAGCTCCGGTGAGGAGGCGCTGCAGGCGCTCAAGGAGATCAAGTTGCGGGGCGAACGGGTCGCGCTCCTCCTCGCCGACTACCGGATGCCCCAGATGAACGGCATCGAGTTCCTCGAGCACGCCATGGACCTGTTCCCGATGGCCCGCCGGGTGCTGCTCACGGCGTACGCCGACACGGATGCGGCGATCGACGCAATCAACGTGGTTGACGTCGATCACTACCTGCTCAAGCCCTGGCACCCGCCCGAGGAGCATCTGTATCCGGTGGTGGACGAGCTGCTCGAGGCCTGGCTGGCGTCGCCCGACAGCGCCATCGCGGAGACGCGCATCGTCGGGCACCGGTGGTCGGCTCCTTCCTTCGCGGCGCGCGACTTCCTGGCCCGCAACCTCGTGCCGTACCGTTGGTTCGCCTCCGACGAGCCGGAGGGTCAGCGGCTGCTCGCGGCGGCCGGGATTACCGAAATCGAGCTGCCGCTCGTGGTGACGCCCGACGGCAAGACTCTCGTTATGCCGAGCGAGCTGGACCTCGCGACGAATGTGGGCATGTCCGTAACGCCGGCGTCGGACTTCTATGACGTCGTCGTGGTCGGTGCCGGACCGGCCGGGCTCGGTGCCGCGGTGTACGCGGCCTCGGAGGGACTGCGGACGGTGCTCGTGGAGCGGGAGGCGACCGGCGGCCAAGCCGGGCAGAGCAGCCGGATCGAGACCTACCTCGGCTTCCCGGACGGCGTGTCGGGGGCCCAGCTCACCGAGCGCGCCCGGCGACAGGCCCTCAAGTTCGGGGCCGAACTGCTGAGCACCCGCGAGGTGGTCGGTCTCGACGCGGCCGGGGCGACGCGGCTGGTGCGGTTCGGAGACGGTACGACGATCGCGGCGCACACCGCCGTGCTGGCGACCGGGGTGACCTATCGGCGATTGGAGGCTCCCGGCCTCACCGAGCTGACCGGTCGCGGCGTGTACTACGGGTCGGCGGCGACGGAGGCACCCGCGTGCGCGGGCGAAGATATCTACATCGTCGGCGGCGCCAATTCCGCCGGACAGTCGGCGGTGTATTTCGCGAACTACGCCCGCCGGGTCAACATCCTCGTTCGAGGTGAGGACCTGCGCCGGTCGATGTCGCACTACCTCGTCGACCAGATCGCCGGCATCGACCGGATTACTGTTCATCCCTTTACCGAGGTGGCCGACGGCGGCGGTGAGGGGCACCTGGAGCGGCTTACCCTGCGCGACACGCGCACGGGCGAGTCGCGGACCGTCGAGACGTTCTGGCTGTTCGTGTTCATCGGCGCCGAGCCGCGCACCGACTGGCTCGGGTCTATCGTCGCGCGGGACGACCGCGGCTTCGTACTCACGGGACCTGATCTGCTGGTTGATGGCCAGCGTCCGGCGGGGTGGTCGCTCTCGCGCGATCCTTACCACCTCGAGACCAGTGTGCCGGGGGTCTTCGCGGCGGGAGACGTGCGGGCCGCGTCGGTCAAGCGGGTCGCCTCGGCCGTGGGCGAGGGCGCCATGGCCGTGTCTCTGGTTCACCGCTACCTGGAGTCGCAATGACCGAACGGTTAGGCACAGACGAGCTGCGAAAGCTGTTCCTGTTCGAGTCACTCGACGCCGAGAAGCTCGACTGGCTTGCCAGCGAGGGCGTCGTGGAACGGGTCGAAGGCGGCCGCGATATCTACGTCGAGGGCGAACCGGCGACGTCGTTCTACGTCCTGGTCTCCGGCACGGTGTCATTGAATCGCCTCGTTCACGGCGACGACGTCGAGACCAACCGGACCAGCCAGCCGGGCGTATACGCCGGAGCGATGCAGGCCTACCTCGGCGACCGGGTGTCGCAGGTCTATTCGAACTCCTTTCGGGCCATTACCGACGTCGAGCTGTTCACGCTGCCGGCCGGCGCGTTCGCGCTCGCCATGCGGGAGTGGTTCCCGATGGCGATGCATCTGCTCGAGGGGTTGTTCTTCGGCATGCGCAACAGCCAGACGATCATCGGCGAGCGCCAGCGCCTGATCGCGCTTGGTTCGCTCTCGGCCGGACTTACCCACGAGCTGAACAACCCGGCCGCGGCCGCGGTGCGCGCCACCTCGGTCCTGCGCGATCGCATTACCGGCATGAGGCAAAAGCTCGCGATGATCGCGGATGGTCGGCTCGACGGCACCCGCCTGCAGGGACTGGTTGAGTTGCAGGAGGCGGCCGTCAAGCGCGCGGCCTCGGCCGCACCGATGTCCCCGCTGGAGGCCAGCGACGCCGAGGATGCGCTGGGCGAGTGGCTCGAGGAGCACGACTTCGCGGGCGCCTGGGATCTGGCCGGCACCCTGGTCGCCGGCGGCGTCGACGTGGCCTGGCTCGATCAGATCGCCGTGGCGGTGGGAACGGAGAATCTGGAGCCGGCCGTTCGGTGGCTCACGTACACGATCGACACCGAGCTGCTCATGGGCGAGATCGATGATTCGGTGACGCGGATATCTGGACTCGTCGCGGCGGCCAAGCAGTACTCGCAGCTGGATCGTGCTCCGTTCCAGAGGGTCGATGTCCATAGCCTGCTCGACGCCACTCTGGTGATGATGAGCGGAAAGATCCCCAAACGGATCCAGATTGTGAAGGAGTACGACCGGACTCTGCCGAGCATCCCGGCGTACGCCGCCGAACTCAACCAGGTGTGGACCAACCTCATCGACAACGCGGTCGCCGCGATGGGGGAGATGGGCACCTTGACCATCCGGACCATGCGCGACGGCGACCGGCTGGCCGTCGAGATCGCCGACACGGGTCACGGCATCGACCCCGAGATCCGCTCCCGCATCTTCGAGCCCTTCTTCACCACCAAGCCGGTCGGCGAGGGCACCGGCCTCGGGCTCGATATCTCGTACCGCATCGTCGTCGAGAAGCACCACGGCGACATCCGGGTCTCCTCGACGCCGGGAGACACCAGATTCCGGGTGCTGCTACCGATGACGGAGGAGGAGCCGGTGGCGGAACACTCGCTTGAGGCACGCGGAGGCTGAGTCCCGACGGCGCGGACGATGTGTGCTTATATGTGGGTGTGGTGGACGTGAAAGTCGGGGATGTCGTTGACGACTTCGAGCTGCCGGATGAGAGTGGTGCGCCGAGGAGGCTGAGCGGGCTGCTCGCGGACGGCCCGGTCGTTTTGTTCTTTTATCCGGCCGCATTCACTGCCGGGTGCACCGCGGAGGCCTGTCACTTCCGGGACATCGCCGCCGAGTTCAGATCCGTCGGGGCCCAGCCGGTAGGCATCAGCCCGGACTCCGTGGACCGGCAGGCGGACTTCGCCAAGACGTACTCCCTGGGTTACCCGCTGCTTTCTGACCCCGAAGGGAGCGTACGGGCGCAGTTCGGAGTCACGCGTGGCATCGCGCTCGCCCCTACCAAACGGGTCACGTTCGTGATCGACACGGATCGGCGGGTGCTGGAGGTCGTCAAGAGCGAGATCCGGATGAGTGTGCACGCCGACAGGGCTATCGCGGCGCTCCGCCGCAATAGGCCATAGCGGCGCAACAAGCCACAGCGGCGCGATTCACAACACACCCAGCGCCCACAGAGGCTACGCATTGGCGTGGCACATGTCTCAGGGCGCAGGGCATACTGGCTCCGTGCAGTCGTTGCGGCCTGGGCTGATGCTCGCAGACCGGTACCGGTTGGTGGACCTCATCGGTGTGGGCGGCATGTCCGAGGTGTGGCGCGGCTACGACGAGGTCCTTGGCCGACCGGTCGCGGTGAAGGTCCTGGCTGGATCGCTGGTTGCCGATGCCTCGCTGCGAGACCTGATTCGGTCGGAAGCACGCGCGATGGCCCGGCTGAGTCATCCGAACGTGACCAGCGTCTTCGACTACGGGGAGTTCACAGCCGGCGGCGTGAGCATGCCGTACGTAGTGATGGAACTCCTGAGTGGACAGACGCTCAGTCGCCTGCTCGCTGGTGGGCCGCTGCTTTGGCCCGACGCGGTGCGGATCGCCGCGCAAGTCGCAGCAGCGGTCTTCGCCGCACACCGGCTGGGACTGGTGCACTGCGACGTGACGCCGGCGAACGTGATGCTCACCGACGATGGCGTCAAGGTGCTGGACTTCGGCGTGGCCGCGGTCGTTGGGGGCGTGCGCAGAGGCGACGGCCAGCCGCGTTTCGGCACGCCGGGATACATCGCTCCGGAGCGTCGGGCTGGCACGTCGGCGGACGGTCCCGCCGTTGACGTCTACGGTCTCGGTGCGCTGCTGTACAGGGCTCTCGTGGGGGACGTCCCACCAAAAGAACACCAACACGATGGGCCGGCCAGCGCCGACGCCCGCCAGGCGCTGTCCATGCTCCCCGGTCTGCCCGTCGCCGTGGCCGACATTTGCCTGCGCTGCCTCGCGTACCGCCCGGCTGACCGTCCGGACAGCGCCGATGTGGCACGCATCCTCGCCGCCGCGCTGCCCGCGGCGGCCGGCTCGCCTGTGGCTTCGAGCGCGCCCGTGGCTTCGAGCGCGCCCGTGGCAATGGCCCCGCCCATCGGATTCAGGCCGGGCCGGGGCACGCTTCGAATGCCGCCGCCGGAGCCCGACGAGACGGCTCCGGTGGCTCTCGTGGCCGCCAAGGACGAGCGGTGGCGCCGACCGCTCCTGCTCGCCGCGGCGGTAGTCGCGGCCGGTCTGCTGCTGGCTGGTGTTTACCTGCTGTCCGCCGCCACGCTGTCGCCTCGCTCCGCGTTGCCACAGGGGCCGACCCCGACGCCCTCAGCCGCGACGGCCGGACCCGAGGGTACGACGGCGGCGCCACCGTCCGACCCTGAGAACAAACTGGATGGGATCGCCGTCTTTGCCCTGCGGCAGGCCGTCATGGACGGTCGAGCATTGGGCGAGATCCGCGCCGACTGCGCCCAGGACCTCCTGGACAGGATTGCCGACCTTCAACGCCGAATAGATCGCGGCCAACAGGACAACGCCCTGCAGCGCGTCGACCAGATCCGTGAGGATATCGACGACCGCGCAGCAGAGGGAGACATCACCCAAGCGCGGGCGGCGATGCTGCGCGCGGAACTCGTCGCCATCGTGGTCTAAGCCCCGGCGGCGTCCAAGCGGGCAACCTGCTCCTTGGAGAGCGCGACGTCGAGCGCCGGCAACGCCGCCTCGTACTGCTCCAGCGTCCTCGGACCGATCAGCGGGATCACACGAGGCGACTCCTGCCGGAGCAGCCACGCCATCACCAGTTGGTTATTTGTCACGCCGACCTCGGACGCGACCTCGCCGAGCACCTCGAGACGGGCGTCCGCATCAGGCCCTTCGTACGCGTTCATCACCCAGTGATCGTGGCGTTTCGCCGGGTCGTCGTAGATGCCCTTGAGGATGGGCGAGTAGGCGACCAGGGTGAGGTCGTCGTGCGCACGAAGAAAGTCGATCTGCTCGTTATCCACAATGGAGACTTGGCTCAATCCGGCCCGCCGGCGGAGATACGAGTGCTGCTGCTGCACCGCAACGGGCGCGGGCCAGCCGTTGGCCGCGCAGAGCTGCCGGATTCGCTCCAGCCGCCACGTGCGCACGTTGGACCATCCGATGTAGCGGGCCTTCCCGGCCGCGACGATGCCCGCCAGCGCCTCAAGCGTCTCCTCCAGCGGCGTCGACCGGTCGTCGACATGGACGTAGTAGAGATCGACGTGATCGGTGCGGAGCCGCCGCAGGCTGTCATCGATGGCCCTGCGGAGCGTATCGGCGCCGGCGCCCTCGAAGGTGACCCGAGCCCAGTCGGGCGTGCCGCGCTCTGTCCAGACGCTCTGCTGATTCCAGACCATGCCACTGCCTTTCGTGGCCAAGAAGATCTGGTCCCGACGTCCGGTCAGGTCGAACCAACGGCCGAGCAACTCCTCGCTCTCCCCACCAAGGCTGCCCTTCTTGACCCACCAGGCGTAACAGTTGGCGGTGTCGAGGAATGTGCCGCCGGCGTCGACGTACCGGTCAAGCATTGCCGCCGAGGTCGCCTCGTCGGTCGAGGTGCCCATGATCATGCAGCCCAGCGCAAGCTGGCTGACCCGCTCACCGGTGCGTCCGAGTTCGGTCGTCTTCGCACATACTCCTTGGTCTGCTCGTGATCGTCGAGGAGCGCCCGGTGGACGCCGATCTTGTTCTCGATGGCCGCAAAGTGCCGGGTGAGGAGCGCGAGTTGCTCCGCCAGCGAATCGCGGTGTGCCTTGAGAACCGTCACGCGTTGGTCGATCGTGTGATCACCCGCTCCCGTCAACTCCACGAAGCGCTGTATGTCGCGGATCGGCATGCCCCTCGGTTCCACGTCAGTCACGCTAGGAATTAGAGCGCGCTCAAAGTCAAGCGGCTACCCGGCCCCGTCGGCGAGAATTTCCGTGAGCGTCTTCACGGCGGCCAGGTAGGCATGGTCCGGCGGCGTCGCGTAGCTGACGACGAGCTGCGTTGGACGCGCTCGTGAATCCGCGTAGTAGCCGTGCGCGTTCATGCCGTGAATGGCCAGGCCCCGCTCGGCGGATCGGTCGATGACGTCCCGCTCGCCGCATCCATCGGGCAACGTCAGCGCGACGCTGAAGCCGGCCGCGATGCCATCGATCCTCACCCGCGGCGCACCGCGGGCCAGTTCCCGCAGGAGGGTGTCTCGCCGCCGCCGGTAATGCAGCCGCATCCGTCGGATGTGTCGGTCGTAGGCGCCGGTCTGCAGCAGTTCCGTCATGGTGATCTGGCCGATGGTCCCGGTCTGGCCGTCAGCGCGATGCTTCCCGTCGACAATGACGTCGAGCAGCCGGTCGGGCACCGCGAGCCAGCCCAGGCGCACGCCGGGAGCGAGTGTCTTCGATGTGGTCCCCACGTACACCACACGGTCCGGGTCGAGGCCCTGCAGAGACCCCACCGGTTGTCGGTCGTACCGGAACTCCCCGTCGTAGTCGTCCTCGATGACGAATCCGTCGCGCTCCTGCGCCCAGGTGATCAGTTCGGTTCGTCGGCGCGGGCTGAGGCAGACCCCGAGGGGGAACTGCCGGGCCGGCGTCGTCAGCGCCGCACGGAGGTCGCCGCGCCTGCGGCGCAGATCGGCGACGTCGATGCCGCCCGCGTCGACGGCGATGGGCACGATCTGCTGACCGCTCGAGCGTGCGACGTCGCGGTGGTGTGGCAGGCATGGATTCTCCATCGCCAGCCGCCGCACGCCAATGCCGGCCAGCGCCCGCATGGTGAGGCCGATGCCCTGGGTCGAACCTGTCGTGATCACGATGTGGTCAGGGTCGGTACGGACCCCGCGCGTGCGCCCGAGGTACGCCGCTAACTCCTGGCGTAACTCGATCCACCCGCGCGGGTCACCGTATCCGAACGCGCGATTCGGCGCGCGCGACAACGCGCGTCGAAAGGCCGCCGCCCATGCGCTTCGGGGAAAGGTCCCGAGATCTGAATCTCCCGGTCTCAGGTCAAGGCTCGGACTCGGGTCCATTGTGGATTGTATTGGCCTGTTCGGAGTTGTCGGCCGGACCGAGCGGGCAACCACGGTGCCCGAACGCGGGAGAGACGTGATCCAGCCTTCGGCGGTGAGCTGCGCGTAGGCCTCCACGACGGTCCCACGTGCGATCTCCAGATCGGCGGCGAGCGTCCGCGTGGAGGGCAGTCGCGAGCCAGCCTGGAGCACTCCGCTCCGGATCGCCTCCCGGAGGCTCGCCTCAAGCCCTTGCCGGGGTCGCGCGCTGAGATCGAGCGCGAGATGAAGGTCGACTCCGGAACTGGTCCAAGAATCTGCGTTCGATGTGGCCCTGGGCATTGGACCAGTTTCGCCCCTACGTTGGATCTATGGCAAGCCGTATGTCATCGCACCGGCTCACGGTCCCGCAGGGAGCCGCGCTATCGATCGGTGCGGTGCTCGGGACCGGCGTCATCGCGTTGCCGGCCCTCGGTGCCCAGGTCGCGGGCCCGGCCTCGCTGCTGGCGTGGGTGGCATTGGTTGTCCTGTCGATCCCGCTCGCCACGACCTTCGCTGCGCTTGGGGCGCGCTATCCCGACGCGGGCGGTGTCTCCACGTACGTCCGCACGGCCTTCGGCGCTCGCCTGGCGGCCATCGTGGGATGGTCGTTCTTCTTCGCGGTCCCCGCCGGCGCGCCCGCAGCGGCGATGTTCGCCGGCGCCTACGTAGCGGCGGCGTTCGGTGGGGGCACGGGCACCGCAGTCGTCACCGCCGCCGCGCTGATCGCGGTCGTCGCGGCGACCAACGCGTTTGGGTTACGGGTGTCGGGGCGGCTTCAGTTGGGCCTCGCAGCGCTGTTGATCACGCTTCTGCTCGCCGCAACTCTGACCGCCCTCCCGCATGCTCGGCTGGTCAACCTGCTGCCCTTCGCACCGCACGGCTGGGCGGCCATCGGTCCCGCCGCGGCCGTGCTCGTGTGGGGCTTCGCCGGCTGGGAGGCGGTCACCTCACTCGCCGGAGACTACCGGCGGCCGGCCCGGGATCTTCCCCGGGCCACGGCGATCGCGCTCGCGGCGGTCGGTCTGCTCTACCTGGGCGTCGCCGCCGCCAGCCTGCTCGTGCTCGGCCCGGCCACCGGATCCGCCCAGGCGCCACTGGCCGAACTGCTCGCGATCGGTGTCGGCGGCCAGGTCCGCGTACTCGCCGCCGTGGTCGCCGTGCTGCTGACCCTCGGCGCCATGAACGCCTACTTCGCCGGGGCCGCGAAGCTGGGTGCGGCACTCGGCCGCGACGGCGCGCTTCCCGCGTGGTTCGCACGCGGCAGCCGGGCTGGTGAGGTGCCGCGGCGGGGACTTCTTGTTGTGTCCGGCCTTGCCGTCGTCGCTCTGGCCGTCGTGGCGGGCGCAAATGTTGGCGTGCGCGCGTCGGTGCTGCTCACCACCGGCTCCCTCGTCCTCGTCTATGTGCTGGGCACGGCGGCTGCGCTACGCCTGCTCGCGCGCGGATCCTTGGCGCACCGGGGCGCGATCGTGGCGTTCATCGCCTCGGTGGTGCTTCTCGCCATGACCGGGGTGTACGCGCTGTGGACGCTCGTCGTCGCGCTCGGGGCCCTCGCCTACGACGCCCGGAGCCGGGCCCGCCAGCGGTCTCACGCGATCGAAGATGTGACCCTCCCGATCCTCGAGAAGGAGTACCAGCGGTGAACCTCCCGGCCACGATGCAGGCCATTCTGGCCCACGGACGCGACCCGGCGAACCTGGCTTACGGGACCGTGCCCGTGCCGTCGGCGGGTCCGGGAGAGGTGCTTGTCGCCGTCCACGCCACGGCGGTGACGGCCGGTGAGCTCTCCTGGCCGGACACCTGGCCCGTGATTCCCTTGCACGACGTGTCAGGTGTGGTCGCCGAGGTCGGCAAGGTCGGCGACGTCGGCGACGTACGCGAGGGAGTGAGCGACGTTCGGATCGGCGACGAGCTGTACGGGCTGATCGCCTTCGACCGGCCGGGTGCCGCGGCCGAGTTCGTCGCTGTTCCCGCTGCCCAGCTGGCGGCCAAGCCGACCACGGTCGACCACGCTGCGGCCGCGACGGTGCCGCTGGGCGGCTTGACGGCGTGGCAGGCCCTCGTCGACCACGCTGAGGTGGTGAAGGGTCAACACGTCCTCGTACACGGCGGCGCCGGCGGGGTGGGCACCTACGCCGTCCAACTCGCTGCCCACCTCGGGGCGCGGGTGACCGCGACCGCGTCGGCCGCCGACGCCGCTTTCGTCGCCGGCCTTGGCGCGGCAGACGTCATCGACTACTCGGAAGGGTTCTCCGATCGTGTCGCCGACGTGGACATCGTCATCGACACCGTCGGCGGCGAGACCATGGCCCGGTCGTGGGGCGTGCTTCGGCCAGGAGGCATTCTGGTGGCGATCGCCGAACCGCCGCCACCCGACGCCGCCGTGGCTCATGGCGTACGCGCGGTGTACTTCGTTGTCGAGCCGAGCCGTGCTCAGCTCCTCGAACTGGCTCGGCTCGTGGATGTCGGCGCGCTGCGCCCAATCGTTGGTCCCGCTTTCGCGCTCGCCGACGCGGCAGCGGCCATCACGACTCAACGCGACGGCCACGTCCGCGGCAAGGTCGTCATCCGCGTGGCGCCGTGATCGCGCGCCGGGCGGTGCCCGACTCACGCGGCCCGACCGGCTTGGGCGGGGGCGGGCCGTGCGAGCAGGTGCGTGGTCTTGAGCCGATCGTCGCCGAATGCCTCGTCAATCACCCGGCGCGCCCAGCGCATCCGGATGACCGCCGTCTCCGGGTGATCACCGAACTCCTGGGCCACGCGCTCGGCGCATCCTCGGCTGCCGAACTCGCGCACGGCGAGGGCGATGACCTGATGGATCCGCCGAGCGTTGGGCCGGTCGGATGGCTGCAATGTCGAAACGAACAGCGCCTCGGAGCGAACGGCGTCGATGCTGAGGTGGTGCATTCTGGGCCTCATGACTGGTCTCCTCACCGGGCTGATAGCTGCACTTGACCACGCGGGTACGACAGTTTCGGTCCTACTAGTACGTCGATCCGCGTCGGGCGGAAACGACATCGCGGCTGCCAGTTTCTGGCGAGAAGTCGTGGCCAGCGCCTGGCTCCATCGGGTCCCGGCATCGTCAGCGACGGCAGCGATCGAGGATGCGCTCTCCAGCAGGTCGGCGGTGGATCTTGGGTGATTGTTAGGCCCGGGAACACCGAGGGTTGACAAGATCTCGCGCAACGGCGACATGGTTCGGGCTGGGTCGGCTCTCCGTGAGGCCCTTCCCGTGGGCCTCGACGTCGAGATGCACGACAGGCACCATCCTGGAGCGAGCAAAGTAGGCAAAATGTGTTCGGAGCCGGCACGCTCTGTCGCATTGGCCAGCTCGGCCTACTTCGATCCGTGCCCGCCGGGTTCACGCTGCGTGACCCGTCAAAGACACCTACTTGGGTGTATCTATTCAGCCGCGCGCAACGGGTCTAGGGTCATTCTCGTTAACTCGGCGATCTACCTTCGTCCCTTGATCTCTTTTGGAACGTGCCACATCGGAACGCAACGTCGCGTGAGGGGAGGCTCGTCATGAGCCGGCACCGTCTGAGCCGTCGAGTCTTATCTATTTGCACGACAATCGCCATTGTTGTGCCCATTTCGGTGCTGGCCGGCGCGGCAGGCGCGATCACTGCGAGCGCGACCAAGCCCTCGACGGAGAAGGCGATTCTCTTCGCTGCCGACGGCATGAGACCAGATCTGGTGGACAAGTACGCCGCAGAGGGTGCGCTGCCCACGATGGACGATCTGATCAAGCAAGGCGTCAAGGGCGACAACGGCCTGCTTCAAGGCTTCCCTCCGAACACCGGCGTCGGCTGGACCACTCTGGCCACCGGTACCTGGCCGGGTGAGCACGGCTCGACCAATAACACCTTCCACCGGACCGGCGAGGGCAACTTCAACAACTCGACGAGCTTCGCCGCGACGGGCATCGTCCAGGCCGATCACATCGCCCAGGCGGCCGAGCGGGCGGGCAAGTCGGTCGTGTCCGTGGAGTGGGTGGCCGCGCGCTCACTCGTTCCGGCGTTGCAGGGTCCGGTGGTGGACTTCCGCAGCTTCTTCTCGCGCCGCGGCATCGCCCTCAACTACGACCTAGCCGGACAGCCGGCCGGCGCCAACGCCTTCGGTGTCGACTATCAACGAGTGCCCGCGCTCGAACCGGCGGCTGGGTGGACCAACGTCCCCACATCTTTCAGTCCGGCGATGCAGCGGCCGTTCACACTGACGACGACCTTCGCCGCCGCCAACCCCACCCGAGTCTTCGACCTCTACATCTTCGACTCGACCAACGACAGCGTCACAAACTACGACCGCGTACTGGTCGCACCCGCGGAAGCGCTCAAGAACGGCAGTGCCGCCGTGGCGAATCTCGCCCAGGGCGACTGGAAGGACATCAAGGTAACGCTGATCGGGCCGCGCGCCGGCCAGACGGCGGGCTTCTCGGTGAAGGCAATCGACATCGCACCGGATCTGTCCAAGTTCCGGCTCTACTTCACGTCCGTGGCGCGCGTCAACGCGACCTACAACGCCCTTGGCCCGGCCGGCTCCGCGGCGTTCGAGGAGACATTGGCGCGAGACTTCCCCACCTCGACGGCGGCCGACTTCGCGCCCCTCGAGGCGGGCATCGTGGACGAGGACACCTACGTCGAGCAGGGTCTGATGTGGAAGGACGCGCACTGGGCGTACCTGCACTACATCTTCGAGACGCTGGGCGTCGACCCGGATCTGCTCTTGCTCGGAGGCCCGACCACCGACGAGTTCAGCCACCAGTTCATGGGGTTGGTCACGCCGACGGACATCGACGGCAACCCCAACCCGTTCTACGACGACGTCACCAACGATGACAACCCCGACGGCCGCGTCGCCGCACGCGAGGGGTACATCCGCTCCGCGTACGCGGAGGCCGACTCCACGCTGGCACTGGGGCGTGGCCTGATGGGTGGCGACAACGCGACAACGTTCGTCAGCTCCGACCACGGCTTCGCCCCGCAGTGGTGGGCGGTCAACGTCAGCAAGGTGCTCGTCGACCTCGGCCTGCAGGAGCGCGAGCAGAATGGCAACTGCCGCAAGGCTGCGAACGATCCGCCTCCGCCGCCCACTGACCCGCCGACCCCGCCGCCGCCTCCAGTCCCGGGCGACACTCTCGCGAAGGAATGCCACGCCGGAGGGACCTCGCAGATCTACATCAACCTGGCCGGCCGCGATCCGGCGGGCGGGAACACGCCACAGGTCCCGGCCGACCAGTACGAGAATGTCCGCAACCAGATCATTGCGGCGTTCCAGAACCTCGACGATCCGAACATCCCTGGGCAGCAGCAGGTCGTGCTCAAAGTGCTGAAGAAGGAGGAGCTGCGCAACGTCGACGGCACCGACGCGCTGCACCCGAACCGAAGCGGCGACGTGGTGGTCGTGTTCCGACCGCCCTACCAGACCGACGCGCAGACGCCGGGTCAGCTGATCGCGCACTCGCAATTCTTCGGCCAGCATGGCTACCTGCCCGACCTGGTGAACCTGGACCGCAACGTCAATATGCACGGGACCTTCATCGCGGCCGGCCCCGGTGTCAGGCGTGACAAGCGTCCGGTACCTGGGGTCCGCGCCATCGATCTTGCGCCGACGCTCGCCTTCCTCATGGGGATTCCGGGCCCACAGAACGCGCGTGGCAAGATTCTCTACAGCATCCTGCAGGGCGGTGGCGATCTCGCCGAGGTCACCATCCTCGACATCAGCGACTACCACGGCCAGCTCGTCCCGGTGTCGGAGGCCGCCGACACACTCAGTGGAGGTGGTGCGGCCAACCCGGTGTTCGGGATCGGCGGCTCCGCGTTCCTCAAGCCGTGGTTCGACGCCTACCGAGCGGAGGCACACACCGGGCAATTCACCGTGGCCGCCGGGGATTCGGTCGGGGCCACACCACCGATCTCCAGCTTCTTTGGCGACAAGCCCACCATCGAGCTGATGAACCTGATGGGCATCGACCTCGACGGGCTCGGCAACCACAACTTCGACGCCGGCGAGCAGTACCTGCGAACCCAGCTCGTGCCTCTGGCGAACTTCCATTACCTGTCGGCGAATATCGTTGACGACAAGGGCAAGACCCCGACGGAGTGGCAGCCCTCCCAGGTGCTCACGTTCGGCGGCGTCAAGATCGGTGTCGTCGGTTTCTCCAATGAGGACATCCCGGAGCTCACCAGACCGGGCTCACTCGGTCCGTTCCACGTCGAGGCGCGGGTGCCCCGCGTCCAGGCCGAGATCGACAAGCTGAATGCCCAGACCGACGCGATCGTCGTGATGGGACACGACGGTGCCACCGCCGGAACACTGACCGCTCCGACCGGACCGATTGTCGACCTCGCGGACGCGATCCACGGCGCGGATGTCGTCATCGGCGACCACACCAACTTCCAGGTCGTCTCGACGCGCCCGAACGGATCGCTCGTCGTGGAGAACCTGAGCCGCGGCGTGCGCTTTACCCGGGTACGGGTCGTAGTCGATGTGCAAACCAAGCAGGTCGTCTATACCACGGCCGACTTCCACAAACCGTGGAACATCGGCCAGCCGCCCGATCCGGTCATCCAGGCGCGGATCGATGCGCTCAACGCTCAGCTCGCGCCCATCCTCGGCACAGTGATCGGGAGCTCGACCGTGTTCATCCCGCGGGCCGACGCCTGCGGCCGACTGGACGGGCGCCTGTGTGAGTCGCTGGTGGGAAACACAACCACCGACGCGATGCGGACGACGTACGGCACCGACTTCGCGATCACGAACTCGGGTGGGCTACGGGCCGACCTGACCTGCCCGACGAGCGACAACCCGAGCGACTTCTGTCCGCCCTACACCCCGCCGCCGTTCCCGATCTCACGCGGCCAGGTGCTGACGGTGCTTCCGTTCGGCAACGTAGTCGTCACGTTGGCCGTCAACGGTGCTGAGCTGAAGGCGATGCTCGAGAATGGAGTCTCCTCGATGCCGGCGGCCAATGGGCGCTTCCCACAAGTGTCGGGCCTGTGCTTCACGTACAACCTCGCGGCCGCCGTCGGAAGCCGGGTGACCGGCGCGGCCCGGCAGGCCGCCAACGGGAGCTGTACCGGCCCAGCCGTCGACCTCACGGCGGCCAGTATGTACACGATCGCGGAGAACGACTTCATGGTGACCGGCGGCGACGGATATCCCAACTTCGCCAGCCGCGCCACGACCCGCGACATCATGGACGAGGTGCTTGCCGACTTCGTCTCCGCCAGCACGCCAATCTCCCCGACGATCCAGGGCCGTATCACGTGTGTCGGTTCGGGTTGTCCCACCGTCACGCCGTGATCGGTTGAAGATCGCCGTGATCATGATCTGATCGTCGCAGAACCGCG
>JAXIPB010000007.1:0-9178 GCA_045403155.1 Micromonosporaceae bacterium
CGCGATCGGGTTCTGGTAGTCCAGCATCCAGGCGTTGAGCGTGCCGGTGCCGGCGGCCGTCTTGACCTCCAGCCCGCCGCGCTGGTCGGTGATCGCCCGCGTGCCCGGTGGCAGCAGGACTAGCAGTCGCTCCACGCTGACGTTGGTCGGCGGTTCTGGCCTTTCGGTGGAGATCGCGTTGAAGTCGGTCGGGCTCTGCTCAACCGCACTGCTATACGGCCACATCAATGGCGGCGTCGGCAGCGCCCATGACCCGGTCGGCCCGCTCCTGCGGGGTGAGCTGGAACGAGTCGGCGTTGACGGCGGCCAGCGTCAGCATCGCCACCGGTACCGCGATACAGAATGGGCACTTTGCTCTGCGCGAGACGGGTGCGTTGTCCGTGCTGTGATCGATGCGCAAGCTCCGGCGCTGGCTTGCGCATGAGGCGCCGCGCCGTTGTATGCACTTGTTGGTGCGGTGCGTGAGCCGGGCGGTTCGACCGATCTCGCCCGTCTGGCGACGTCGAGCCGTACGCTGGCCCGAGGCGAACAACCACCTGGGCACGGGGCAACGAGGCGGCTGCGAGAAGGCGGTCCTGTTGGTTTCTGCCGGCTCACTTAATGGTCGATGTCCGCGAGACAGTGATCGACATCAATGACGCAGGGGGGAGGCTGTCATGGCTGAGGCAACCGGTGAAAGAGCGACGAACGTCGTTCTCGTTCACGGTGGCTTTGTGGACGGATCCGGCTGGCAGGGCGTGTACAAGATTCTCAAGAACAAGGGCCACAAGGTCAGCATCGTTCAGAATCCGACGACGTCGTTAGCGGACGACGTCGCCGCAACCAGGCGTGTGATTGCTGAACAGGATGGACCCGTGACCCTTGTCGGCCATTCCTACGGTGGGGCGGTGATCACCGAGGCTGGCAACGACCCGAAGGTGTCCAAGCTCGTCTACATCGCAGCGTTCGCCCCGGACAAGGGTGAATCGGTGAACACACTCATCAAGGACCCGCCGCCGGGCGCACCGGTGCCGCCGATACTGCCCCCGCGGGAGGGATACCTGTTTCTCGACAAGACAAAGTTCCGGGGATCGTTCGCGGCAGACGTCGATGCCGATAGCGCCGCGTTCATGGCCGACTCTCAGGTTCCCTGGGGTGTGGACGCGCTTGGCGGGGCGATCACTGAGCCGGCGTGGAAGAAGAAGCCGAGCTGGTACCTAGTTACTACCGAGGACAGGATGATCCCACCGCCGGCGCAGCGTTTCATGTCCGAACGCGCCGGGTCGACCGTCGTCGAGGTCGACGGCAGCCACGCGATCTACGTTTCGAAGCCAGATGCGGTTGCCGCGTTGGTTGAACGCGCTGCCACGGAATAGATCGGATATACAGCGGCGCAGGCGCCCAGAACGTTCGTCGCCTCGCCGGGCTGGTGCTGTTCCGGCTCTGCAGGAGCAGGGTTAGCCACCGCATCGTGTTGCGGAGCGGCGATGACGGCTGCCGCGGATTCAACCCTGGTCACGGCGCCGTTTCAGCTGATCTTTTGTGCCCCCGCCAGCATTCGAACCTGCGACACACGGTTGAGGAAGGCGTTCCTATTTGGACAGTCATTGCGCCACCTACCTGCGGTTATGGCCTGTCCAAGATCCGATCCGTCAAGGTCATTCCGCAAATAGTCCGGATCTTGAGGAGGCGCCTTCGTTCCTGTGTGGCGAGCGTTGTCGGCGTGGTGACCTATCCTCATCGTCATGCGTGTAGGCATTTACATCGATGGGTACAACCTCTACTGCGGTGCTCGCTCCATTGTGGGCGGCGCGGGCCTTCCGGTATGGCGCTGGCTGGACCTGCGTGGGATGTCGCAGAGCGTGATCGCGGGTCGTTCAGGTTGGACGGCTGCACGGGTTACCCGTGTCGTGTATTGCACGGCGCGCATCAGTGGGTCGGACAATCCTTCTGGCCAGCAGGATCAGGACGTCTACTTGCGGGCGTTGGTCGCAGCTGGCGCGGTGGATGTGATCGAGTACGGCCACTATGTGTCGAGGGTGGCCAAGAGCCCGTTGGCGGTCGAGGGACCCCGGGGGCAGCCACAGTTAACGATGGCCGCTTGGCCAATCATGGTTCGCGATGCCAGTCACCAGCCGGTAACGGGTGCGAGCTTCATGGTGAAGGTGGCGCGCCGCGAGGAGAAGGGCTCGGACGTCAATGTCGCCGCGCACCTGCTGCTCGATCTTCTTCATGGGCGGATCGATGGAGCCGTGATCATCAGCAACGACAGCGATCTTGCGTTCGCCGTGGCGGAGGCGCGCGACCTGGTGCCGATCGGCCTGGTCAATCCGTCGCCGCGCCCGCCCGCGGCGAAGCTCGACGTGCGGTCGACTCGTGGCGTCGCTGGACATTGGTGGTACAAGCTGACGCGGGCGGATCTCACGAGCTCGCAGCTGCCGGACCCGGACGGCAGAATCACCAAGCCTGCGGGCTGGTGACGTCTGCCGGCACGCCCACGGAGCTACCAATTGTGGCGACGTCTGCGCTACAATTTCGGTACACCACCTGGCCCCTCTGGGGCCAGGCTTCTTTGTTTGCGGGCCGCCTTTGGATGTCGGTGGAGGGGCTGTACAGGACGACGCCTTCTCCGTTCCGCATCTGGGCGAGGCTCTCCTGGAAGTCATCGCTCTCGATGAGCGCCTGGTCGTTGAGCTGGCGCCAGATCTCACCCAGCAGGCCTTGGTGCTTGCCGGCCTCGCGCAGTTGCTGGATGCGGTGACTCATGTCGTGCACGCTCATGAGGTCGAGCAGCAGTCGTGGCCGCCGCTGGGCGATCGTGAGGACGCCTTGCTCGGCCCATGCCCGGACGGTCTTCTCGTCCAGTCCGAGCAGCTTGGCGGCGATCGTTGGCCGGATGGTCGCTTCTTCGGCGAGCGTCGCGTTGGTGACGTTGAGCAGGCGTGTGCGTCGCTCGTCGCCCTTGGGAAGGCTGTTGGCCACGTCCTCGACCTCTTCGACGCGCCCGAGCAGGCTGCGAATGCGTTGTTCCTCGACGGCGAGAGTCATGGCGCTCCCTCCCGGCCTCATCACTCGGCAAACATGGTGAGGTCGAGCCAGCCGTCCATGCCGAAGAGCTGCGATTATGGTGCCGGGGCACGCAGCCGCGCCGGCGCATCGTCCATGCTGATGGAATGCCGTACGACCCGACGATCTACCTCGGTTCCGCCGCCCACTACCGCTCGGGGCGTCCACCGTACTCCCCGAAGCTTGAGGCCTTTCTCGCCGAGGAGCTTGGACTTGACGGAACCGCACGGCTGTTGGACGTCGGGTGTGGTCCCGGAATTCTGACTGTGCGGCTGGCTCCGTTGTTCGCACGGGCCGTCGGTCTCGACCCGGACGTGGACATGCTGGCTGAGGGTCGGCGAGTTGCTCAAGAGCTAGGTCTGTCCAACATTCGTTGGGTCAAGGCTCTCGCGGAAGACCTGCCGGATGCCGCACCCGGGCCGTTCCAGCTAGTGACGTTCGGGCAATCATTCCACTGGACCGACGAGCTGGCAGTCGCCGAGACGGTTTACGACATGCTCGAGCCTGGCGGAATGTTGGCCCTCATCGTGCATACCGTGGAGGGTCGGCCGCGCCCGCTAAGTGCCGGAACGCCCATCCCCCATGCGGAGATCACGGCAACGGTGGAAAAGTATCTCGGGTCCAGCAGACGCGCGGGGCATGGCCACTCACCCGAACGGAGTCACAGGTTTGAGGATGTGTTGGTGCACACGCGCTTCGGCACACCACAGTCTGTCCTCCTGCCTGGCGTCCCCGACCTGATGCGCGACAGCGAGAGCATCCTGTCCGGCTATTTCTCCTTCTCCTGGGCGGCACCGCATCTGTTTGGCAAGCGTGCGGCAGCGTTCGCCGACGAGGTCCGAGCACTGCTTGCGTCCCGGTCGCCGGCGGGACTTTTCTGGGACTGGCCCGGTGATACCGAGATCGTCTTCGCCCGCAGGGCTGCATGACTGAAAGGAAGCCCGCCGGCGTGGGTCGCCAGCAGCCACACCGATCCTCGGCACTTCATCGGCCAACAGACGAAGGTCGCGTACGCATCGTCGGGCCCGCAGGAAGACGACTGCCGGCACGTCGGTGGCGTCGCGGATACAAGGGTCCCCATGGGCGAGGACGGCCGTGCGGGTGTGAAGCGCCCCCGGCCCAGCCGGTGAACGTCCTCACGCTCATCGCTGCCGCGGTGCTCGTCCGGCAATGCTTTGTACTCGCTGCGATCGTCGGGTCGGCCCGGTTTCTCCGAGCGGGACGGGCGCCAGTCTCCGGCGTGGCATCGGACGATGAGCGCGGCCCCACATTCTTGGTTGTGGTGCCGATGCTGCGCGAGACTGCCATCGTCGGCGACGCGGTACCCCACTTCCAAGCCATGACCGAGGGACACACGGCTCAGCTCGTCGTGGTCACGACCGCGCGCGAGGCCGCCGAGGAATCTGCCGCCGAGGGCGCGATCACAACTGGCACGATCGTTGAAGGCCTCGCGGCCGCCGGAAAGCTTGTCCATCTGCACTACCCGGACCCGAACGGGATCAAGGCCGACCAGGTCAACTACGCCGCGGATTACTGCGCCGCCACCCTCCTCGGGGATGTCGCCCCATCGAAAGCATTCGTGGTCGTCTACGACGCCGACTCCCGTCCACCTCTCGACTCGTTGGCCAGGTTCGAGCACGCCATCGACACGCACTCAGACGTGAGCGCCTTTCACCAGTCGTCGGCCTTCGAGTTGCGCGCGGCCGGACGTGCTCAACACTGGCTGGCAGCCGCGGGGCGTTTGATCTGCGACGGCGGTGCCCTCCGGGCCAACCGGTTCGTAACCGGATTCGAGATCCCACGCCTCCTCAACCGCAGCGCCGGCGTGCCACGCTACAAACGATCAGCGTGCTCGTACGTCTACGCCCATGTCACCGGACATGGCCTGTGCGTCCGGCTGTCCCTACTGCGCGAGCTCCCGTTGCCACCACGCTCGCCACTGGAAGACATGCACTGGAGCTTTCGCCTCGGCACTCGCAACGTCCCGATGATCGCGATCCCCAGCCTTGACGTCGCCGAGGTTCCGGATCGGCCAGTCGATCAGGTTCGCCAAACCGCTCGATGGTTCTTCGGACCGGGCCGCTCCCTGCTCTACCTGCGTGACCCGACGATCCAACCGGGCTGGCGTGCTCGGATCTTGGCCTCCTCAGCAATGGGCTCGGCGGCGGAGTGGTTGGCGTGCGCCGTGATACCGCCATTCACGCTCGCCGCCGTCATCCTGGCGGAAGGCGCCTTGTGGGGATTGGCGATCGCCGTGGCGACCGCGTACCTGGTTCAGCTTCTTGTTACCGAGGCGGCGGTAGGTGCCCGCGACCCGCTTAGGCGACGTCTGGCCCGAATCGCGGCATGCCCGGTGGCCACCGTCTTGTTCGGAATCGGCGGCTTTGTCGGTGCGGCACGTTTGTTGAAGGGAGGATCCGGCGTCGGGAAGACCGAGCGCCGGTGACGCTATGACAACTCGCTCCGCCACGACCAGATACGTCTCGATTGAGGGGCCGTGCTGCGCAGGGATGACCACCCCGGCCCGAGCGCTCGTCGATTGCCTCGCTGACCTGGCCGTATGCTCCGTGCAGTGTTACGCCGATCACGTGGGTGGCGGGCGTTTCCTGCCCCCGCCGATTCCTGCCTCGCTCCCCGAAGACGAGCGGGCCTCCAAGCGCTTTTGACGATCGAGAACGACAGATTGGCTGTGGCCCGAGTCGGCCAGTACGACGTGGCCCTGCTGGACCGCAGCGTCCACACCCTGCTTGCCCACCGATACGCTGTCGATCAACTGACTGGACTTGGCTGCTACGAATCCGCCACGAAGACGCTCAGCCTGTCGCCCGCTCCGGTCTGGCCGAGCCTCGTACTATTCCTAGACGTGTCGCAAGGAGCCGTCGAGCAGCGCAACCGAGGCAAGTTCCCGGCCGACAGCATCTTCATCGATGCCCGCTTCAACGCCGCCATCCGCAGCTACTACGACCGTGTTACCGCAAGCAGCGATGACCGAGTTGTCTGGCTCGATGGGGAACTCGACAGCGGCAAGCTGGTCGACCTAGCCGAGTCGCAGATCCGCGCCCTGTTGCGCTGAGCGGACTGAGGAGACGAGCTGTGCGTCAGATTCCGCTGTCAGGTCGGGTGGTCTTTGTCGACTGGCACGGTGTGTTGTCCCGGGATCCGTTCTGGGTGTCGATCCGTGAAAGCGCGACTCACCCGCTACGCCACCAGCTCGACGCCAACCTCGCGCAGGTCTTCTCGCCCGAGACCGACATCGCCAACGACTGGATGAAGGGCCTGCTCTCATCCGAGCAGGTAATCAGCGCGATGGACATACGACTCGACCGGCGCTTCCGCAACGACTTCCTGGCCCAACGACTGCTTGTCGACTGCCGCAACATGCGGGTCAACGTTGCGCTGTTCAAAGCATTGCGACACATCAAGTCCACCGCGATGGTCGTCCTGGCGACCGACAACATGGACTGCTTCCAGCAGACCTTCGATCAGGTTCGTAAGCGCACGAGGAATCCGACCGCCGAGTCCGAGACGCTCGCGGATTGGGCCGTCATCTGCGACGACATCGTCTGCTCGAGCGAGGTCGGGGCGCTCAAGGCCGAGGACCCAGTCGCCTTCTTCGGCGACTTCCTCGCCCGGCACGGACTCAGCTTTGCCGACGCCGCCCTGGTCGACGACCGAGCCGACAACTGCCAAGCCTTCGCCGAGCAAGGCGGAACCCCGATCCAGTACAAGATGACCAACGGCGACGTCAACGACGTGATGGCTGCGTTGGCCGGGTGGTTGGAGACCGCAGCCTGATCTCGGTCATCGGGCGACCGGTGACACATCCAGGCGCCGCAGACCGATACGTTCGGGCCGCGTCGCTCCGGGCTGGCGCCGAGGAAGTTTGACCGAACTGCACCAGAACCCGCACGGCGTTCGCCTGCCCGGGGCACGGGCCGCCCGCGCACGTCACGCACTGACCGTCTCCGCTCGACACGACGTGGGCGTCGAAGTCCGCTTGGGCAGCGGCGACCTGGTCCAGGCCCGCGTTGCTCAGGCACACCGTCGCCATTACAGACCCACCTCGGGCTCCCTGCCGGAACCAGCCTCGTGGATGTGCGCAGCCCACTCGGCCTGGGTACACGGGTGCGGAACCAGCCGCTGCCACTGATCCCGACAACCGCGACACCAGCCATCCTCGGCGACATGCACCGTGAGCACCTCCGCGGCAGCCTCGTGAAGAAACTGTCCTTTGTGCACGGTCACGAGTCACTCACCTCCTTGGAGGATGGGACGCGCGGGAGAGCCGGCTCGGCAACTCCCGCGCGCCCGGCGCCCGCCACCGCAGCCCTTCAGCGGTACGGCGGCGAGGCCATCGGATGACCAGCGCGGGGGATCGCTGGTCGGGTGCCAGCCAACCGACCCATGGCGACCGCCGGTACCGTCCACGCCCTATCCATCCGCAGCCAGCCGGTGACGGCGCGTAGCCCGGGCGGCTAACCTGACGGCACGACAGCGAATGATGGGAGTGTCGCGATGAATCACCGTCGCCATCCCCCGAATCGGCTGCTGGCCTGGGAACGTCTGCAACGCGGCTGGTCGTATGAAGAGATCACCGAGCGGGTGCGCGCCGAGATGGCCCGCTGCGGGGAGACCGACACCGGCCTCACCGCCAACACCGTTCGTCGTTGGGAGACTGGCGAGCGGTGGCCCGACCCCCGCTACCGCAAGCACCTCGTCACGATCCTTGGCAGGCCGGCGAGAGTGGTTGGGCGAGGTCCCGGGCCTGGAAGCGGTTGAGGCGGCGGCGCCGGGTGAACCATTCGATCAGTGGTGCCGCGAGGTCAGGCTCTTGGTCGAGGAAGGCGGCGGTGTCGGTGCCGATCAGCGCGCGAAGGACCTCGCGGGCGTGGTCACTTCCGAGCCAGTCGGCCAGGGCGCCGAACTGGGTGATGCTGCGAAGAACGCCTATGTCGTCGCGACGGCGCTGGACGACGTCCCGCTCATACAGCCATGCGTCGGAGACGTCCTTCGCCTCAGCTCGTTCGGCCAGGCTCTCGGCGAGGGTCAGGTCGGAGGTGTCAGGCAGCGCCCAGCAAGGCTCGGTGACCGCGCTGGCGGGGTCGCGTACGTGCCCGCAGGCGCTGGCAACGAGCTTTGCGGCCCGGTCGTGGTCATCAGTGCCGTGCCGGTGCCGGACGAGTACTTGCCCTGCAACGCGCACAAAGCTGGCCGCCCTCGTACCGGTGGTGGTCAACAGCAGCATCGGCGGGCAGTACGGATAGAGGTCCTGCCAGGCGAGGTCGTCGGCGTAGGCGAGGTAGCGGGCGACCTTCTGCTTGAGCACGGTCTGGGTCATTGATGCGAGGTCGACTTCGACGAACGCCACGGCCTCCGCGCCGTTGACGGTGAGCGTGGCGACCGCGTCCGGTGTCAGCCGGAGCGGATGACTCGACCACCGGTCGGCGCGGGTCCACTCCTGCCAGCCCGCCCGGTCGGTCAGCCACCCAGTGACCTCGATGCCGGCCGCCGGGCCACGCTCGACGAGCGCCAGCCACACCGCCGTGATCGCGGCCGCATGCGCCACGAACAGCCCTGACGGCCGACCGTCAGCCGCCGCCGTCCCCGCCACGAGCCGAGCACCTGAAGGCCGGAGCCACCAGTGTCGTGGTGCCGACCCGCGCTCTCGACCGGGTCGCGCAAAGTCGACCAACCCGGCGGAGTGCAGCCTCTCGATCCGGTACCGCGCCGTCCGCTCAGGCACGCCACTCGCCCGAGCAAGCTGCACAGTGGTCATGACCCGGTGCTGATCAAGCAGCACGAGCAGGTCGTGGGACGGCCCACCAGAGGTACGGATGCGGGTGACCAGGGACCGGTTAGCCATGCCGGACCGGCCTACGCCTATACGGCGGCCCTGGGGTGATACAACAAGTGTCAGTCGCCGGTCGGCAGACTCGGCCAGAAGCGGCCTTGACCTGGGCTGTCAGACGAGCAAACCTTGCCGTTCGGGTCCAGAGCAATCGGCAACCTAAAGCGGTCATCGAGCACCGTCTGACAGCGAAACGGTCGCCTCGATCACCAGGGATCGTGACGACCGTGCCCATGTTTTGGGTGCCCCCGGCAGGATTCGAACCTGCGACACACGGTTTAGGAA